>JASGUW010000088.1 GCA_030055235.1 Bacillota bacterium
TTTTTGGCCACCTGTAGACAAGTTTTTCTGCTCCTGCCCCGTTAGAGGCACCGCAGCAAGTGTCGCCCGCACAACTGCTGTTCATCAATTCGTTTGCCGCCGCTTTGAGATCACAAAGCGGCGGTGCTGCACCGCCAGCTTGAGCAAAAGGAGCGAACGACTTTCCGCTCCTGTCTCGCTTCGAGGCACCAGCACGATTATATCTACGGAGTTTCGGCTACCGCTCCAAACTGGATAACTACGCGCCTCTCAAATAAGCAGGTTTCCGAGCCGCTGCAGCCAGAATCAATCACGACTCGAAATTCTGCCACCCCCAGGCTGCTGCCTGAGGCGAGCCGCAGCGTCCACCGCAGGTCTGTCGTGCTCAGAGGCGGTCGAGGAAGCCGTGGAGGGCGGCTGGGAAGGCCAGGTCACGGCGCTCGGTGGCGCTGAGCCAGAGGGCGGTGGTGGGTGGCGGACTTTGCGTACTGAGAAAAGCGTCAAGAGAATCAAGGAGCTGCCCGGGATCTGGAGAGGTGGACGAACTAGAGATCGTGAGGGATTCGGCGCCGAGCTCCCACTCGAGGTGGCTGAAGACATGGCGGTGGCTGCCAAGAGGCTCCCAGACAAAACGGGCAGAGGTGAAGAGCGGCTCGAGGGCGGCCTCTATGGCGGTGCGCTGGCCGGGATGGAGCAGGCCGTCGACGAAGGGAACCTGCCAGAGACCGCCGAGGAGACCGGTCGGGGGACGGCGCAGGCAGAGCAGGTCACCGCGGTGGAGGATGAAGAGGGGGGCGAGGATCTCGAGCGGGCGGGAGCGCCGGGCGCGGGGCAGCGGCAGCTCAGGGGCTCGGCCGCTGGCACGGGCGGCGCAGGCGGCGGCAAGCGGGCACTCTGGACAGAGCGGGCGGCGCGGCAGGCAGAGGCGGGCGCCGAGTTCGATCAGGGCCTCGTTGAGGCGGCCGGGCGAGGCGCCGGGATGGGCGGCGTACCAGGCGTCCAGCAGCGATTCGGCCTGTCGCAGCGCAGCAGGATCGCCGCGCTGCCAGTCCTGGTCGAGGAGGCGGCAGAGAACACGGAGGACGTTGCCGTCGACGGCCGGAGCAGCCTCGTCGTAGCTGAGTGAGGCAATGGCGCCCGCCGTATACGGGCCGATACCGGGCAGCAGGCGCAGGGCGGCCGCTGTCCGGGGACGGGTGTCGGCGGAAAGCATGGCGACCTGGCGGGCTGTGGCCAGGAGATTGCGGGCGCGGCTGTAATAGCCGAGGCCCTCCCAGAGTTTGAGAACTTCGTCTTCTTCAGCGGCAGCCAGGCTGTCAAGGTCGGGATAGCGCTCGAGAAAGCGCTCGTAGTAGGGAATCACGGCGGCGGCCCGGGTCTGCTGCAGCATGATCTCTGAGATCCAGACGCGGTAGGGATCGCGGCGCCCGGTCAGGGGATCGGCGGCACGCCAGGGCAGATCGCGCGCGGCAACGGAGAACCAGTCAAGCAGGGGTCCGGGATCGGGAAGAGAGCGGGCGGGCGTCACCAGAGTTCCAGAGCGCCGATGAGGTCGCTGACACGGGCAACGCCGTGATCCCGGCACCAGTCAGCCAGATCGGAGACCAGATCGACAGGGCGTGTGGGATGGATCAGGGCGGCGGTGCCGATCTGGACGGCGGAGGCGCCGGCGAGCAGGAAAGCGACGACATCTTCGACGGTCTCTATGCCGCCGATACCGACAATGGGAATGGCGACGCTGCGATAGACCTCATTTACCATGCGCAGGGCAACCGGGCGTATGGCTGGGCCGGAAAGGCCGCCGGTATTGTTGCGCAGCACCGGCCGGCGCGACTCAACGTCAATCACCATGGCGGGAATCGTGTTGATCAGGCTGACGGCATCGGCGCCGGCGCGGGCGGCCGCGGCGGCAGTTGCCGCGATGCTCGCAGTCTGCGGGGTCAGCTTGACCCAGAGCGGTTTGCTGGTCACTGCCCGGACGGCGGCTGTCACCGTCTCAACTCCGGCGGGCTCGGCACCGAAGCTCATGCCGTCGGCGACATTCGGGCAGGAGAGGTTGATCTCAATCACATCGACCGCCGTGGTATCAAGGCGGCGGGCGAGCTCAACATAGTCATCCACCTGGTGGCCGACAATGTTCTGGATCAGGGTGACGCCCTGCTCCAGCATCCAGGGCAGCTCGTCGCGGACCCAGAGATCCCAGCCGGGATTCTGCAGGCCGACGGCGTTCAGCATGCCCGACGCAGCCTCAGCCACGCGCGGCGGCGGATTGCCGCGGCGCGGCTCCAGACTCAGAGCCTTGGCGGCAAGTCCGCCAAGAAGGCGAAGCTCGAAATGCCGGGCAAACTCGCGCCCATAGCCGGCACAGCCGCTCGCCGGGATGATCGGGTTCGGCAGAGTGAGGCCGGCGACGGCGGTCGTGAGGTCAGGCTTCGCAAGCATCACCATCCTCCTCCCAGATGACGTCGGCGGCGTCGAAGACCGGACCTTCATGGCAGACACGCTCGTAGGTCCAGCCGTCGTCTGTGCGCACGCGGCAGGCACAGGTGCGGCAGACGCCAAAACCGCAGGCCATGCGCTCCTCCAGCGATACCTGACAGGCGAAGCCCTGCTGGGCCGCCCAGTCTGCCACCGCCCGCATCATGGGGGCGGGGCCGCAGCAGGCGACGAGCGTACGCTCGGGGGCATGGCGCTGGAGCAGCCTGGGGTCGAGGGCCCGGAGTCCGTCGAGTACATTGCCCGTAACGTCGAGCCCGCCCAGTTCAGAGACCAGCAGCAGCGTATCCGCCGCCGCCCGGAAACGGTCCTCCAGTACCAGGCGGCTGCGCTCGCGGAAGCCGAGCACACAGATCGTGTTCTGGCGTGCTGCCTGCGCTGCCTCCAGCAGGGTCGGCAGGGCGTAGACGCCGGTCCCCCCGCCCACCGCGATCACGGCGTCGAAGTCACTGAAGCGCCAGCCGCGGCCGAGCGGCCCCAGCACCGTGATCCGGTCGCCGTGGGCGAGCTCCATCAGATCACGGGTGCCGGCGCCCTTCGCCTCCATAGCCACCGACAGCGAACGGCGATCGTGATTGACGCCGCAGATGGCGAGCGGGCGGCGCAGATAGCTGCGCCGGTTTGCGAGCATCACAAACTGGCCCGGCCTGGCCGCGGCCGCCATCTCCGGCAGCCGCAGCTCAAGCAGGACAGCCACCGGGGAGAGCCGGACGTTCGTCAGAACGAGGGCGGTCTGTTCCAGGCGGCCGGTGTCCATGGGTTCAGCTCTCGTAGGAGTGGGTCTCGAGCCAGGCCAGGATGTCATCGACATAGGCGAAGGCCAGACCGGTGACCGTGTCGGCGCAGCCGTAGTAGACCGCGAGGCGGCCGGTATCCTGGTCGACGAGGGCGGCGCAGGGGAAGGTGACGTTCGGGACGTCGCCGACGCACTCGTAGTTCATCCAGGGGGCAATGAGGTAGTCGCGGGAGCGGCGGATGACCTTCCAGGGCTCATCGAGATCGAGCAGGGCGGCGCCGAAGGAGTAGACGAAGCCGTTGCAGGAGTTCAGGACGCCGTGATAGATCATGAGCCAGCCTTCGGAGGTCTCAATCGGGATGGGGCCGGCGCCGACCTTCTTGGACTGCCAGCCGTCGCCGTAGGCGCCGAAGACGAAGCGGTGCTTGCCCCAGTAGATCATGTCGGGGCTCTGGCTGATGAAGATGTCGCCGAAGGGGGTGTGGCCGGTGTCGCTGGGGCGCGAGAGCATCATGTAGTTGCCGTTGATCTTCCGCGGGAAGAGGACGCCGTTGCGGTTGTAGGGCAGATAGGCGTTTTCGATCTGGTAGAAGGTCTTGAAATCGTTGGTATAGCCCATGCCGATGGTGGGGCCGTGGTAGCCGTTGCACCAGGAGACCCAGTAGCGGTCCTCAATCCAGACCACGCGTGGATCGTAGCGATAGTCAAGCTTGGTGATGGCTTCGTCAACCGCCTGGAACTCGATCGGTTCCTCGTCGATGACCCAGTTGTAGCCGTCGTCGGAGCGGCCGGCGAAGATGTTCATCTCGCGGGCGCGGTTGTCACAGCGGAAGACACCGGCGAACTTGCCTTCATAGGTGACCACTGCACTGTTGAAGATCGAGTTCGAAACACGGATCAGGTCGCGCTTGATGACAGGGTTTTTGTCATAGCGCCACATGACGTCCTGACACCCCTCAGGGCGATCCTGCCAGGGAATGTTCGGGATGCTTTCACCGATAATACGTGCCATCTTGTTCTTCTCCTTTTCTATACATGTCTGCTTCTACCCACTGCAGTGAGTCTGCAGCATGCCAGTCATCTGTCGTGTGCGTGATCTGCCACCTTCGGCTTCTCCGGGGTATACTGCCCGGCCGTCACCGATGGGTATGGCATACGGA
>JASGUW010000089.1 GCA_030055235.1 Bacillota bacterium
GCACTGGGCACACCCGTCCCGACCTTGCGTATGGACACACTCGACACCACCCCGGTCGGGGAGTCCATCAAGGTCGTTCACCCGTGACGATGTCACGGTCGTCCGCCCGTGACATAGTCACGGGCGGGCGAAGAACATGGTGTTGGCGAAAGTGTTGGTGTGCCGCAGCGTGTGGAACCATTGGCTGCGGTTGTAGGCGTCTATCGTGCAGAAGTAGATGACATCACTGCTCAGGATTCTTGCCCCGTCCAGCGCGTCAAGGGCGGCCCGCTCCTGATTGGCGGTTGGTACCTGGTGCTTCCAGGCGCCCGTGGTCCAGGGTGTGAACTGTCCCGGTGCGGTCAGTACACCGTAAAGGTCGCCCCAGCCGCCGTCGCGGACGCGGTTGATCAGAACCTGGGCGATCATCAGGCAGCCGTCGTATTCCCAGGTGTCGCCGGCCTCAGCGGCAACCATTTTCAGATAGATGTTCAGTGTATTTGCGTCGAGATAGCCTACCACGGAGTCGCGTCCGCCTGTGGGCGATGAGGTGGGCGTGGCAGTTGTCGGCGTCGTCTCTGACGCGCTTGTCTGTGGCGCCTCTGATGGCGGGGTCGTTGGGGCAGGAGTCGTTGGGGCCGGAGTCGTAGTCGCTGCGCTTGTCGCTGCGGGACTTGTTGCTGTGCTGCTGGCGGGAACAGTGGTGGGCTCCGGGGTCGTCGCGGGTGCTGTCGTCGTGGGGGCGACGGTCTGCGGCGGGCTGGTGGGTCTGGTTTCATGCAGAATCACACCGCTGCTGTTCACGACACGGGCGCCCTGTTCGTCGGCGAAACGCACCGCTCCGTCATAGCCATGGAAGGAAGCGAGCTGGCGGCCGCTCGCATCAAGGACATAGTAGCAATCGCTTGTGCTCGGTGCGGCAGTTGTCGGTTCGGCAGTTGTCGGTGCGGCAGTTATGGGAGTGGCAGTTATGGGAGTGGGGGTCGTCGGGGTCAGGGTGCTCGTCTCAGCCGAAGGGAGTTCAGGCTGCCACTCTTCTGCTGTCGTGCCCAGCTGCGGATCCACTGGTATATCCGTCGACTCCGCTTCGCTTTCCCCGTTATCCTGAGGCGTGAGCGGGGGGACAGGGAGGTTCGGCACAACGGCCTCACTTTCCGTCTGATAAGGATAATAGGCAGGAGCTGATTCCAGATACGGATCTTCGGTCGGCGCCGAAGATCTGGACAGCATATAGGTCGTTACCTCCAGCTGTTGCCTGGGAATTATGTACATGAGCTGACCGGAACGTAGTTCGGGACTGTAGCCGGCCAGTGCGCCGTTCATGGTGGGCAGAGAGCGTAAAAGCAGGCTGCCATCTGTCGGCAGCTGAGGTACTTCGCGTGCAAGCAGAAAGAAAGACTGTCGAGACGCCGCTTTTTGTGTCGGCAAAGTTTGTTCGGGGGGCGAAAGAAGGGCGAGGCCCCAGATCAACAGAATGGCCAGAGTAAGCACGGTATGGCGTTTCATCCAGCCTGTTTCATCTCTTGTATGCATGTGTCCTCCTGTTTGCCTGAAGTGGAAGCATGTGCTGCCGCTCGTGGTCTGGAGTGCGCTAATATTGCAATTTGATGTCAGTAATATTACAAAAATATTACATCGCTGCTATTTTACCATGCTTGTCAAATGTTCACGCAGATTTGCATGTATTTCGCTTTATTGGGCAGGAATGGAAGCGCTCAAAGGGGTATTTCTGCAAACTCACAAGGGTTCATCCGTAAGCAGTCGTCATTTTGGGGTTTGTCCGGTTCTTATCTTGCCGGAGACGGGGGAGGGTTCTATTCATGTCTGCTGTCAGGAGGGGAAGTGCCGGGCGAGTAACTGGATTCACAAGGTACAGCAGGAACAGCAGGTACATCGGGTTCACCAGGTTCACCAAGTTCACCAAGTACATCGAGTTAAGCAAGTTCACCAAGTTTACCAGGTTGCCAGGTGGAGAAGATACAGCAATTTCACCAGGTGTTTGATTCTGATCCAGGTCAGTACCTGAATATTTGGGATATACGTCGAGAATATCGGGACGCGGGTGAGCAAATCAGGGGGGCGGCTGGCAGGAGGACAGCTGGCAGGGGGAGAGTTGGCGCGGGAGAAAAGCAGCAGGCGGACGACGGGTGGTTAAAACGAAGGGAAATACAAAACCTGAATCCTGAAATGCGTTTGATACCGCAGTCATTCTCCGAGTTAAGGCAGCAGAAATAAACCGTCTGGACACGGCTATATTGACATTGTGCAGAGCCTTCATCGCCAACGCGATTCATACTCTTTTGTGTGTTGAGCGAAGTGAGTGAAGTGTACAAATGACGGTATTGCCCACTGGTCGGGCAATGTCGAAAAAATTGTCCAGGGGGGAAAAATGCGCTGGTGACCCTGAATCGGGTCAGGAACGAAAAAATTGTCCAGGGGTGGACAAAAATTGCGCTGGTGCCCCGGAATCGGGGCAGGAGCGAAAAAATTGTCCAGGGGTGGACAAAAATTGCGCTGGTGCCCCGAAATCGGGGCAGGAACGAAAAAATTGGCCAGGGGTGGACAAAAAATGCGCTGGTGCCCCGAAACCGGGGCAGGAGCGAAAAAATTGTCCAGGGGTGGAAAATTGCGCTGGTGACACAACTCAAAAAGTTGACACAGCGTGTAGATTAGATGTTTGGAATCGCACAGCTATCCCCTCCGAACAGCAAAGCCTGTCCAAAGCACCCGACATATTACGACCTATATTCTGAGGCCCTCACTGTTGCAGACAGTACACTATGGCTCCCGGCTTACACTTCCCGGCTGGCTATTGGAACAAATGCTTCCTT
Organism: Bacillota bacterium; assembly: GCA_030055235.1. Lineage (GTDB taxonomy): Bacteria > Bacillota > Clostridia > Saccharofermentanales > Fastidiosipilaceae > JAEZYR01. The sequence continues at coordinate 2,811 of JASGUW010000089.1, forward strand.
CTCATCCGCCGGACTGGCAACAGACAGGGGCGGCGGCGCCGTTGCATATCCAGGAAAGCCACCGGGCTGCATATCAGTTCTCCAGCCCATACAGCAGCATCCCTAGCTCCGGCAGCCGCTCCTCCGGCTCCGCCAGCCCTGTGCTGTAGATCGTAAAGAGATAGGGCCGCCCGGCATACACCAGGCCAATGTCGCAGCGCTCCTCCCCCAGCCAGCCGTACTTGTGCGCTGCGGACACCGGCAGATCCCGGGTCGCATGGCGCTTGAAGGACGAACGCTCCATCCAGCCCAGCAGCGTGGCATAGTGGGGCTTCGTTTCACGCCCGGTCACCAGCTGCACCAGCACCTGATGCATCTCCTGCGGCCGCAGTTTCCCCCAGGACGACTCTGCGTCATAGACCAGCCCGTAGCGTTCTTCCATCAAATAGCGCAGCGGCCGTGGCTCGGGCGCCATTTCGGCAAACCAGCGGAAAATCATGTTGGTCGCGATATTGTCGCTCTCCACGATTGCGAGCTCGAGCAGGCGCTCCAGCGCCACCCGATCGCCGTCCTGAATGCTGTACTGCAGGGATCCCGCCCCACCCCAGTAATCCGTCGCGGCATCATAAGGGAATTCCTGTTCCCGACTGAGCGCACCCTCGGCCACCAGATCCAGGCAGTACATCGCCATTGGCACCTTGATCGTGCTCGCCGCGCCAAACAGCGTAGCGGCGTTGTGCTGATAGGACATTCCCGTCACCAGGTTCTCGTAGCTTACGGCGATCTGCTCCGGGCGGATGTGGTGCTCGGACATCCAGGCGACGAGCTTCGCATCGACCTCATTCCTCCAGAGCAGAACCGGATCCGCGGTCGTTGTCGGCGGCAGCGTCGTTGTTGGCATCTCTGTCGTCGTGGTCGGCCGTGTCGTCGCAGCGGTCAGCACGGGCAGCGTCAGTTCCCGCGCCCGCCCGTCGGTGCTCCCGGTCCTCTCCGTCACGGCCGCACAGCCAGCCAGCAGCAGCACGGCAGCAAGCAGCAGCCAGCCCCGCCTAGGCACGGAAGGCCTGCATCTTCGCCAGCAGCTCGTCCAGCGGCAGGATGGCGTCGGCCCCGCCCGCCCCCGACAGGCTCCAGGCGGCGACCGCTCCGGCCACGTGGATGGCCCGGGCCAGGTCCCAGCCCTTCCAGATGGCATAGAGCAGCCCGGAGGTAAAGGCGTCGCCCGCCCCCACGCTCGACTTCTTAAAGCCCGGCGGAATGGGCCAGGACGCCTCCTCTACATAAGGGCCCCCGCGTTCCATGCCGCCGGAAAGGTACTGGCTGTGAATGACGGCCCAGCGCCCTACGCCGAGCTCCAGCAGGCGCTGACAGGCCGCACGCAGATTGGCGGCAATCAAATCACCTTTTGAGTCACGCAAAGCAATCCCCGTCGTCCGCTCGGCCTCGATCTCATTGATGCTGAGGTAGTCCGTGTACGGCAGGGCCGGCACCACCAGCTCCCGATAGCGGCCGCTGTCTTCGCTGATGACATCGATCGAAGTGGCGATGCCCGCCCGGCGGGCCCGGTCGAGCACCCGGCACATCGCCGTCGGGTAGTCGGGGTCCTCCCGGTCCAGCCCCTCGAGCAGCAGGATATAGCCGACGTGGAGCAGACCGGCGTCCAGATCCGTAAAATCAAAGTCCGCCGCCGTCAGCAGGGCATTCGAGCCGCTGTAGGTGAAGAAGGTCCGGCCCCCGTCCGGCGTCGTCATGACGTCGGTGTAAGAGGTCTGCCCGGCCTGTCGGATGCGCGACGTGTCGATGTTGGGGTGATGGGCAAATGCGTCCAGCACATGCCGGGCCATCTCATCCTGACCCAGCACACCGATCACGCTGAGCGGCAGGCGGGGGTCGAGCTTCGCAAGCGTTAAAGCACAGTTACAGGCCAGTCCGCCGATGGACAGCTCCATGCGCCGGATGGCCGCCAGTGTCTGCGGCGAAGGATAGCGCTCCACGTATTTGATCTGATCCACGATCAGGTTGCCGGCGACAGCTATGCCAGGCCCGGTCTCTCTCATCTTCCGCCCCCTTCCAGTGCAGCGGCGCCGCTCACCAGACGCCAGTGCCGCTCGACGGCCAGAAAGAGCGCCCGGCTGCTTCTGGCTTCTTCCAGACGTTCGACCAGGTCCAGCAGCCGCAGCACGGGTCCGGCCTCCAGCTCACTGTGTTCCGTCAGGATCCGGCGGGTTCCGGCCTCAGCGGAGCGGCACCCCAGGCTGTGGAGGGCGAGCGCCAGGCCTGTCTCCACATAGACGGCCGGCTGTCCCGCGTCCCGGATGCGCCGGATGGCAGCCACGAAACGCTCCCCCGCCCTGATCTTCCGCAATACATCGCGCCCCACCCGTTCCGCGGTATCGCCCAGATCGTGGTTAGCAAAGCGCGCCAGCAGGTCGCGGACATAGGGCAAAAGCCCGGCAAAGGGCCGCCCAAAGGACTCTGCCAGCGCCGCCGCCGACTCCAGCATGGCCCCCTCGACCAGCAGTCTGATATGGGGGTCCTCCATCGCCGCCGCCAGATCGTTGATGCCGAGCCATTGGGCCAGATAGGCCAGGGTCGCGTGGCCCATGTTGTGGATCTCATATTTTCTGGCCTCATAAAAGCCAAGATCAGCGACCGGATACAGCTGGGGCAGCCTGGGAGCTTCCTGGCGAAAGCTTCCCCCGGCCACCGGCAGCAGGTCATAGCTGTCGATCCTGAGGCCCAGAGGATCCGTCGCCTGCATCGCAGCGCTGGGTTTGGGCACCGTGCAGCCGATCACCGTCGCGACACAGCCGGTCTGGTCCAGGATCGCGTCCGCCCTGGCGGCCGGCAGCTCAGCCCGCAGCAGCTGCCGCAGTCTGGCCTCACCGTCCTGGATGTTTTCGCAGATCAGGATGTCAAGCGGCCTGCCGCTGCTGTCCGCCCGCTCCATGAGCCCCGCGGCCAGCAGGGGCGCAATGTCCGGCAGATTCCCGGCGCCGACGGAGGTGGCGAGCCAGTCACATTCGGCGATCGCCCGGGTGACGGCGGCCTCCTCCCTGACATCAAGCGCCTCAAAATCCGCGACGACCCGCTTGGTCCGGACCGCGCCCATGATCTCCAGTGGATACGAGCGCCTGGCCTGCAGCAGGCGGATCAGCTCCCTGTCCTTGTCGACAAAGACCACACGATAGCCGGCGGCGCGGAAGGCCGCCCCGATGAAGCCGCGCCCTATGCAGCCGGCTCCGTACATCAGCAGGGTCTCTTCAGTCCGCGACATGACCCCAGCCCTGCCCTAAAAAATCGTCGAAGAAGAATTCCGCCGTTTTCTCCAGATCCATGGAGAAGCGCTCATCCTTGAACGCCAGCGTCCAGGTCAGTGAGCCCAGATGCAGGTCAATCGACTGAATCCAGAAGCGCAGTTTGTGCGGCTCGATCCAGCA
>JASGUW010000090.1 GCA_030055235.1 Bacillota bacterium
ATACAGTCTTTATGGAGGAATGCCGCAAATCGTTGAGCAACGCAGACCGGAGCAAAAGGAGAATTTTCTCAAAAATTTATTTAAGAAAGTATATTTGGATGACATCATCAGCCGCAACAACTTGCGCGGCGACAACATCATGGATATTCTTGTGAATATTCTAGCCTCCTCCGTCGGTTCAAATACTAATCCGAATAAATTGGCTAACACGTTTGTCAGCAATGGATATAAAGGCGTATCAAACAAGACCATTGCAACTAATATCGATTGTCTTATCGACGCCTTCCTGATTTCAAAGGCAAGTCGCTACGATGTTAAAAGGAAAAAATATATAACGACTCCAAGCAAATACAACTATTGTGATGTCGGACTAAGAAATGCAAGACTGGAATTTCGTCAGTATGAGGTAACACATCTGATGGAAAACATTATATATAACGAGCTCTTGATACGTGCCTATTCCGTGGATGTAGGCATTGTTACCCACGACGAGAAAAACAAAGAAGGAAAGATCACACGCAAACAGCTCGAAGTTGATTTCGTCGCCAATAGAGGAAGTCAGCGATATTATATCCAGTCCGCCTTCGCGATACCGGATTTGAAAAAAATGAATCAGGAACAGGCTTCGCTTGTAAAAATACCGGATTCATTCAAAAAAATAATTGTTGTTGCCCATGAGACACCTCTCTGGCGCAACGAGCAGGGTATTACAATCATGAATATTTACGACTTTTTGCTGGACAAGGACAGCTTGGAGCATTGATTTGCACCCAAAATTGAGTGGTGCACCCAAGTCCATAACAATGCACCCGACTTTCATTTTTGCACCCAAATGCACCCAAGACATACTTTCAAGTGGATTGTATTCGTAATGTTGTCCTTAGCCATAAAAAGACGGCAAAACGGGTAGAATCTGCCAGTCGTCTTTTTTTTCTTTCAAGTGAGGAAACATCATTACTCCCCAATGTATAATCCAGCCGGACCATGAGGGGAAACATATGAATACTTCAGCTGGGGGACGCCGCCAGATCCGTGTGGAAGCAGGCAACGGTTCTGGGTATGCGGTTCTATGCAATCCTGGTGAGCAATACCTGCGCCCCCGATGCAATTTCAATTTCCATGGATATACCTGAAACTAAGCTGCAGAATTCAGACTTTGTCCCGGACGGTAGGTGAATCAGATCCCTTTCTTCGGTAATGATGTTCTGCCGGAGAACTGGTATTCAGAGGCCATTGATTCTAAGGCTGGATACAAAGCGGTAAGTCGTTTGTATGGGGCGAATCACTTCATTCTGTTTGGTGACAGGACATTTTCCTGCTGGGAAGCGTTATAGGGCAGGTCACCGGGCAGTCGTTGATCCAAACAAGCCTGAAAGCTGCTTTTTGATGCGGATGTCACTCGAAGTACAGACGTTGTTGCGGAGCGTAACAGTGCTGGCACGGAGGGTCTATTGCCTGCGAAAAGCCTCCAGCTAGACTGAAGTCAGGTCCAACGACTGAACGACTGGAGGTTACGAACATGACATTAGGTGAAAGAATCAAAGAAGCAAGAAAGCAGTGCGGACTGACACAGAAGCAGCTGGCCGAGAAGATGCAGTTGTCAGGAGCCAGCATAGCCGAATGGGAAGAGGACAAAGCTCTTCCTGATACGGCAAACCTGAAGGCGCTGGCTCAGCTTTTGAATGTGAGCGTCGACGACCTGCTCAATAGCGCGAAGAGCGCGGCCGATTCTGTTGTGCGCGAGGCGTACAAGTTGTCGGACTACGGAAAAGGGAGCAGGAAGAATAAAAAGAATCGCCTGATCCGTGAGCGGTTTCCCGATGCGCTTATTCATCCCCTGCTGGGAAAACAGAAACTGACAAAGGGTGAAAAAGTGCTTGACAATGTGCTGGGTTTTGCAACAGAGGCTTTTTTTGGCCTTCCCGATGTTGTCCACGGCGTTAGAAACATGGACAAAGAGTTCTATCTGGTTGAAAAATCTGACCGGCAGTTCTTTGTTACCGTAAGCGATGAGTTCATCGAAACGCGCCGGCTGACGAAGCATATCGCAGCAGACAAGTTTGAGATCGGAAACTGGAAGTTTACGAAATGCCGTTATGAGCTGAGATAGAATTCTGAAACAATAATTTTACTCCTGCGACTGCAGTCAGATTTACCCGGCCGGCCCCGATTACCCGTCGAATGCAGCGTCGTGTTTCCGTCATACAGAGCCTGCTGGCGGGAGTAAAAAGTCAAGCCAGAACGCCCCGGACCCAGGTCCGGGGCGTTCTCTTATGTCTTTGGAAACATAGCCCATCAGATGCTGCAGATCAGCAGCAGCCAGCAGCAATGCCGCAGAACTGCCCTTTTTCAGGGATATGGACTTTGAGAGCAGTGATCGCGCACGTTATCAGGAGGCCTCGTGTGAAAAAGCATGCAAATCGCCTCAAAAAGCCCTTGCTCATGACGTAACGTAATGAATTATAACGAGGCAAAGGAGGCGACAGTATGAAGGAGAAAAGATATACAAGCGGCGAAATAGCCTCTGCCGCCGGTCTCACGATCCGAACCGTGCAGCACTATGACAATATCGGTCTGCTGCGGTCGGCAGGACGGACGGAGGGAGGTCGCCGGTATTATACGCAGGATGACCTGATCCGGCTGGAGCAGATCGTACTCTACAAGTCCCTTGACTTTTCGCTGGATCAGATCAAAGACAAACTGCTGTTCCAGCCGGATCGAAACGAATTGCTGGAAATGTTCAACAGCCAGCGCCTGCTTTTGCTGCAGAAGATGGAGCATTTACATACATCTTTCGCTGCGCTCGGGGTCATGGCTGAAATGGCTGAGGCCGGCAAGGAAATCCCTCTGACGCTTCTTCTCCAGATTCTGAGCGCCCTGCCTGAAGATGATGTGTTTTCCAAAGCGCCACAGCTGCTGACCCAGGAGCAGCATGAGATGCTTTCCGCGCAGCTGCAGGATTTTGAGTCGGTGAAGCAGTTTTATCACAGCTCCAAAGAAATCCTGATAGAAGCGATGATACTGCAGCAGGAAGGACTGTCCCCGGCAGCTACTGAAGCACAGGGACTGATAGAACGCTGGTGGGAGGGCATCGTTGCCTTTGCCTGCGGAGATATGGAGCTGGTAAGGGAATTGTCTGAACTGAACCTGGAAGAGCAGCTGATCACCAGGAACAGGGACATGCTGACGTCTGCGAAAGAGTTTATGGAGGCCGCTTTTGAGATCTTTTCCGCTCATAACGGCCTGGTTTCAGAGATGGGCGCAAACGCCGGGAAGGGAGGGAGCGAAAATGATACAGCTGACCGGGCTGACGAAAACGTACGGCGATAAAACAGCGGTCAACGATATCAGCTTTCAGATACATCCGGGTGTGGTTACCGGATTTCTGGGTCCCAATGGAGCGGGGAAATCCACGACGATCCGCATGATCCTGAATCTGGCCATTCCCACAGCCGGAAGCGTGACGGTGGACGGCACAAGCTTCGCATCATTGGAAAAGCCATTGGAAAAGATCGGTGCAATGGTGGATACAAATACAATTGATTCCCGCCTGACACCGGAGCAATATCTGCGAATTCTGGCAACGGCCGCCGGGCTTGATAGAGGAAGGCCCGGGGAAGTGCTTTCCCTTGTTGGTCTGAAGGCCGTCGCAGAGAAACGGATTGGCACGTTTTCCCTTGGCATGAGGCAGCGCGTTGGGCTGGCAGCAGCCCTGATCGGTGATCCTGAAACCATCATTCTGGACGAGCCGTTCAATGGCCTGGATGTCGATGGGATCCACTGGCTTCGTGACTTGCTTCGAGACCTGGCGAAACAGGGAAAGGCGATCCTGGTTTCCAGCCATCTTCTAAGCGAAGTACAGGCGCTTGCCGATCGCATCATCATGCTTGCGCAGGGTGAATTGATCGCGGATATGAGCATGGAAGAACTCCTGGAAGCGAGCCTTAGTTCCTATGTACAGGTGCAGACGGACGATGTTGCGAAGCTGTATGAAATCCTGACAGCCGAAGGCGCCCAGGTTGATGTGATGCAGGACGAAAAGCTGCGGGTCAGAAAAACGAGCCAGAAGCGTATAGGAGACATCGCGTTTGGACATGGCCTTGTCATCTATGAACTGCTGACCCATCATCCCTCTCTGGAAGAGCTTTTTTCGGAGCTGGTAGCAGGAAAAAGCGAATACCGCGGTTCAAATTCGCACACTAACAAAGCGAAGGTGGCGTCATGAGAATGATCCGTACAGAATGGATGAAGATCTGGTCTGTCAAATCTTCCCGTATCTATCTCATAGCTACGATGCTGGCGGGCATACTGATCGGAGTGCTGTTCTCCCTGACGATACGGCTTACCCAGGGACGACCGTTGTCGGAATTTGAGCCCATGCAGATCGTTTCGGTCAACATGCTTGGAGTTGATGTAGCCAGCCTCTTTCTCCTCGTCTTCATTGCTATGCAGATCGGACGGGAGTTTCAGGAGAAAACCATCCAGTCGTATTTGTCTGCAACCCCGGCCCGAGCCCGCTATTTTCTTGCGAAGGCTGCTGTTTTCTTCCTGATTGCCCTGGTGACGGGTGTTGTTGTGGCTCTGGCTACGCAGATAAGTGGGCGCTTTTTCGTGGCATCCGTTCATAAGCAGATGCCCCCCGCCGCGGAGCTCTGGCAATTCACCGCCGGCGTGATCGTCATGCCGGTCTTTTATGCGCTGCTGACCGTCTGTGCGTCCTTTTCCGCCAGAAACACAGCGGGGGGAATCTTAGCTCCCGTATTTGTGCTGTTCCTGCCGGAGCTGGTCAGATTCTTTCCCGAAATGTTGCAGGCCATGACGATACCTGCCCTGCCCGCCTCGGCCATTCATACGCTTTCCGGCGCCGCGGAGAAGGGCAGTCTGGAAGATACAGGAGTGATGGCGGCAGTTCTGGTTCTTGGATCCTGGCTTTTCTTATCCGCTGCATCTGCGGTATGGAAATTCCGGAAACAGGATATCTGAGTGACCGGCTCGGCGCCGTCTATCCTTTCATGATGACTGCAAGCGGTCTGTCCGAGCCATAGTGAGAAGTCCAGCCGGGACTCGGCCGTCAGGATGCATATCTTATCCCTCAGCCCTCCGTGACAACCTGCCGCCAGCGTTTCGCAGGCTCTGCGATCAGGCGGTCCCGGCGGGTGTATGATTCTTTCCATCAGCTCAGGTGTATGAAGGATACGAACAGAGGACTAAATGGAGGACAAGTGTTCCATGGCTTTGTTTGCATTTGCGAAGAAAAATGATCGTGGTAAGGAAGAATCGGACTCACAAAGACTGACGGACTGGCTGGATGAGCTTTTGCAGCAGAAGATACCGGAAGCAGTTAAAGCATTTTCCTTCAACCTCTATGACGATGGCAACAGCCAGTGGTCCATGGAGCTGGTCGGCACAAGGAGCTTCGATCCGGCGGACACGGACTGGCCCTGTGATGAGATCACGGACTTTGGCAGCAGAAACAGGCCGTTTGTCTGGAAGCGGGCCCAGAACTGGGATCGTGTGCTGGAGGAAATTATCTCCGTGCTGAAGACATATCTGGAAACCGGGAACCATGCCGCCGTGCTTAAATCCAGAGAAGGAGCCGCGGTCGGATTTGTGGATGGCGATCTGGAGATCCTTTTTATCAGGCAGACTTAAGACAGAATTAAGCCGGGATGCAGCGGATTGATACAGACGATTACACTTATTCGCCCGGTCAGCTGCTTGCAGCTTTTGGAGAATGAAACGGCGCGTAGTTGTCCGAAAACGCGCGGATGTCTGGTTTTTTTGTGCGTAAGGGATTTTGCGAAAGCTCAGAATTGACAAGCCATTCAAGCCGGGGATCCGCTGGTGGTCTTGTGCAAAGCTTTGCATATGGGGTGTACCGTCATCTTGACTCTGACAGTAGAATTCGAGCGAAAAGCCCTGAAACGGCTTCAGTGAGGCCATTTCAGGGCTTTTGCTTTTTTCTTGAGCGTGTTGTGATCAGAAGGCTAGGTTCTTTTCTTGGTTTTCGCGACCATGCTGCGCAGTTCTCCGTATGTGAGGTAGCGCTTCGTGAAGTCCAGGCAGACCGCTTCGCCGATCTCATCAAGTATTTTGGAGCGGTAGATTCTCTTCATCAGGTTCTCCTGAAGTTGGATGCTGTTCATCTTTTGCAGTTCATGGATCATCTGCTCCTGACTGTACTTGTTCTGCATCTTCAGGCTCAGGAGTCGGAGAATGAGAAGCGAGAGGAAGCAAACGAGAAAGTGCGCCTCCATGCGCTGTTCACGCGATAGAAAGATGGGCTCTGTTATGAGCTGGCTCTTTGAAATCCGGAAGCTGCGATCAATCTGCCACAGCTCATGGTACTGCCTGATGACCTCGGTGACGGGCATCTTCTCTTCACTGGTTATCAATGCGCAGTAACCATCATATTTGGCGTCTTCCTCAATGGCCTCGATATCCAGAACCGGGCGACTCTTCGTTTTGATATAGGCCCCTGTCTTTTCATCTATGCTCAGATTCTTAATAAAACGCCTGGCTCCAAAGTGTTCGCCCGGATCATACAGGGAGGGATTTTGAAGCAGCTGCCTGGCTTTGTTCAGGGTCTCTTCCCGACGCTGGCGCTGCAGGCTGGCATAGGAGGGACTGTAGTAGACGATTTGTCTCACATTAACAGGGATCTGCCGCTTCTTATCGTCGGACAGTGTCACCCAGAATGTTTGGGGATAGGGCCGAGACTTGACACGGAATACATCTTCTTTCTGAGGTGAACTGTCTTTTTCTTCGTCGTTAGGTGACGCTTTGGCCGTTTCCTCTTCTATCGTTTTCTTTTCTAGCCCGGAAGACTCTGTATCCGGAAAACACAGTTGTTCCGGTTCCTGCAGGGTACGATAGCCGGAGGGATCAAAGACATAGTTCTGAAACTCTTCCGTCGCCCCACGAATCTTCTGTGAAAAGATAAAGCCGTCCGCCTTCGCCAGCAGGCATGCGACATTATCTCCGGAGTTCAGAGTCTTATCCGCCACAAGTACCATACGCTCAATGTCATAGTTGTTCCGCATGTCCTGGATAAGCGGCATCAACGTGGACACATCCGAGCTGTTCGCTTCATGGAGGGCATAGGTCATCGGGATGGCATCTTCGTCAAGCAGCAGTCCCATCTGAACAATGCGGTTACAAGTATTGTGTGAACAACATCCCCTGCGACGAAACTCGTCTTCCCGGTCGTTCTCGAAGCAGTAGCCGGTCAAAGCGCAGTAGACAACGTTGCTTTTTCGTCCGTACTGCATCCGTAGTGATTCATGGACATGCTGAGTCAGAGCTTCCCGATAGGAAGCAAAGAAGCCAAGAGCACGATACAGATCGTACTCGTCGCAGCGGAAACTTCGCCCCAGACGATTCCTGGTCAAGTTGTCCTGGAGCTTAGTGCCCGGAGTAAGAAGTCTGGAATAGACAAGCAGCTGCATGACATCGTTCAGGGAATAGTCGATCTTCTGACTGCGCTGTCGATTCACAAGAAAACGATCGATCTCAAGCTCATGATAGATCCTGCTGAACGGAAGAAAGCCCAGCATCCGTAAACTGTCCTCATCGGGGTCGAGTTCCTCATCCAGATCAATTGTGCCCAGGTCTATGCGGCGTGCTTTTTTCTCCTTCTTCTCAGCTTCCGTCATCTCCTTCGCCACTTGCTCGAAGTGCGCAATGGGGTCTTCGTACTGTTTCAGAAGTTCATCGAGATAACCGAGGTTGACGACGGTCTTTTGCCTCGACTTCTTGGTGACCGGATCCCGATACCCTCTTGCGATCGTCAAGAGAATCCGCCCGCTCGACTGCCTGGTTTTCTTGAGAAACATATCCCTCACCCCCGTGAGCACATTACACACCATTGTCAAAACGAAACACAACTTATACACGGACAGAATTAGACAAGCCGGGCCGGGTGCAGTACCTGTTTCGGCAGACGCACCGTGGAGCTGTTGCCCCAGCGCTGAATACTTGAAGTATTCAAGGCTTACCCTCCTTTCAAAGGGGCATATGCCAAGTATCTATGATCTGTTTATGTGGGTAAGCAGATGGATTCAATTTGTTTGCCCTGTTTCAGGTGGCTTGCATTTTTTGTGGGTGCCCACGTTTTTTTGTTTGCGGGTGGAGATTTCTCGTTGTTTCAGTCAGAATACGCCTCGATCGTTCAGAAAAAAGCTTCATGATTCAGCGGATTTGCATTGGTGAAGGAGACAAAATGATGGAAAGAAAGATCCTGCTCAGTGCGGATGAAACGGTATCTTTGTATAAGGTGTCAGAAGATATCTGGGAGCAGTTTGATACGCTTCTAGACGACTTCTTTAAGTGGAAGAAGACAAAGTATTATGATGAAACGCTGTTCGTAAAATTTCTGAAAAACAGATTTGGCGAAACGTCGATTTCTTTCATCCGAACTGTAGGCGAATATGCGGGTGAACCGAATATGATTATTCAAAATGGAAAGAATGTTACGGAGCAGTATAAGGATATCAGGTGGTTTAACTTCTGAGTCCTGGAGAAATACGTAACCCGGTGAAGCAGCCGCTCTATTGGAGGCAACGATGTATTTCGACGTTTCTGTGCCGATTCCTGAGGCGAAAGGCAAGCTTGTTATAAAGAAAAAGGGGGCTGCTTCGTATGTCTTGTATGAATACGAGCGTTCTTACCATAAGGAGAAGGGATATACGATCCCCAGGCGCGCCATCATCGGCAAAGTTGTTGAGGCTGATCCCGGCAGGATGTTCCCCAACGAGCAATATGCACGCTATTTTCCTGACGTCATCATTTCGGAAGAACTGCCGGCAGCGAGTCGCAGCAGCTGCCTGTGCATCGGACCTTATCTGGTCATCCAGAAGGTATTGGAGGAATACTCTCTGCCGTCCATGCTGAGAACGCATTTTGGTGAACACACGGGTCTTCTTCTGGATCTCATCAGCTGCGCCATTGTGAATGAGAAAAATGCCGGCCAGTATTACCCGGACTACGCCTTCTGCCATCCTCTGTTCACGAAAGAGATGCGTATCTACAGCGATGAAACGGTCAGCCACTTCCTCTCCTCCATTCAGCGCGAACAGATCTTAGGATTTCTGGATGACTGGAATGCCAGGCGGGATCATAAGCAGAGAATCTATGTGTCCTGCGACTCGGGCAATAAGAATTGCCAGCCAGGCGATATCAGTCAGGCGGAGTTTGGCAAACCCATAGATGAGAGGGATTTCCCCGTATTTAATCTCTCTCTTGTGTTTGATAAGACGAACCGGATTCCTCTTTTCTACGAAGAGTACCCCGGATCGATTAGCGATGTATCTCAACTCGCCTTCCTGGTCGACAAGGGCATCGAGTACGGCTACGAAAAGATCGGCTTCATTTTAGACCGTGGCTATTTCAGCAGGGCGAATATCCAGTATATGGATGAGAAGGGATTCTTTTTCCTGCTCATGATCGAAGGCTCGAAGGCCCTGGTGTCGGATCTGATCGTAAAGCACCGGCACAGCTTTGAAAGCAGGCGGGACTGCAGCATCCGTCCCTGGCGCGTGCACGGCACCACCATAGCGTCAAAGCTGTATGAAGAGGACAAACGGGAACGATACTTTCATATTTACTTCAGTGCTGAGAAGCTGGCGTGGGAACGAGAACAGCTGGAAATCAAAATTGATCGGATGGGCCAGTTCTTGAAAACACATGAGGGCAGCACTGCGACGTTTAGTCAGATGTACAAGGATTATTTCGTGCTGCACTACAGCCAGCAGGGAAAGCTGCTCTACGCAGAAGAGCGGGCTGAGGTCATCCAAAAGGAATTGGAGCTTTGTGGGTATTTCTGCCTGGTCAGCTCGGAGAAGACGAGTGCAGAAGAAGCACTGACGCTCTATAAGGGCCGGGATATTTCCGAAAAGCTTTTTGCTGCCGATAAAGTGTTCCTGGAATCGCGCAGTATGAGTCTGCAGACGGAGGAGAGCATACGCTCGCAGGTATTCGTAAAATTCCTTGCCCTCATCGTCCGTAATCGCATCTACACACTCTTAAATGAAAGCATGCAAGACTCAGAAAAAAAGACGGACTTCATGACGGTGCCGTCCGCTTTACGCGAACTGGAAAGAATCGAGATTGTAAGGAGAAATACGGGACTGTACCACCTGGATCACGCTATGAGCGAAAAGCAGAAGTGCATCCTGAGCGCTTTCGGACTGGATGTCGATGCTGCACGCCAGACGGCCGCCCAGATTGTCCAGACACTGGCCGAAACAGCAGAATATCCACAATAGAAGAAGAGGACAGAAGCACAGGCTCAGATAAAAAACGCATTTTGACAAGGGTCTTCCAAGCCTCAAGTGGCAAGCAACTAACGGAGCCAGGCTTAAGCTGTACCTGAAAGAGAAAAGATCTCATTTCATGAAAAGGAATGGGCAGGCAGATACAGATGTCAGATAACTTGTTGGAATCCAATTCCTGAAAATCAGGAAGAAAAGTTGAGAATAAACAGGCGCCGGATTCCAGAAAACATGGAATTTTGATTCGCTGGATCGTTGCTCAGAGGGGAGAGTTGCGAGATTCCAGCACCTCTAATCTAACTCGATTTGCCAACTTTTGGAGTTGTGTCAGTTTTGGCTGACACAACTCGCTTTTTTGACAAAATCGAGGGTGGATTTGCCAACTTTTGGAGTTGTGTCACCTTTTGCTGACACAACTCGACTTTTTGTCAAAATCAATGGCAGATTTGCCAACTTTTGGAGTTGTGTCATCTTTTGCTGACACAACTCGACTTTTTGTCAAAATCGGATGCTTGGCAGATGACTTCGATGGACACAGCATAACTGCCAAAAGCACAAATTGAGCTTTTCGTTAAGAGGAGTCTATTCGGACCGCTAAAAACTCGGATTTGACACACGTCACAGCAGAAAGACGTTGTTCGATGTGTCGTTTTCTGCAAAGATGCTGGCTTTTCCCGACTGCCCCCTGACGAGCATCCTGGAATCGGGGTGCCAGGATACTTTTCCAGACAAACCCCAAATGTCTATGGAGATCGCTCAGAAAGACGATTCCTCGCTGACGGACAGCCAGGATGAAAGAATCTTCAGATGGAACATTAGCCCTGACTTGTAGCACACAAAAGTCTTTCACCAACAAGTTTTTGTTTCCTGTGTTCAGACATGGCTGGAGCGGGATGTCGCCCTGCTTATCAGCTTGCAGGACACAGGCACGCTCTTCCGATTTGTTCGGCTTCTGGCAATGCGAAGAGGATCCTGCGTTTTGCGGAAACGCAAAGAGAATTGATAGGCCTTTCAATCCGGGAATCCGCAGAGGGTGTATCATTATTGTCAATTGAAAATCGCCTCCGTCGCTGTCAAGCGACGTGGCGCACGAGGTGTATCTCATGAGCGCAAGCAACCCGGATTCCATAGCGCCGGCTGAACGTACCTACGAGGGTACAAGTCAGGCCCTGCTGACCCACCTGGGCGTCGACCCCACAGTAGGGCTCTCAGCCACGGAGGCCCGCGCGCGTCTCGAACGCTACGGCCCCAACCGCCTGGAGGCGGATGAAAAGACGCCTCTCTGGCAGCGCATTTTGGAGCAGTTCCGCGACATCATGGTCATCATCCTGATCATTGCGGCCATCATCTCGGGTTTCCTTGGCGACTGGATTGAGGCCGTGATCATTCTCGCCATTGTTGTCGTCAACGCCATCTTGGGCGTAGTGCAGGAGGGCAGGGCGGAGGAGGCGGTGGCGGCTTTGCAAAGCATGTCCTCGCCGACCGCCCGCGTCCTGCGTGACGGCCGCCAGGAAGTCCTTCCCTCAGAAGAGATCGTCCCGGGCGACATCCTGATCCTGGAGGCCGGCGACATCGTCCCGGCCGATGCCCGCCTGCTCGAATCGTCCAATCTGAAGGCCGACGAGTCCGCCCTGACCGGGGAATCGGTACCGGTGGAGAAGGACGCCGACTTCGTCACGGAGGAAACGCTCGGCATTGGCGACCGTGTCAACATGCTCTTCAGCTCGACCTCGCTGACCTATGGCCGCGGCCGGGCTCTGGCCCTGCGCACGGGCCACGACAGTGAGATGGGCCGCATCGCCGGTCGCCTGACCGCCATCAAGCAGGAGCTGACCCCGCTGCAGGTCGGTCTCAACCAGCTGGGCCGCTACCTTGCCGTCTTCTGCCTGCTGGTCGTGGCGCTGACCTTTGTTGTCGGCATGCTGCGCGGCGGCGACATCTTCTCCATGTTCATGACCTCGGTCTCGCTGGCCGTGGCGGCGATCCCTGAGGGTCTGGCGGCGGTGGTCACCATCGTCCTGGCTCTGGGCATGAACCGCATGGCGGACAACAACGCCATAGTCAAGCGCCTTCTGGCGGTTGAGACCCTGGGCTCGGTCAACGTCATCTGCTCTGACAAGACCGGCACACTGACCCAGAATGAGATGACGGTCACCCGCCTCTATACCGGTGACCGTGTCTATCAGGTCACGGGCTCCGGCTATGCGCCGGAGGGCACGATTTCCTTACTGAACGGAGAGAGTGATGCGAAGGACGGCAAACTTCTCGACCGTCTCCTCCTGATAGCGACTCTCTGCAACGAAGCAGTTTTGCGGGAAAACGACAACGGCTGGGAAATGATCGGCGACCCGACCGAGGGTGCCCTCCTCAGCGTGGCAGCCAAGCACGGCTGTCGGCGCGAAGAACTTGATGCCCGCTATCCCCGCCTGGGCGACCTGCCCTTTGACTCCGAACGGAAGATGATGTCGGTTTTCCACGGCGGTCTTCCTGAAGGCGAGCTCTCGTTGACCAAGGGAGCGCCGGACATCATTGTCGACCGCTGCACGAGCATCCTGACCGCGGACGGCGTACAGCCTCTGACGCCCGACAGGCGTGAAGCCATCCTGGCCGCCAACTCCGCCTTCGCCCGCACGGCCCTGCGCGTACTGGCCTTTGCCTATCGTGTCCATCCCGACGGCAACTTTGACGGGGCCGAAACTGAGATGACCTTCGTCGGGCTGACAGGCATGATTGATCCTGCCCGTCCCGAGGCACGTGACGCCATCGCCGTCTGCGGGAAGGCCGGCATCCGCCCCGTCATGATCACGGGCGACTACCGCGACACTGCAGTCGCCATTGCCCAGGATCTCGGCCTGATGCATAAGGATGACGGTGTCCTGATTGGGGGCGAGCTGGAAGCCATGTCGGACAAGGAGCTCGCCGCAGCCTGTGAGCACACTGCCGTTTACGCCCGTGTCTCACCGGAACACAAGGTGCGCATCGTCGAAGCCCTGCAGTCACACGGACACATTACCTCGATGACCGGAGACGGCGTCAATGACGCACCGGCACTCAAACGTGCTGACATCGGCGTCGCCATGGGCATTACGGGCACGGAGGTGGCGAAGTCGGCCGCCGACATGATCCTGATGGACGATAACTTCGCAACAATCGTCAGCGCCGTTGAACAGGGCCGCGTCATCTATGCCAATATTCGCAAGTTTGTCGGCTTCCTGCTCTCCTGCAATGTGGGTGAGATACTGGTCATCTTCATCACCATCATGGTGATGGGGCCCGACATGACGCCTCTGTTACCCATACAGCTGCTCTGGCTCAATCTCATCACAGACTCTTTCCCGGCTCTGGCTCTGGGCCGCGAAGAGGCGGAGCCCGATGTCATGGAACAGCCGCCCAGACGTCGCACGGACAAGATCCTGAACCGCGAGATGATTGCATCCATCGTGGTTCAGGCGCTGGCCATCTTTGGTGCCGTCTTTGTCGCCTTCAGAGCCGGCCTCACCCGCTACGGCACCATGATCAATGCGGATGGCCGTGAGCTTCCGTCCCACGGCGCCCTGACCTACGCCTTTGTGACATTGATCGCAGCCGAGCTCCTCAGAGCCTTCTCGAACCGCTCCGAACACTACTCGGTCTTCCGCCAGGGCATGTTCACCAATCCAACCATGAATCGCTCGATCCTGCTGGCGATCGGGCTGACACTGGCTGTGGTCTACCTGCCTTTCCTGAACCCGCTCTTCCACACCATTCCGCTGCAGCTTGCCGACTGGGGTATCATCCTGCCGCTTGCCCTGCTGCCCTTCGTGGCGGGTGAGCTCTTCAAGCTGATCTACCACCGCGATCTCAGAGAGCGCCGCGCCCGCAGGAGCTGAACCGCGAAGGAGATAAACAGGTATTTCAGGCTTGCCTGAAAACAGATTCTGCACGCAATCCTTGATAATCAGGCACATAAGAAACCCCGGCTCCCGTAATGG
>JASGUW010000091.1 GCA_030055235.1 Bacillota bacterium
GCACTCACTAAAAGGTGGAACGTTGCCCAAACATGTCCGATTTGACTGCTGAGAAGATATCTCTTGCATCAAACATGCATTTACTCATCCTTGTTGCCATATTGTCATAATCCTCGCCGGCGCCGTGTTATGGTAGCAACATGGTCAGCGGGAATAGAGGGAATTTAGTAAAATGTCGAAATGAGCAGTTTCAGCCCGTCCCCACCGCAGCGCTCCGTCGCCCTTATAAGCCTCGGCTGCGCCAAGAACCTCGTCGATTCCGAGTGCATGCTCGGTATTCTGGACCAGGCCAGCTACCGCCTGGTCAGCCGGCCGCAGGAAGCCGACATCATCATCGTCAACACCTGCGCCTTTATTGAGGCGGCGAAGACAGAGGCCATCGAGCATATTCTGGAGATGGCCGAGTGGAAGAAAAAGGGCCGCCTGAGCTGTCTGGTGGTGGCCGGCTGCCTGGCCCAGCGCTACGCGACTGAGATCGCCAGCGAACTGCCTGAAGTCGACATCATTCTGGGGACAACTGCCATCAGTCGTATTGTCCGGCAGATTGAGCACCATTATGAGCGCCAGGCAGGGGAGGAGGGCCCCGTCATTGACGCCGCCTACAGACCTGCGGGTGTGCTGGAGCACCTGGATGGCCCGCGCCTTCTCTCCACCGGTGTCAGCGCCTACCTCAAAATTGCCGAAGGCTGCTCAAATCACTGTACTTTCTGCGCCATCCCGGCTATCCGCGGCCCCTACCGTTCGCGCACCATGGACAGTGTTCTCAGAGAGGCGGAAGAGCTGTGTGCCGGCGATGTCGGCGAACTCACCCTGGTCGCCCAGGACACGACCCGCTACGGTCTGGACACAGAGGGCAAAGCTCTGCTGCCGCAGCTGCTTGCGGAACTCGAGCGGAACTTTGACTTTATCTGGATCCGCTTTCTCTATGCCTACCCCGAAGGGGTCACGGATGAGCTGCTGCAGGTACTGGCGAACTCCCGCAGGATTGTCCCCTATCTGGACCTGCCGATCCAGCACGCCTCCGATTCCCTGCTGCGGCGAATGGGCAGACGGCTGACGACGTCGGAGCTCAGGGCGCTCTTCGCAAAAATCCGCAACCAGCTGCCTGAAGCCATCCTGCGCACGACCGTCCTGCTTGGTTTCCCCGGTGAAGAGGAGGAAGATGTCCTGAAGCTGCTTGACTTCATCCGGGAGGTGGAATTTGACCATCTGGGCGCCTTTGTTTACAGTCCGGAGGAGGGGACGGCCGCCTGCCGTCTGCCGGGACAGCTGCCACAGGAGCTGGCCGCCGAACGCGCCGCCCGGGTCATGGAGTGCCAGCAGCAAATCAGCCTTAAGAGGAGGCGAAGCACGATCGGCGACCGTGAACTCGTCCTGATTGAGGGCTCGACGGAGGACGGCCTCTTCTACTGCGGCCGCAGCCGCCGGGAAGCCCCGGAAAGCGATGGTTTTATCGCCGTCGCGAGTGAAGTGGAACTGGAGATCGGCTCCTTCTGCCACCCGGTCCGCATCGTTGACGCATCCGCCTATGAACGAACAGGAGTCTTCGCCCCATGAATCTGCCGAATCGACTCACCCTGCTGCGCATCCTGATCCTGCTGCCGATCCTGCTCTTCCTGCTGCCGCTGCCGGGCAGCCAATTTGCCGGCTGGAATGCCTTTGTCATGGGGCCGGGGCCGCTCGTCGCCCTCTTGCTTTTTGCCCTGGCTTCTCTGACCGACTGGCTTGACGGCCACATCGCCCGCTCACGCGGCCAGATCACCAAGCTGGGGGCTTTCCTCGACCCCATCGCGGACAAGATGCTGGTCCTGGCCGTCTTCATCGCCCTGGTCGAGCGCGGCCGCATCCCCAGCCTGGTCCCGATCATCGTCCTGCTGCGGGAGTTTGCCATCTCCGGCATCCGCATGCTGGCCGCCGAGCGCGGCATCGTCATCGCTGCCGGCTGGCTGGGGAAGGTCAAGACGGTGACGCAACTGATCGCCCTCCACCTGATCCTGCTCGAGTGCGGGCTGCGGGGGCTTGTCGGTAGCACGGATGGGAGCTTCGCAAGCATCATCACAATCCTGACCTGGCTCGGCAACCTGGCTCTGGTCGTCTCTATTGTCATGACCATCTGGTCGGGACTTGACTATTTCAACAAAAACCGCGATGTGCTGAGTGACACGGGCGCCTGAGCTTGACAAGATCCATATCAATCCGTTACAAGAGAAGGCGTCTTTGAGGTCGGATGCCCCGATTGCGGCAGATCCTGCCACCGATTCGAAGCAGCAGACACCCCGGGCCGGGCAGTCCGGAGGCAGATTCCAGGAGGTACTACCATTTATGAAAGACGAACAGATTTTTGAGAAGATTTGTGACATCCTCGTCGAACAGCTCGGTGTAGAGGCGGATGAGATCAGCATGGATTCCGATTTCACCGATGAGCTCAATGCCGATTCGCTCGACATCGTCGAACTTATTATGGCCATGGAGCAGGAGTTCGGCATTTCGATTCCCGATGAGGAAGCCGAGCGCATCCGCACCGTCGGAGATGCCGTTGATTTCGTCAAAAACAACAGCTGATCGGTACCAGGACCCGCTCCCGGGAAGCAGAGGACCACGGCAACGTGGTCCTTTCTTAGCCGACGGTCGGGAGGAAGCTCTGTGAGCCGGCCCGGGCAGCAGCGCGGCAGCCGCAGAGCGCTGCGACTGGCGCAGCTGGAGGCTGGGCTCTCCTATCAGTTTCGTTCGCGCGCGCTGCTGGATACCGCTTTGACCCATCGTTCCTGGGTCTTTGAGCAGGCCGAGCGGGGAACGGACAACCAGCGTCTGGAATTTCTGGGAGATGCTGTGCTTGGGCTGGCCGCCGCCAACGCCCTTTATGAATTTGAGCCGCCGCTGCCGGAGGGACGCCTTTCGCAGCTGCGTGCCGCCGTCGTCTGCGAAGCGACTCTGGTCCAGCTCGCCGAAACGCTCAGCCTGGGGGCTCTGCTGCGCCTGGGCCACGGTGAGGAGCGCACGGGCGGGCGCCAGAAGGCTTCGAACCTGGCCGACGCCGTCGAAGCCCTGCTCGGGGCCATCGCCCGCGACAGTGACGTGCAGACGGCGGTCGGGATCGCCAGAAGACTGCTCGAGCCGGCCATCACGGCGGCTGTGGGCGGGCAGCTGGTCTATGACTATAAAAGCCGCCTGCTCGAATGGCGGCAGGCCGACCCCACGCGCGCCCCTTTGACGTTCGACCTTATTTCTGAGACAGGTCCGGCGCATAAGCCCAGCTTTACGGTCGCCATTCACCAGAACGGCCAGGAAATGGCCCGTGGCGAGGGGACGACGATCAGGCAGGCCCAGCAGGTCGCCGCTTCGCGGATGCTGGCCGAGCTCGGCCTAGGCGATCCCCTGTGAGAGCCGGACGGAAAGAGAGCCCGTGAGACTCATATCACTGACCCTGCATGGCTTCAAGTCCTTCCCGGAGCGTACGGAAATCCGCTTTAACCGCGGCCTGACGGCAATTGTCGGTCCCAATGGTTCCGGCAAGTCCAATATCGCCGACGCCATCCGCTGGGTGCTCGGCGAACAGTCCGTCCGGCAGCTGCGCGGCAGCCGCATGGAGGATGTCATCTTTTCCGGCACGGTCTCCCGGCGCGCCATGGGCTTCGCGGAGGTTGTCCTGGTACTGGACAACAGTGACGGCGAGCTGCCGCTCGATTATGCCGAGGTTGAGGTCAGCCGCCGCCTCTACCGTTCCGGAGACAGCGAGTACCGCATCAATCGCCGCAGCTGTCGGCTGCGGGACATCAACTCCCTCTTCATGGACACGGGACTGGGTCGCGACTCCTATTCCATCATCGGCCAGGGCCGCGTCGATGAGATCCTTTCAGCCCGTTCGGATGACCGCCGCCGCGTCTTTGAGGAGGCGGCCGGCATTCAGAAGTACCGTCAGCGCCGTCTGGATTCCGAGCGCCGCCTGGAACTCACCGGCGCCAATCTGGCCCGGGTCAGTGACATCATGCTCGAACTGGAGCGGCAGCTGGGGCCGCTTGCCGAACAGGCGGCCGTCGCCGAGCGCTACCTGGGCCTGCGCGAGCGCCTGCGTGCCGACGATGTCGCCCTGATCCTGCTGCAGCTGGAAGACCAGGACAGGGAACGCGCCTCTCTGGACTTCAGTCTGGAAAGTTTCGCCGCCGATACTGAGAACCTGGAAGCTGAGCGTGAAGCTCTGGAACGGGTTCGCCTGGAGCGCCTGAAACTGGGCAGTGAACTTGGCGAGCGCCGCCAGGAGGTCGAGGGGGTCCTTGGCAGTGCCCGTGATCAGGAGCGTGAGCTTGACCGCCTGCTGACAACACTGGCGGAGCGTCAGCTGCAGCTGGGGCAGCGGCGCGAAGACCGCCTGGCCGGTGAGGCGGATCTGGACAGGCGCCGCTCGGCCCTGGAGGCGGGTGTGAAAGAGGCCGAGGCTGCGCTGCTTCTGGAACAGGAGGCTGCGGCTGCCGCGGCTGCTGCGGTGGAGGCCGGGCGCGGGCAGCTGGCCGCGGCCACTGAACAGGTTGATGCAGCAGGCAAAGCTCTGGCCACAGCCCGCAGTGAGGAGCGTCATCTCCGAGAGGCCATCGATAAGGAGCTTGAGCGTCTGGTGCGTCGTGAAGGCGAAGCCCGCGTCATGGACCGCCAGCGCGCCCTTCTCGAGGCACGGCGGGAGGCGCTGGCCGAGCGCGTTACGCCGGCAGAAGCGGAGGCGCTGGAGGCCGCGGCCAGGCTCGACGAGTGTCGGGCGGCGGCGGCCGGGGCCAGAGCGGCGGAGACGGAGGCTGCGGCGGCGGTCGAAAAGCGGCTGGCCCGGCATCAGGAACTTCTCTCTCTGCTGGAGGGACAGGAGCGCCAGACCGCCCAGAACGCCTATCAGCTGGACACGCTGCGGGAACTGGAGCGCAGCCTGACGGGCTACGCCGTGCCGGTCCGCCGCCTGCTGCAGCATGCCAAGCAGGCGGGCCTGCCAAGGAGCGCGGTGCTCGGTACCCTGGCCGAACTGATCGATGTCAGCCGTGACTATGAGACGGCGATCGAGACCGCCCTGGGTGCTGCCGCCCAGTACATCGTCGTCGACCGTCAGGAAACGGCCGCCCGCCTGATCGACTGGCTGAAGCGCGAACAGGCCGGCAGGGCGACTTTCCTGCCTCTGGATTCAATGACGCCGCGCAGCATTGAGGCCTATGAGGAGCGCATTCTGGAAGAACACCGCCCGTTTGGCTATCTGGGTCTGGCGAGTGATCTGATCTCCTATCCCGAGAAAATCAGCGACATCATCTCCAACCAGCTGGGGCGCATCGCGGTGGTCACCGACAACGAGGCCGGCATCCGCCTCTCCAGGGCACTGCGGCAGAGACTGCGCATCGTCACCCTGGACGGCGACATCTTCCACCCGGGCGGCTCCATGTCCGGTGGCTCCCGCCAGCAGACGGGGGCCAGGAGCGGCCTGGTTGGTCGGCGGCGGGCGATCCGCGACGCCGAGCGCGAACTGGCGGCCGCTCACCGTGAACTGGAGAAGCTGCGTGAGGACGCCGGTGCCGCGGCCGGCGAACTGGCCGCCGCCGAGCGTGAACTCGAGGCCTGCCGCGGGCGCCGCGAAGAACTGGCCACCGAGCTGGTCCGCCACGAAGCCCGGCGCGATGAACTTGAGCGGCGCGGTCAGGCACTGGCGGCAGAGATGGCGGAGATTGCCGCGGCTCTGGAGACGAACGCCGCCGACAGCAGCCGTGCCGAGCATGAAGCCAGCGGGGCGGCCGAGCGGCAGGCCGAACTGCGCCGGGCTCTGGCCGAGGCTGAGGAGCTCATTGCGGTTGCCGAGGCGCACGAGGACGAGCTCATCGTTGCCCGCAGCCACATCCGCGAAAGTCTGGCCGAACGTGACCTGGCCGCCCTGGCCGCCCGCAATCGTGAGGCGGAGGCCAGAAGTTCTGTTGAGCGCGCCCGCCGTGCCCGCCGTGAGCTTGAGCAGCAGATCGAAGCCGCCCGCCGCGACGCCCAGGATGAGGAGGAGCGCCTGGCCGCTCTGGAAGCGGAACGCAGTGCAGCTGCCGCCCGCCGTGAAGAGAGTCAGGCCCGGATCCAGGTGCTCGAAGCGGAGCTGCAGGAAGTCGGCCGGCTGCTGGAAGAGAACCGCATCGCCGAGGCCGACTACCACCGTGAACGCAGCCGCCTGGCCGAGCGACAGGCAGATCTGGCGCGGCAGACGGAGCGGCTCACGGCGCGTCGTGAGCGGCTGGCCGAACAGCGCGACGATGCGCTGAACCGTCTCTGGACCGACTGGGATTTGACGCGGGACCTGGCCGCCCCCTACCGCCGCGACGACCTGGACCGTGAGGCCGCCACCCGCCGTGTCCGCGATATCCGCACGGAACTGCGCGATATCGGGCCGGTCAACCTGGCGGCTCTTGAGAGCCACGCCAACATGAAAAAACGCTATGAATTCCTGAGTCAGGAGAAGAGCGACATAGAGGCGGCGACCGAGCAGCTACAGACCGTCATTCGGGAACTGACAGAGGCGATGCGCCGTCAGTTTGAGGAACGGCTGGCCATCATCCGTCAGAATTTCCGGGAGACCTTCCGCCAGCTCTTTGGCGGGGGAGAGGCCGACATTCGCCTGGAGGAGGGCGGCGACAGCCTGGAGGCGGCGATCGAAATCCAGGTCTCACCGCCCGGGAAGCGCCTCCAGAACATGCTCCTGCTCTCCGGAGGTGAGCGCAGTCTTTCGGCCATCGCGCTGCTCTTCGCAATACAAAAACTGCGTAAGGCGCCGTTCTGCGTCCTGGATGAGATCGAGGCGGCTCTGGATGAATCGAATGTCCAGCGTTTTAACCGCTATATCCGTGAATATACCGACCAAACCCAGTATATTCTGGTTACCCACCGCCGCGGCACCATGGAGGCAGCCGATACCATTTACGGCATTACAATGCAGGAGCGCGGTGTGTCGCGCATTCTGTCGATGTCGCTGGGAGATGAGGAGGATCCGGCATGAGTCTATTGAATCGCTTTCGTCAGGGACTGGAGAAAACCCGCAATTTTATTGCCGACGGCATCCGTCAGCTCCAGGTGGCGTTCGGGCGCTATGACGAGGAAATGCTCGATGAGCTGGAGATGCTGCTGGTGCAGGCCGATCTGGGCGTGCCGGCCGCTACGCAGGTGATGGACCGGGTACGCGCGGCGATCCGCAGCGAGCGCAATGACCGCGAGGATTTCGTCCATGAGCGTCTGGCCGCGGCCATCCAGGAGATTCTGGGGCCGAAGCGGGAGCTGCGGCTCGTCCCGGGCCGTCTCAACATCCTGCTGCTGGTGGGCGTCAACGGCTCCGGCAAGACGACGACCGCTGGGAAACTGGCGCTGCGCTACGGCAGGGAGGGGAAGCGGGTGCTGCTGGCTGCCGCCGACACCTTCCGGGCCGCTGCGATTGAGCAGCTCGAGGTCTGGTCCCAGCGCTCCGGCGCCCCCATGATCCGTCACGCCACCGGCGCCGACCCTGCCGCTGTCGTCTTCGACGCTCTGTCGGCGGCGCGTGCCCGTGGCACGGACGTCCTCATCGTCGATACGGCCGGCCGCCTGCAGACGAAGCAGAACCTGATGGCCGAGCTGTCGAAGATCCGCCGCATCATCGGGCGGGAGGCGCCCGACGCCATCTGCCAAACCCTGCTGACGCTCGACGCCACGACGGGGCAGAACGCGCTGTCGCAGGCACGCCTGTTCAGCGAGGCCGCCGAGGTCAACGGCCTGATCCTGACCAAGCTGGACGGCAACGCGAAGGGCGGCATCGCTGTCGCTGTTGCCTGGGCGCTGCCCGGGATCCCGCTGCTGCTCGCCGGCCTGGGTGAGGGCGCCGAGGACCTGATGGACTTCGACCCGGAGGCCTTCGCGCGCTCACTGCTCCCGGAACCCAAGAAGTCGTAGCAGGAGATAGACGGGGGGAGATGGCCGGCGGTAGATGGCTGGGGGTAGGTTGGCTGGGGATCAGTTGGCAGCCTGGGGTAGCTTGGCCGGGGATCGGATAGGTAGCCGGGGGTAGATAGTCCGGGGATAGATGGCTGGCGGTAGATAGCCCGGGGGCAGGTAGTCCGGGGTAGCTTTGATAAGAAGACGACTCACCAGCTTCGGCGGGATTGCTGCCGGAGCTGGTTTTTGATTGAAGAAAGAGTTGGAGAGTGTTTTCCGGGCAGAAGACAATTCCAAGGGAGATCAAAAATATGTAGTGTACGGGAAAAGAAGGACACAAGTTCTATATCTGTCCACTCTCTTGCTTCGTGCTGGTGGTGCAGCACCGCCGCTTTCTCTTTTTTTTATTTGTTGATCGCGAAGCGGCGGCAAACGAATTGATAGGAAGCGATCCGACGGTGCGGGCGACAAATGCTGCAGTGCCCGTGAACGGGGCGGAGGGAAAGCTTAGCTAAGGGTGGATAAAAATCACGGTATTGCCCCCGGGATCGGGCAATATCGAAGTTTTTGGCCAGAGGGTGGACAAAAATCACGGTATTGCCCCCGGAATCGGGCAATATCAAAGTTTTTGGCCAGAGGGTGGACAAAAATCACGGTATTGCCCCCGGAATCGGGCAATATCGAAGTTTTTGACCAGGAAGTGGACAAAAATCGCGGTATTGCCCCGCGATCCGGGCAATATCGAAAAAATGTCCACTCCTGCTCATTCCAGCTGACGGCGCAGCACCGCCGCTTTCTCTTTTTCTTTCATGTTGATCGTGAAGCGGCGGCAAACGAATTGAAAGGAAGCAGTCATACGGGCGACAAATGCTGTGGTATTCCAAATTGGGACAGGAAATGGATGAGTACCCTCGACTTGTCAAACAATTCGTCTGTGCCTGTAGAGCAGGGCAGCGGATTCAAAATAACGAGTGTGGTGAAATATCAGTGAACTGTGTACAAAAGTGCGGTAAGCAAACCAAAGATGTGTGTGGAGTCGAGATCTATTATTTAGACACGAGTCAAGTCGTTGACTGTTTTTGCTAGCCCTTACTCGCCCAGAGCTGACACAACTCCAAAACTTGGCAAATCTGTCCTCGTTTTTGACAAAAAATCGAGTTGTGTCAGAAAAAAGTGACACAACTCCAAAAGTTGGCAAATCCGTCCTCGGTTTTGACAAAAAGTCGAGTTGTGTCAGGAAAAGCTGAAACAACTCCAAAAGTTGGAAAATCTGTCTTCGAATTTGTCAAAAAATCGAGTTGTGTCAGGAAAAACTGACACAACTCGAAAAGTTGGCAAATCTGTCCTCGGTTTTGACAAAAAATCGAGTTGTGTCAGCGAAAACTGACACAACTCCAAAACTTGCCCATTGACGGCTTTCGGAAACTCAAGAAGCAAACTTCCTAACGATGAAGCAAAGCCCCAAAGCAGTTTGAATACAAAGATCAGCGGTAAAACCCAGATTCTCCCAGATTCACCCAGCTAGCTCTTCCGCCTCAAGCATCACAAAAAGAACCTGCAGCTCTTTGGCTGCAGGCTCTTTTCCAAACTCAAAGCTTCAATCAAATACTCAAGGAATTAGTCCTCGACGCGCCCTGTCTCCAGACGTCTGGCGGCTCTGGCCACCGTCTCCGCCGAGCCGAAAGCACTGACGCGGATGTAGCCCTCACCCGCCGCACCGAAACCGGAGCCCGGCGTGATGACCAGGTTGAGGCGCTCCAGGAAATCGTCGAAGGCATCCCAGGACGAGCCCTCCACTCGCACCCAGAGATAGGGGGCGTGGCGGCCGCCGGCCACCTTATAGCCCGCCTTCTCCAGGCTCTGGCGCAGCACATCGACGTTGGCCAGATAGCCCGCCACCTGCTCGCGCACCGCCTGCTGCCCCGCCTCCGAGTAGACCGCCTCCGCCGCCCGCTGCACCGGGTAGGCGACGCCGTTGAACTTCGTCGTCTGCCGCCGCAGCCAGAGATCGCGCAGCTTGACCGTGCCGGCCGCCCCCCGCGCCTCAAGCGCGTGCGGGACAACCGTGTAGCCGCAGCGCAGACCCGTAAAGCCGGCCGTCTTGGAGAAGCTGCGCAGCTCGATGGCGCAGCGCTCGGCGCCGGGGATCTCATAGATGGAAAGAGGACGATCGTCGCGGACAAAGGCGGCATAGGCTGCGTCGAAGAGCAGCAGGGAGCCCCTGTCGAGCGCATGCCGGACCCAGGCGGTAAGCAGCTCACGGTCGGCGGCAACACCGGTGGGGTTGTTGGGATAGCAGAGATAAATCACATCGCTGTCGGCGCCGGGGCTGTCGGGGCCCGGCAGGAAATCATTCTCCTCAGAGGCCGTCAGGCGACGGATCGCTCCGGCGCGCCCCACCATGACGTTGGTATCGACATAGACCGGATAGACGGGGTCCTGCACGGCGATCGTCAGATCCCGGCCCAGAATATCCAGGATGTTCGCCGTATCGCTCTTGGCACCGTCAGAAACGAAGACCTCATCTGCCGTGATCGCGGCACCACGCGCCTGGAAGTCATGCTTCGCTATGGTTTCGCGCAGCCAGGGATAGCCCTGCTCCGGACCGTAGCCGCGGAAGCCCTCCGGCGTCCCCATCTCCCTGGCCGCCGCGACAAGCGCCTTAGTGATCGGCGGGGCTAGCGGCTCGGTGACATCGCCTATGCCCAGGCGCAGCAGCGGCAGCGTGGGATTCTGGGCCTGCCATTTCGCCACCCGGCGGGCGATTTCGGAGAAGAGATAGCTTCGTTCAAGTTCTTCGTAGTGGGGATTGGCCTGGATCATGGGTCCTTGCTCCTCGCTGATATTGATAATGCTAATGGATGCGAAGCGGGCACACCTGTGTCCGCCACCCGAGCAGTCTAGCATGCCGCGGCCCCTGCCTTGCATTCCGGAGCGGGGATTTTTAAGATAATGCGACTTTACACGCCAAATTGCGCACGATTCAGGAGATTTAACTGCCCTGTGAACCCGCTTCGCTTCCACATCGCCCGCACTGCCGGCCGCCTGACCCGCTTCCTTTTGCGCCTCATCGGCCGTCCCGCCTCGACGCTGCCCGGTGCCGTCGCCCTGCGCCTGGCACCCGGGATGCTGGCGCCGCTCGCCGCCCGGCATCCGATCCTGATCGTGACCGGCACCAACGGCAAGACCACCACCACCGCCCTCATCGTCCACCTTCTGGAAGCGGCGGGCGAAGAGCTGGTGACCAACGCCTACGGCGCCAACCTGGCCTCCGGGATCACAAGCTGTCTCATCGCCGCCCGGCCCGGCACATCCGCCATTCTGGAGGTGGATGAAGCCGCCTTTGCCGCCCTTGCCGGCCAGCTCGATCCGACCCTTGTCGTCGTCACCAACATCTTTCCCGATCAGCTGGACCGCTTCCCCAGCCCCGCCACTGTCCGTGAGCTCATCGCCAAAGGCATCCGGGCCACCGCCCCCACCACCCGCCTTGTACTCTGCGCCGACGACCCTGAGCTTTATCCCCTGGCCGGGCTCGGCGGCCGCCCGACCCTTCACTTTGGCGCCGCGCCCACTGAATTCCTGCCCGCTTCCGACACCACCGCCTACACCTGTCCCGTCTGCGGACACAGCCTCCGCTACAGGGCAGTCACCATCGCCCAGTGCGGTCATTATTTATGCGAAGCCTGTGCCTGCCACCGCCCCGCTGCAGACCTTGAGATCGCCCGCCGCGATTCCGGTGCCGCCGACCGGACCGAGCTGGAGATCCTCTGGGACGGCGAAAGGGGAGAGGCCCGCCTGGCCCTCAGCGGGCTCTACAACGCCTACAACGCCGCGGCCGCCCTGCTGGCGGCAGACGCCGTCCGGCCCGATCGCCCCCGCCAGCAGCTCCTCGCCGATCTGGAATCGGCCCGCCCCGCGCCCGGCCGTCAGGAGACGCTCGACTACCGCGGCCGCCGCCTCAGGCTCATTCTGGTCAAAAACACCGCCGGCCTGGAAGAAAGCCTGGGCCTGGTGGCCAGGCAGCCCGATATCGGCGCCCTCGCCTTCCTGATCAACAACGAGCCCGCCGACGGCCGCGATCCCGCCTGGGTCAGGGCCGTGCGCAGCGGGCGCTTCCCGCTCCCCGCTGTCCCCGTGGGGATCGGCGGCAGCCAGACGGCCGTCCTGGCCGACTGGCTGAAGCCCCAGCTTGACGGCCAGGAGCCAATCGCCGCAGAAAACGACCTGGCCATGGTCGACCGCTTGGTCGAAGTCTGTCCGCCCGAGCGCACAATCTATCTGCTGCCGAACTACTCCGCCCTCTTCGCGCTGCGCCGGCAGCTGCTCGCCAACGGCGCCAAAACGCCTGAGCCATGACGACCACCGACAGCCTCCTCATCGCCGGCGCCTCCGGGGATCTGGGCCTGGCCATCGCCAGACGCCTGCTGCCCCGGCTCGGCCGGGACTACAGCGACATCTGGCTCCATGCCCATCAGCACCCGGAGCGCATCCGCGCCGCCCTGACCCCGGCAGAACTGTCAGACCCCCGCCTCCACATCGTGTCAACCGACCTCTCCGGGCGCCGTCAGGTCCTCAGCTGGCTTGACGCCAACAAGATCCAGGCCACCCACCTGGTCTATGCGGCCGGGCAGGCCTCCTACCGCCAGATCCAGGACCTTGACGAAGCAGACTGGCAGGCCCTCAACGACGCCAATGTCTCCGGCGCCCTCTGGCTCATTCAGGGCCTGCTGCCCGGGATGCTCGCCCGCCGCCGCGGCAGCATTGTCCTGATGTCCTCCATCTGGGGCCGTGCCGGAGCCGCCTGCGAAGCCGCCTATGCCGCGACCAAGGCCGCCCTCATCTCCCTGACCCGCTCACTCGCCGCAGAGCTCGGCCCCTCCGGCATCCGCGTCAACTGCCTGGCTCCGGGCCTCATCGACTCACGCATGAATGCCCACCTGAGCCCGGATGAGAGGAAAGATTTTTGCGAAGGCATTCCTCTCGGCCGCGCCGGCCGTCCGGAAGAGGTCGCCGCCGCCTGCGCCTGGCTTCTGGGTGAGCAGTCCGCCTATGTCACCGGCCAGGTCCTGGGGGTCGACGGCGGTCTCGTGGTATCATGACAATTCATGATTGAAGCAACTATCAATACTGCCTTCTCAAGCACTGCGGGCCCCCGGACGTACTGGATCCGCACCTTTGGCTGCCAGCAGAACGATCACGATTCAGAGATCCTGGCCGGCCTGCTGGAGGCCTGTGGCCTGCTTCCGGCCGCTTCACTGGAAACGAGTGACCTCGCCATCCTCAACAGCTGCTCCATCCGGGAAAACGCCGACGGACGCTTTTACGGCCATCTCGGCATCGTCAAGGCCGAGCGCGAGCGCCGTCCGGAACTCCTGGTCGCCGTCTGCGGCTGCCTGCCGCGGATCCGGGAACACCAGGAACGCATCCGGCGCAGCTACCCCTTTGTCGACCTTATCTTTGGCCCCGAAGACATCCCCCGCCTGCCCGAGCTGCTCCTAAAACGCATCCGGACAGGCAGACAGGTCCATCACGTTTCAGAGACAAACGACCCCCTGGTCGAAGGCCTGCCCGCCGCCCGTCAGCGGCGCTTCCGGGCCCTTGTCACCATCATGACGGGCTGCGACAATTTCTGCAGCTACTGCATCGTGCCCTATACGCGCGGTCGTGAGCGCAGCCGTGATTCGGACGCCATCCTGGCAGAGGTCCGGCAACTTGCAGCGGCAGGTTACAGCGAAGTCATGCTGCTGGGACAGAATGTCAATTCCTGGAACCAGAAGCGCCGCCCCGGCGCCCTGGATCCGCCCGGGCGCGACTTTGCCTGGCTTCTGGAAGAAGTTGCCCGGACCGGCATCCCGCGCATCCGCTTCATGACCTCAAACCCCCGCGACCTCTCCAATGAGCTGCTGGCCGTCATGGCGCGCCACCCCAACATAGAGCGCCACCTCCACCTGCCCCTGCAGAGCGGCAGCGACAGAGTGCTGGCCCTGATGAACCGCCACTACGATCGCGCCCGTTATCTCGAAATCGTCAGAGAGGCCCGGCGCCGGATCCCCGACATCGCCTTCAGTACCGACATCATCGTCGGTTACCCCGGAGAGACGGAGGCGGACTTCGCTCAAACCTTAAGCCTGGTTGAGGAAGTGGCCTTTGACAGCGCCTTCCTCTTCCAGTATTCACCACGCTACGGGACGCCGGCCAGCCTGCTGGCAGAGCGGCTCCCGCCCGACGTCATGCGCCAGCGCTTCGACCGCCTGCTGGCCCTGCAGAACCGCCTCTCGGAGGAGTCAAACCGCCGCCTGGTCGGCCGTGAACTCACTGTGCTCATCGAAGGCGCAGCGGATCACCGCCCGGGCCTGCTGCTTGGCCGCAGCTCCCAGAACCAGCTGGTCAATTTCGCCCTGCCGCCCGAACTGGCCCGCGGCCTGGGCACGGACGACAGCGAACGGCTCGGCGAAGAGCTGGAGGGGCGCTTTGCCATCGTCCGTGTCGAGGAAGCGCGCATGCTCTCCACCAGCGGCACGGCGCTCGAACTGCTGCCGGCAGGGAAGGGGACCTCATGAGCCTTAGACTCGCCGATATCGATCCCGAACAGCTGTCGCCGATGATGCGCCAGTACGCCGAACAGAAGGCGCTCTGGCCTGACTGCCTGCTCTTTTTCCGTCTGGGTGACTTCTATGAGCTCTTCTTCGAAGACGCCATCACCGCCTCCCGCGCCCTTGACATCACATTGACCAGCCGTGACTGCGGTCTGGCCGAACGCGCCCCCATGTGCGGCGTGCCCTACCACGCGGTCGACAGTTATCTGGCCCGCCTGATGCAGCAGCAGTTCCGCGTCGCCATCTGTGAGCAAATGGCCGACCCCGCGACGGTCAAGGGCCTGGTCCCGCGCCAGGTCACCCGCGTCGTCACCCCGGGCACGATCAGCGACCTTGGGCAGCTCGATGCGACCAGCGACAACCATGTCGTCGCGGTCTATCAGCTGGAGAACTATTACGGTCTGGCCGCCGTCGACATCACGACCGGCCGTTTTGAGGCCGGCTGGGTCGCCACCGGCGCCACCGCCCAGAAGGCCTACGACGAAATCCTGGCCTGGCGCCCCGCCGAACTCATCGGCAACGAAGCCTTCTGCCTCTCCCAGCTGGCGCGGCGCATCCGCACCGACCTGGAGCTTCAGATCCACCAGTTGCCCGACAGCGACTTTGAAACCGAACGCTGGGAAGCCTGGCTCGCCATTGAGGAGCCGAGCCGCGCGCTCTGGTCACAGGCGGCGGCAGCCCTCCTCAGCTACGTCGAGCGCACGCAGACCAGGGTGCCCGGCCACCTCCACCGCCTCAGCCTGTGGCGCCGCGAAGACTATCTCCTGCTCGACGCCAACGCCCGCCGCAATCTGGAACTTACGGAGACCCTGCGCGACCGCCAGAAGCGCGGCAGCCTGCTCTGGGCCATTGACCGCACCCGCACCGCCATGGGCGCCCGCCTGCTGCGGCGCTGGCTCGAGCGGCCCTTACGAAACCTCCACGACATCCGGCGCCGGCAGGCGGCTGTCACTGCCTTTCTGGAAAACTACCTGGTCCGTCAGGAAATCGCCGAAGCCCTGGGGCAGGTCCACGACATCGAGCGCCTTTCAGGCCGCGCCGCTCTGGGCCGCGTCCATGCCCCGGACCTGCTGGCCCTTTGCCGCTCGCTGGGGCCGCTGCCCGAACTTAGGCAGCTGCTCGACGGCCTGGCCCAGTCGCAGGAAACCGATCTCCTCCTGGACCTGGTCGCCCGTCTGGATCCGCTGGAAGATATCGCCGACTACCTGGGCCGCGCCATCCACCCGGAGGCCCCCATCGCCCTGAACGAAGGCCACCTCATTGCCGGCGGCTTCCATGCGGAGGTCGACCGCCTGCGCGACGCTGCGGAGAACGGCCAGCGCCTCCTGGATGAGCTCGCCGAGCGCGAGCGCGAATCCACCGGCATCCGCAACCTCAAGGTCGGCCACAACCGTGTCTTCGGCTACTACCTGGAGGTCAGCCGCGGCAATCTGGGCCTGGTCCCGGCGCACTACCACCGCCGCCAGACGCTGGCCAACGCCGAGCGCTTCTACACCGACGAGTTAAAGGAGCTGGAGGATCAGATCTTCGGCGCCCGGCAGCGCCTTCTGGATCTGGAGTATGAGCTTTTTTGCGAAGTCCGCGACCACATCCGCGCCTCTTCCCCCAGGCTGCAGCAGACCGCCGCGGCCCTGGCCGAGCTCGATGTCCTGCTCTCCTTTGCCGAGACCGCCGACCGCGAGCACTACTGCCGCCCCGAGCTTGACCAGTCCGGCATTATCGACATCCGTGACGGCCGCCACCCGGTGGTTGAGCGCCTGCTTGCCGCCGGCGCCTTCGTGCCGAATGACTGCTACCTGGACCGCGATTCCGGCCGCCTGATGATCCTGACCGGCCCCAACATGGCCGGCAAATCGACCTTCATGCGCCAGACCGCCCTCATTGTCCTGCTGGCCCAGATGGGCTCCTTTGTCCCCGCCTCCAGCTGCCGCATCGGCATCACGGACCGCATCTTCACCCGCATCGGCGCCTCTGACGACCTGGGCGGCGGCCAGTCGACCTTCATGGTCGAAATGCAGGAGACCGCTGCCATCTTACAGCAGGCGACCCGCGATTCCCTTGTCCTCCTGGACGAAATCGGCCGCGGCACCTCCACCACCGACGGCCTGGGCATCGCCCGTGCCGTGATAGAGGCCCTGGCCGACCCGGTGCGCTACGGCTGCCGCAGCCTCTTTGCCACCCACTTCCATGAGCTGACCGAGCTCGAGTCCTCTGTCCCGGGCATCGTCAACTTCCACTCCACCGTCACCTGGCGCGAAGGCGAAATACACTTCCTGCACCGCATTGAGCCGGGCGGCACGGATGAGAGCTTCGGTATAGAGGTCGCCCGCCTGGCCGGCGTCCCCGCCGACATCGTCGAGCGCGCCCGCGGGCATATGCAGCGCCTGACCAGGGAGAGCCGCCGCCGCGGCCGCACGCAGCGCCGTCCCGCCAATCAGCCGCTCGCCGGTGAGCAGGACCTCTTTCGCTCCAGCCTGGCCCTGCGCGCCTACGATCAGATCATTGCCGACCTGCGCGCCCTGGACCTCAATTCGCTGACCCCCCTCGACGCACTGAACCGCCTCCATGCCCTCAAGGAGGCGCTGCGCCGCCTGCCTGAGGAGTAGAAGAATGAGCCGTATTCAGAAACTGGACCAGCTGACGGCCAGCCGCATCGCGGCCGGAGAGGTTGTCGAACGGCCCGCCTCCGTCATCCGCGAGCTCTGCGACAACGCCCTGGACGCCGGCGCCACCGTGATCCGTGTCACTCTGGAACAGGGCGGCATCCGCTCCATCCGCGTCCAGGATGACGGCCGCGGCATGGATAAGGCGGACGCGCGCCTGGCCTTCGAGCCCCACGCCACCAGCAAGCTCGTCCAGATTGAAGACCTCGACAGCCTGATCACCATGGGCTTCCGCGGAGAGGCCCTGCCCTCCATCGCGGCGGTCGCCCATGTCACTCTCCAGACCCGGGAGCAGGGGACCGCCGGCGGCGTTGAGCTGCGTCTGGTGGACGGCGACATCATCGCCGAGCGTGAACTTGGCATGCCGGAGGGGACAAGCGTTCTGGTCGAAGACCTCTTCCACGACATGCCCGCCCGCTTCAAGTTCCTGCGCAGTGACCGCTCAGAGACCCAGAAGGCCCTCGACGCCGTCACCCGTCTGGCTCTGGCCCGGCCCGACGTCTCCTTTCGCTTTGATGCCGACGGCAAAACCCAGCTGCACACCCCCGGCGACAACCGCCTGGAAAGTGTCGCCTATGCCGTCTACGGCGATGCCGTGGCCCGGCGCCTGCAGTACATCCACTACGATGATCCCGACGGCATCATCCGGCTCGACGGCCTGCTCGGCGAACCCGGCCTGACACGCCGCAGCCGCAGCTGGCAGACCTTCGTCATCAACCGCCGCCCGGTGCAGGTGCCGGCCCTGATGCGCGCTGTCGAGGACGCCTGGCAGGGCCGCCTGATGCGTGGCGAATTCCCCTTTGCCCTGCTGCACCTGGCCCTGCCGCCCCAGCTGATCGACGTCAACGTCCATCCCCAGAAGCTGGAACTGCGCTTCTGGAACGACAGCCAGATCTACCGCACGGTCCGCACGGCGGTCACAGAGGCTCTGGAGGCCATGAGCTACGCGGGGCTTGAGCACAGCGACACGGCGGCAGAATCGGCTCAGACAGATACGGTACGCGAAGCCAGTCCGCCGACCGCAGCGCCCGCACCAACCGTCCCCATCCCGGTCCGTTCCCCGGGCGCCGCCTGGCAGCCGACCCCTGTCAGGGAAGCCTCCAGGCCGCCGCTTCATGCGCCCGAGTCCCAGCCCGCCAGCGCCTTCACCGTGCCGGAAGAAGCGCCACTGCAGCTCGAACTCCGTGACATGGCTGCGGACACCCCCACTGCGGCACCCGCTGCGCCACCGCCCCGTGACCGCCTGCTCACGCGTCTGCTCGAAGCCCGCTTCCGCGGCGTCCTCTTTGACACCTACCTGATTCTGGAAGAGGGGGAAGATGTCTTCCTCGTCGACCAGCACGCCGCCCATGAGAAGATTCTCTACGAACGCCTGCTCGCTGCCGCGGATGAAGAAAACCAGGACAGCGTATGGAAACGCCAGCCCTGCCTGACCCCGCTGCCGCTGTCGCTGACAGCCGCCCGGCGCGCCCTGCTGGACTCCAATCTGGATCTGCTGGAGGCTCTGGGCTATTCCTTTGCAGAAAGTGACTCCGGCGCTCTCTCCCTGACCGCCGTCCCGGCCGCCTCAATCGCCGAACCCGTCGGCTCTCTCCTGGAGCTCCTCGACGACCTGGAGGAGGAGCGGCTGGCTCCGGACAGCGGAATCCGTCACGAGGAGCGCCTGCTGCGCTTTGCCACCCATGCCTGTAAGGCCGCGGTCAAGGCCCACGACCGCCTCCATGAACAGGAAGTGGCCGCCTTGCTCGAGCAGCTCGTCACACTCCGGGAGCCCTTCCAGTGTCCCCACGGCCGCCCCGTCCTGATCCGCGACAGCCGCCTGGATCTGGAGCGCCGCTTCCGCCGCATCGTCTGATGGCGCCCTCCGCCGGACGCCCCAGACTGCTGGCACTGACGGGTCCCACCGCCAGCGGCAAGTCCGCCCTGGCCCTGGAACTCGCCCGCCGCCTTGAGGGCACGATCCTGAGTGCCGACAGCATGCAGGTCTATCAGGGCCTTGATATCGGTACCGCCAAGCCGACCGCGGCCGAGCGCGCTGAAATCCCCCATGAGCTGCTGGACCTCGTCCCGGTTACCTCGAAATTCACGCCCGCCGACTACACGGCGGCGGCCCGGGCGGCGCTGGAGCGCTGCGATGTGGCTGGACGGACGCCGATTCTCTGCGGCGGAACGGGACAGTATGTGGAGGCAGTTCTGACCGGGGAGGACTACAGCGGACTGCCCTATGATCCCGATTTGCGTGAGAAGCTCGAAACGTTCCGGCAGGCAGAAGGACTTGAAACTCTGGTGCACCGCCTTCGGGAACTGGATCCCCTACGTGCGGAAAGCATCGACACGAAAAACCCCCGCCGTGTTATCCGCGCCCTGGAAATCGCACTGGCCGGGGAGGGAGGGGGCGCCCGCCCGCAGCCTGTCGGCCTGCAGCGCCCTGCCGTGCTGGTCATCCTCGATCCGCCCAGACCCTGGCTCTGGGAACGCATCGAAACACGCATCGGGCGCATGTTTGAAGCAGGACTGGCCGCAGAAGCACGCTGGCTTTTGGAGCAGAATCTGCCTGCGGACCAGACAGCGATGCAGGCCATCGGC
Source organism: Bacillota bacterium (assembly GCA_030055235.1). Classification (GTDB taxonomy): domain Bacteria; phylum Bacillota; class Clostridia; order Saccharofermentanales; family Fastidiosipilaceae; genus JAEZYR01. The sequence goes on from JASGUW010000091.1 coordinate 19,745, forward strand.
TATAAGGAGCTCTTTCCCTGGCTCCGGGGCCTGGAGACAGAAAGCCAGGCCAGAGAACGCCTGCTCGTTGCCACGCGCCGCTATGCCAAAAGGCAGCGTACCTGGTTGCGGCGCTATTCGCGCATTCAGGACCTTGAGATTCTTCATCTGAGCGATTCCGGCCCGGACGTGCATGAGACGATCCTTGCCTTTTATCATGTGGATAAGTCTCCCGAAGCCGGGGTTTAAAGACCCTTGTCCCTCTGATACACCCCGCCTAAGCTTGAAGCCAACATCGGATGCGGCCGCGCATGTGGGCTGCGATAGCTTAAGGAGTGAAAATAAGATGAAAGAGAAGAGATCCAGATCCCAGGTCACCCCGCGACGTGTCACCCGAGTGGGCGATGATTATCGCTCCTCAGTTGAAAGCGTGGCACGGGACACCGAGTACGCGCCATCCGCCATCGCTACGCCTCTTGTTAGTGACGAGTCCAGCGACTGGATCGAAGAGGTTTTCGCCGATCTCAACCACACGGCACATGAACCGCCACGGCGCCGGGATCCCTACAACCGCGTTCAGGAGCGTTTCCTCGGCCGCTGCGTGCGCGAACGCGCGCGTGTGGAGATCATCACCCGTGACGAAAACGTCAGACAGGGCATGATCCGCGCCTTCGACCGCTGGACACTGCTGATGCAGGACGGGAATCGGCAGTGGCTGATGTTTAAGAACAGCATCCTCACCATCAGCCGCCAGGACGGCTGGAACTTTGAGCCCTCTCTGCCGGAATATGATGCGACGATGCGTCTGCTATCAGACGTCCGTTCGCACTACACCGATCACCTCACCCAGTAGCTGACAGTCTTCACGGTCAAAGGGAATCGGCTCATAATTCTCGTTTTCCGGCAAAAGCCAGGGGCGCCCGTCACGGCGGACGAGACGCTTGACCGTCGCCTCCTCACCGATGAGGGCAACGACGATGCTGTTCCAGGGAGCGGTCGTGCTCTGACGGCAGACGACCAGGTCTCCGCTTAGTATCGCGGCGTCGATCATGGAATCACCGCGGACGGTCAGGACAAAGAGGTCATCCTCCTCCGGGAAGAGGTCGCTGGAAAAGGGCAGCAGGCGGTCAATGGATTCGGTGGCCAGGATGGGCACACCGGCGGTAACAGTGCCGATAAGGGGCACAAAGCGCGTCTGATCGCGGCGGGCGGCCAGCTCGTCGCGATCTTCCTCTGTCAGCGTAATGGCGCGGCGCTTTCCGGCCTCATAGGTGAGACGGCCGTCGGCCTCCAGACGCTTGAGGTGGGCGTGTACGGTCGAAGTCGAACCAATGCCGACCCCGTCACAGATGTCACGCACCGAAGGCGCATAGCCGTTTTCTTCAATATATTGAACAATATAACGATAGACCCGATCGGAGGTCTCCTGGAGATTGGCTCTGGTGAAACGTCTGGCCATGGTATGATGCCTCCTTTTGCGTCAGGCTAACATATGTTCGTTTTAACGTCAAACAGTTGTTCGTCTTTGGATACAAGTCATATTTGTCGGGGCGACCAGTCTTTTCCCGAACCTTCCACAAGCAGCTGCAACACCAGAGTTTTTGCGCAGCTTGAATACGTTGCTTTTACAGATCTTCACTTCCACGAGCAGTCATAGATGTTGACGCTGGGCGCAGATTGAAATAACAGGAATGAAAAATGGCGGCGATCGGCGGAGCCTGTCTGGATAAAGCTGCTGCGGATTGTGATGGACTTGGAAGAATGTCCGAACGTTCTTGTATTTACGTATTTCGTATAACGGCAAAGCTCTCTCATGTAGAGGGCTCTGGAAAGCTCACATGCCAGTCAGCACCAGGAAAAATGCTCTCAGCTTACTTAAGTTGTCAAAGAAACGACGAAACATTGTGGTAGCATGATTTCGTTGGCTTTTGTCTTTTGTATCTATCTGAAATACCTTATCGTCCGGACATCCTGGAACAGGAAAGTGCAATAATGAATAAAAAAATGCTTCAAAGGATTACTGGGATTGTTATTGCATTGACGTTCATGCTTGGTATTCTGCCCGGATACCCTTCGACCAAAAACCATGCAGCAGGCCTCGCCGGACTAGATATCACACACTCTGACGCTGATGGTTTCCTGGCTCCCGGAGAGACGGTCACACTCAGCGTCTCCCTAAGCGATTATGATGACGCCGCCGATCCTGTTACGGCCTTACAGGTGAGCGTCCCGCTTGATCCAGCCATTGTCGAATATGTCTCGTGTGCGGTCATTGCCACGGGAAATCCGAACGATATCATCGGTGCAGGCTTTAACGAAGCGACGAAGCAGCTTGAGTTTATCTATGCTTCCAACAGCTTTGATGAGGCCGGCGATCTTCTGCCACTTCCCGTCTCCAACACTACGCTGCTGGAACTAACGATTCGCATTCGGGAGAATTTGGAAACAGACCTTGTCTTGACCCAGGCGGCCGGCATGTACGGTGATACGACGGGGCTAAGCTATACCATATTGAATATTCTGGCCAGCCCGCCTGAAATAACACTCAATGATCTTGAACCAAGCGAAACACCTTACGTGGGAGACGTGAGCATCGCCTGGAACAAAGGTGAGGGGGTCCTTACGGTAGACGGTGGAAAAGCCATACCGATCACGAGTGGGCATCTTGTCAGTACCAGTGGCGACTATGAAGTAACAGTGACAGACGCAGTGGGCAATTCCAGAACAGCAGCATTCCGTATCATCTCAGCTCTGCATTCTCCCGAATTAAGCGTTACTCCAGGTTCAGGAATGACCGGTCAGCCGCTGTTACTGTCTGCCTCTGTCATGGAGGGACTGTCTCCCTATGAGTATCGCTTTTATGTCATTGGGACTGAAGGTATCAAAGAGACAATTCAGTCCTATTCGGCTGACAATACCTGCAACTTTGTTCCAGCCGTTGCCGGGATCCATACACTGGGTGTGGAGATAAGGGATTCTCTGGGCTTTGAAGTCAACACTGAGACAGAAGTGACGGTTTCTGCCTATGTCAGCCCACTGGGTATAGCAGTATTCAGTGCCGGAGACTCTGATAGCTGTGAACCGGGTCAAACGATTGATCTTACCGCTCAGGGTGAGGGCGGAACTGAGCCATACTATTACCATTTTTATGTTCTGGACTTGAATGGCAATCGCATAGATTTCCAGACAAACCCGGATTTATCGAATACCTGTTCATGGACCCCTGATACAGCTGGCACCTACACCCTGGGAGTGGATGTCTACGACACCACCGGAACAAAGCTAACTCAGGAGAAGACGATTTCCGTGACGGCGCCGGTTGTACCACCTTTATCCATAGCCGTCTTCCGCGCGGGCTGGTCCGATACCTATGAGCTCGGGCAGACGATCAATCTGGCGGCTCGAGGCGAAGGTGGAACGGCTCCTTACCGGTACCAGTTCTATGTCCTGCGCTCGAACGGCAGCCGGGTGAATTTCCGGAAGACCCCTGTTTCATCGAATATCTATCCATGGACCCCTGTTACAGCTGACACCTACACACTTGGAGTGGACATCCATGATGCCGCCGGCAACATGGTGACCGAAGAAAAGACGATAACGGTGACGGCGCCGGCTGCACCGCCTTTATCCATTGCTGTCTTCCGCGCCGGCTGGTCCGATACCTATGAGCTGGGTCAGACGATCAATCTGGCGGCTCGAGGGGAGGGCGGAACGGCTCCTTACAAGTACCAGTTCTACGTCCTGCGCTCGAATGGCAGTCGGGTGAATTTCCGTAAAACCCCTGTATCAGCGAATATCTATCCATGGACCCCTGTTACAGCTGACAGCTACACGCTGGGAGTGGATGTGCATGATGCCGCCGGCAACAAGGTGACCGAAGAGAAGACGATAACGGTGACGACGCCGGCTGTACCGCCTCTATCCATTGCCGTCTTCCGCGCCGGCTGGTCCGATACCTATGAGCTCGGGCAGACGATCAATCTGGCGGCTCGAGGGGAGGGCGGAACGGCTCCTTACAAGTACCAGTTCTACGTCCTGCGCTCAAATGGCAGCCGGGTGAATTTCCGGAAAACCCCTGTTTCAGCGAATATCTATCCGTGGACCCCTGTTACACCGGACAGCTACACGCTGGGAGTGGATGTCTATGATGCCGCAGGTGCAAAAGTGACTGAAGAGAAGACAATTACCATTGTGCCCAGGCCGTAGGACAGGCGCATAGTGCGCTATTTCTCTGTGTAATTCCGCAACAGGCTTTGAGAGCTTAGCTAAATGAAGAGAGTTAAGGCGATGAAAGAAAAAAGATATCTTCAGCTGACGGCAAGTTTACTTACTCTGCTTCTCTTGATTGGCACATTCATCCCAGGGGACATTCATGCGTATGAAACAGCAGGAACTTGTTCGTTGGCTGATTCTGGTCTTCCGCCCCTGGCTCAAGCTGCTCCTGTAGGTGACTATATATTCGATCGTACGATTGGAATGATCACGGACTATATAGGTCATGACAGGGATCTTGTAATACCATCTGAATTAGACGGTGTCTTCGTTGAGAAGATTGGTGGAAGCGCGTTTAACAATAAGCAACTAATAAGTGTGATCATTCCTGATACCGTAACTTATATAGGTGAACACGCGTTTTCCCATAATCAACTGACGAGGGTCGTGATTCCTGATTCTGTGACGGAGATTGGCAGCGGAGCCTTCCAGTACAATCAACTGGCAAGCGTAAAGATTTCTGCTTCTGTGACAGAAATTCGCGACTGGACATTTCAGCATAATAAACTTACGAGCGTAGTGATTCCCAATTCTGTGACTTCTATTGGTGAATGGGCGTTTAAAAATAATCAACTGGAGAGTGTAGAGATTCCCGATTCTGTTACCAGGATTGGTGATGCAACCTTTCATGATAATCAGCTTAAGAGCGTAGCCATTCCTGATTCCGTCACCTATTTGGGTGCTGGCGCATTTTCCCGAAATCAATTGTTTAGTCTTTTAATTCCCTACTCTATAACAACGATTAGCGAAGATGCGTTTGCTGACAATCAAATAATGAGCCTGGTCATCCCCAATACCGTAACGGAGATAGGCGCTAATGCGTTTTTAAGGAACCAATTGCTAAACGTATTTATCCCCAATTCTGTGACGAAGATCGGCCGGGCGGCATTTCAACAGAATCAACTGACAAGAGTCACGATTCCCAATTCCGTGACGCTGATTGATGAACAGGCATTTGCTTTTAATCAACTGACGAGTGTCTTGATTCCTGATTCCGTAACACAAATTGCTCCATCTGCGTTTGCCAACAATCAATTAACGAATCTTGCTATTCCCGATTCCGTAGTTCAAATTCAAAATTTTGCTTTTGCCAACAATCGCTTGAGAAGTGTAAGGCTGCCCCAAAACCTGGATATGATCGGAATAGCTGCCTTTTGCAACAATGAATTATGCATGATCGATCTGCCCGGCAGCATAAGAGCACTTTATCTGGATCCCTTTACGAATCCGATATACCATCCCAGCCAAACTGAAGTACTGCAATACTGCTTTGATCCAGAAGTCATTACGCACGGCTTCCAGCTGCCTCCAACGGATTCCCATCCCGAGGTGCCGGCTTTTTCGCTGCCGAACCTTGATTTTGGCACAGGCGGTGCCGCAAGTATAAAAGGCCCTGTTATCAATTTTTTCGGGAAAGATTTCCCTTTATTTGAGTTTCCTTTCGCCGCAGAGCTAAGTGTAGGCAAAGGTGAAATCGAGTATGACCATGCAGAGAAAAAATTTAAAGTGACTTATGGTTATCTTCGTCCTCCAAGTCAGAGCGGAGAGCAGGACAATTATTGGACGGATACCTATAAAGAACTAAAACAGTGCATGAATTTCTTTGGAAAAACGACTGATGAAAATTTTTATAATCGTTTTAGAAGTCTGCGCAAGGAAATGAATGCCGTTAACCATAGGCTGAACTTTGATTTTGATCAAAACATTCTGGGCTATATTGAGTTCACTGTGAAGAACGGCAAACCGGAATTTCTGGAAGGTGGAGCCTGCATACTGATTGAGTCTGAATTCAGTCTGGATTTTCCTGTCAAACCTCCTGTTCTCTTTCTCAGATTCGGCCTGGAGGGTTCCCTGCAAACAGGTTTTGAAATCGTGCCAATTGATGGAATAACTGATTTAGCCATGCTTTCGAAAATTGAGTTTAAGCTGGCACCACGCATGGGCGCAGTCGTTAAAGCACTCGTAGCCGAGGCTGAAGCTGGCCTAAAGGGCGAGTTTGCCGGGACGCTTGAAACACCCAAAAAATCCTTATCCGAGGCTCTCACGCTTACAACACAGCTGTCCGTTTACTTGAAAGTCAAGGCCCTTGGTTTCAAATTTAAGATGGAGCAAAAATTTCCCGAAGCGCAACTGTATCCCCAATCCCGTCAGACAAGTGATTTTCGAATAACAGCAGATGACTTCAGCTTAATCCCACGCCTAACAGACAGGCGGACGCTTCGTGGGACGCCGTCGACGGCCTTTGCCGATAACGTCAATGCCTACTGCGATCCTCAGCTCGTCAGCTTCTCTGACGGCCGCCGGCTGCTGCTTTGGATCGACGACGCCCCGGACCGCAGTGACGAGAACCGCTCCATACTGCAGTATTCTGTCTTTGATGGTGAAAACTGGAGTCTGCCTCAGGCTGTTGAAGATGACGGTACGGTGGATTTTGAGCCCCGCCTCGTCTCCGACGGGACATATGCCTACCTTATCTGGCAGAACGGCATTCGTGTCTTCGATGAGACTGTTACGTTGGAAGAGATGGCAGCCGCTGTCGATCTTCGCTATGCCAGATTTGACGGCAGCACATTCACTGACTTCGCAACGCTCACGTCATCAAGCACAGCATATGAGAGCCGCCCCCGTATTGCTGTCAATAATGCGGAAGTAACGGTTGTCTGGCAGGAGAACAGTGCTGCAGACATATTCAGCCTGGAAGAGACACAGTCCCTCTACCGACGAACACTTTTAGATGGGGCATGGAGCGATTGTGAGCTTCTCTTTTCCGGTATTGCTTCAATCGGCAGTCTGGATACCGCATACAATGATGGAGTCAATGTTGTGGCGTATACCGCCAAAACAGGCAGCGATCCCGAACAGATGCATGACAGCGATCTGTTCTATATTGACGGCAGTACACATTATCGCCTTACAGATGATTCAGCCGCCGACGATTCGGTGTTCTTTCTGAGGCAGGGAGATCAGGCAGAGCTTTACTGGTGCTCTGATGCGCTGATCAAGAGACTTGCAGGCGGCAATGTCTCAGAGGCCAGGGAAATCATTAGTACTTACGATATCACCGGCAGCGGTATTCAGGTCATCTCCAACAGCCGTGGCGATAAGGCGATTCTCTGGGAGCAGACAAAGGACTTTGGCAGTGAACTTTATATCTCCTACTATGATCCGCTTGAAGATAGCTGGACCGCCGGTGTCAGGCTTGCGACTGAGCTCGGTAAGCTGCGCAGCTGGAGCTCTTATCTTGACGATGATGCCAATCTGCACACAGCTTATGGCCTGGCGACGATCGTGGATGATTCCGGTACTTCAGAACCCTTTGGCGCAACTAGCCTGTATTTCAGTGCCAGTTCAAGACAATGTGATCTTCGTGTAGACGAAGAATTCTGGACGGTGTCGCCCATTTCTCCTGAGGCCAAGATCGAGATTCAGGGCGTAGTGACGAATACGGGGGAATTGCCTGTCAGCGAACTCACAGTGAATGTCTATGCCGGTGAAACGCTGCTTGACACACATGCACTGGCTCAACGCATCGAGGTCGCTGAACGCGCGTATATTTCGATACCCTATACATTGCCTGCTGCCATCAGCAAACAGACGCTGCGCGTTGAAGTCCTGCCTGCTGCTGGCACCGACCGGGATCTGACGGATAATCTGGGCCAGTTCAGTTATGGATACTCCGATTTGGAGATGGATCAGATCACGGAGGTCCTGACGCCTGCCGGGCGGGAGCTGCATGTCACAGTCCGCAACAGCGGCTATGATCCGGCAAGCCCCGTGACCTTGAAGCTGCGCAGGAATAATCAGCTTGGTGAGCTGCTTGATACAAAAACAGCAGTCTCTCTGAACGGCGGAGAAACGATCGACATGGTCTTTGAGATCGCGTCGTCGGATCTGATTGCAGCGGACGGAGAACTTGGCTGTCTTTTCTATCTTGATGTATCAACTGACTCTCCTGAAGCCAACTATGCCAATAACAGTGAGGTCGTTCTTCTGAACGGTGATGAGTTAAGCCTGGGCGATGCCACAGGAGACGGTTTCATTAATATCTTTGACATTATGGCGGTGAGAGACCACATGCTTGGGCTCTCTATCCTGTCCGGCAGCCAGTACCGTTCCGCTGACATGACACAGGATGGAGTGATTGATGCTCAGGATCTTGAGGCCATCATGGATCACATACTGGGCAACAGCGCAGAGGATCCTTCATCCACGGCTCTTGAACCCGGTCCGGATCCGATGATGTCGGATACGAATCCCATGCGTAGTCTCTCTCTTGGTGATTCAGCCGGAGAAGAAGCTGCCGCTGTGGGATCAGACAAAGGCATTTTGGATACTGATACCACACAGGAACTTGTGTCAGAAGAAACTGTGGAAGATGAAACGACCGCAGAAAGCCCGGACGGGACAATACCCGATTCGAATACCACGTATGATGCTCCTGAAGCAGACTCTAGCGAAGAGCAAACGACTGAAGAGATCCCGGACGAAGCTGGTCTGGATACGGATGCGACGCTGGAAACTCCGCTTAAAGACTCTGCCACAGATGAAACGACTGCAGAAGACATTAAAGACGAAACAATTCCAGAGTCGGATGTCATGCAGGAAATTCCTGAAGAAGATTCCGCCGCAGAGCAAAGCGCAGAAGAAGTGATTGACGAAATCATTTCTGAGCTGACAGAGGAAACGACAGAAAGCGCGGTACCGACAGCAGCCGCTGGGGAGTAGGGGGCAGGGCAGTGCGTCCGTCATACGCCGCTCGCCAGATGTGATGGTCTCCCAAACGAGCCGCGGAATCCGGTCGGCCTGTTCCCGGCCAGGTCAACAGCTGTTTTCCGGCAGTGCTTCAAGCAGATGCACTTTCCGCGGCTGTTCTATACTTTTAACTGCCATCTAACATTCGCGACTTGACGCCGGCCGGAAGTGTTCAGTAGAATCCCCTCTGATCTTAAATGGGCGTTGACAGGTAGCAGGAATCAGCCCATCTCCCACAGAGAGGCACGGTTTGCTGGAACGTGCCGGAGATGTTGATTCTGACTCGACCTTGAGCCTGTTCCGGCGAGAGCCCCCTCCACGGGCGGCATGTAGTTGGGACCGTCCGGCCGTCGTTATCCGGCCCGGTGATCGGACAAGCCTTGTCCCGTCGCTTATGAGTGCCGTGAGACGGCTGTCCCTGTTTTGGGGGAGAGTCTAACGCTCACGGAAGCAGAGTGGTACCGCGAAGCACCCTTCGTCTCTGAAGAACGAGGGTGCTTTTTATATGTCCAAAAACAGCAGGAGAAAGCTAAATGAAAGAAATGAACTGGCGCCGCTACCGCCCCTTTGAGGCCATCCCGCTCCCGGACCGGACCTGGCCGGAACGCCGCCTTACGGCTGCTCCCGAATGGGTCAGTGTCGACCTGCGCGACGGCAACCAGGCCCTCGTCATTCCGATGAGCCTGGAACAAAAACTCGCCTTCTTTCACTATCTGGTCGACATCGGTTTCAAGACCATAGAGATAGGTTTCCCGGCGGCCAACGACACGGAGTATGAGTTCACCCGCCGCCTGATCGAAGATGATCTCATCCCGGATGATGTCGCCATCCAGGTACTGACGCAGTCGCGGCCCCACATCATCGACCGCACCTTTGAAGCCCTGAAGGGCGCCAGACGCGCCGTCATCCACCTCTACAACTCGACCTCCGCCGTCCAGCGTGACGTTGTCTTCGGCATGTCACGCGAAGCCTGCCGCCAGCTCGCCGTTGACGGCGCCCGCCTGATCCGCGAGCGCTTCGAAGCCGGCCACGGCACCCGGGAATGGCAGCTCGAATATTCGCCCGAGTCCTTCTCGGCCACCGAGCCGGACTTCGCAGTAGAAGTTTGTGATGCCGTCTATGAGGTCTGGGAGGGCCTGGTTGACGAGAAGATCATCATGAACCTCCCGAGCACGGTGGAGATGTCGATGCCCAATCTCTACGCCGATCAGATCGAGTGGTTCTGCCGCCATACCCGCTACCGTGACGGCATCCGCGTCAGCCTGCACACGCACAACGACCGCGGCACCGGCATTGCGGCGACCGAGCTCGGCCTGCTCGCCGGCGGTGACCGTGTCGAAGGCACGCTCTTCGGCAACGGTGAGCGCACCGGCAACTGCGACATCATGACGGTGGCTCTGAATCTGCTTTCTCAGGGCATCGATCCCAAGCTCGACTTCAGTGACATCAACCGGGCCATACAGATGTACGAACTCAGCACCAGCATGCAGGTCCATCCCCGCCATCCCTATGCCGGCGACCTGGTCTACACGGCCTTCTCCGGCTCCCACCAGGATGCCATCAACAAGGGACTGCAGCGCCTGGGCAGCGACGTTTACGCCTCCGCACGGGCGGCGGACGAGTGCCGGGACGACATCTGGAACGTGCCCTATCTGCCGATCGATCCCCACGACGTCGGGCGCAGCTATGAGCCGATCATCCGGATTAACGCTCAGTCCGGCCGCGGCGGCGTCTCCTTCATCATGGAGCAGCGCTTCGGCTATCAGATTCCCAAACCCATGCAGCGTGCTTTCAGTGAGGTCGTCACGCGCTACTCCGACCGTGTCCAGGACGAGCTCCTGCCGGAGAAGATTCTCGAACTCTTCGAGGAAGCCTATGTCAACCTGCGTTTCCCGCTGCAGCTGATCTCCTGGGAGGATATGAAGCTTTCTGAAAGCGAAGTCGCCGCCCGCGGCCGCTTCAACCTGAACGGCCGCATGGTTGAGGTAGAGGGACGCGGAACCGGTGTCCTGGACGCTCTGGCCACGGGTCTGGCCAAACTCACCGGCCTGGACTTCAACATTTCTCTCTACCATCAGCATGCTCTTACGCAAAGCTCGGCCTCCCGCGCCGTCTCCTACGTCGGCCTGACCTGCGGCGACCAGATCGCCTATGGTGCCGGCATCAGCGGTGACATCACCCGTGCCTCCATCCGTGCTCTGGTCAGTGCGATCAACGCCCTGGTGCCGACGGGCAGAAATTAAAAGACGTTCTTTCGGTACAGAGAAGGGGGCGGGTCAGACGACTCGCCCCCTTTTTGATAGGGTGTTTGTCTGCCTGGCGGCCTCTAGACTTCCTGCTCGACGACCACCACTTCCGTCTTTTTGACATCCACCTTCTTGGCTTGGCTCGAGCCGTGCCTGCCGCGGGTAAAGAGGAAGGCGCTGACCAGACTCGTCAGGGGGGATACCAGGACGATACCAATGCAGCCGACAAAGGTGGAGAGAATCTCTGCTGCAATGGTGCGGCTGGTGAGAATGGTGCTCAGCGAGGTACCCTGGGCCATGAAGACCATCAGGGTGGCCAGATAGTTGCCGATATAGGCCAAAAGCAGAGTGCTCGTCTGTGTGCCCACAACCTGGCGTCCGATGCGCAGACCGGAGGCGAAGAGCTTGGTGCGGGTGATGTCCGGACTGTGTTCCTGTACCTCTTCCAGCGCCGAGGAAATGTCGATGGCCAGATCCATGACGGCGCCGGAACAGCTCAGGTAGATGGCACTTTGAAAGATCTCCTTGAGATTAAGGTTGAAATAACCTGCGTGTAAAAGCCCCTCCGATTCCTGCATCACCGTTCCACTGAGCTTGAAGACGTCCGTGAAAATGATGGCGACGAGGAAGGTGCAGAAGGCGGACAGGATGGCGCTGATAATGGCGGAGTAGCTCTTTGCCGTAAAGCCGCCTACCAGCAGCAGTGTCGTGATTGTGATAAAGCAGCCGAGAGCCAGTGCCAGCAGCAGGGGCGGCCAGCCCCGCAAAAGTCCGGGGATCAGAACCTTCCACAGTGCGACCAGCGTCAGGGCAAAACTCAGGATCGTGCGCAGACCTGTCGTACCGGCAAAGAGAACGAGCAGCACGGCAAAGATCAGGAAAAGCAGGGCCTCCACGTGGAGTCGATACTGATCAACCAGAGTGGCAAAGGTTACCTGCCCCTCATCATCCTGCTCCAGTATGGCAAAGGCAATGTCACCGGGCTTAAATATGACGTCACGCTCAATGCTGCCTACCATGAAGCGGATACCGGTCACAACTTCACCCTTGTGGCTGCCGTTCAGGATTCTGATCTTACAGGACTGTTCGCCCTGATACACCATACCCGTCTGGTACAGATAATCGTTGTAGACTTCGACTATCTCCGCCCGCACCTCCTGAGAGTTGCGGTAGAGCTGGCGCTTGTACCCGGTGGGCAGAAGCATCAGGATAAGAAGTACTGCGAGCAGTACGATCGAGAAGATTCTGTCTCTCTTTTTGGCCTTGTCAGGTACTAAGGTCATGAAGCTAAATTCCTCTCCAGATTCGCATTCTTCACGAAAAACCCGCGTCCTGCCGGGCGCGGGTTTCGTTTGTTTGGTGAAGTCCGGGGGTTTTCTCAAAGGCTGACCTTTGCGCTACCGCTTAATCCCCCGGCTTAAGTTCCCTTGTTCTTATTCGTTGACAGCCAGACCGACAGCCTCGAGGAAAGCGGTGTAGATGTCGGTGTTGTCATAGGAGCCGCCGAAGTATTCGGAGCCGGCACCGTAGGCGTGAACCGCGACGGGCGTTCCGGTGTGGCTGTAAGAGGTCCAGCCGATACCCGACTTGTTGTTCAGGATGTGGGTCAGGGTAACGCTCAGGGGGTTGTAGCCACCGTAGAGGATGTAGTTTTCTTCGTTGTTCGTCTGCTCTTCCGGCGTCATCAGAGAGGTCTCAAAGGCATCCAGCAGCTTCTTGTACTCGTACTTACTAAGCACCAGGCGCTCGTCGGGAGCGGTGGAAGCGTCAACGGGGGTAACCAGACCGAAGTTTTCGGTGATGACGGGCATGACCTCTTCGAAGGTCAGCTCGGGATCCTCTTCGAGCATGCCGGCGACCAGGGCGTCGAAGGCAACGAAGCTCATCTTCTGGTAGGCGAGAAGGTCGAAAGCGGTGTCATAGCCGGTGTAGGACTGGCCGATGGTCATACCACCGGTCTCGTGGTCACCGGTGACAACGATGAGGGTCTCGTCGGGATGCTCGGCAGCGAAGTCCAGGGCGACCTGAATCGCGTTGTCCAGCTCGAGGGTGTCATAGATCGTCGCCTTGGCGTCGTTGGCGTGGCAGGCCCAGTCAATCTTGCCGGACTCGACCATGAAGAAGAAGCCGTTCTCGGGGTTGCCCATGACGTTGATACCGGCCGTGACATAGTCACTCAGAGTCAGCTGGCCTTCCTGAGCATCGAGAGAGTAGGGGAGAGCGCCGCCGTCCTGGGGGCAATCGGTGTAGGCATAGACCATATCGGCATCAGCGTCGAGAGCCATGATCTCAGCCGGATCATTGGTCACGGTGTAGCCCTTCTCAACGAGAATCTCATAGGCATCCTGCTGATCCTTGTCGGCACCGGTCGGCTTGTTGATCGTGCCGCCGCCAAAGTAGTTGTAGCCGGAGTCGGCCATCTGCATGGCGATGTCATAGTACTCGTTACGGCTGGCAACATGAGCATAGAAAGCTGCCGGCGTGGCGTGGTTGATGGTAACGGTCGAAGCGATACCAATCTCATAGCCCAGATCCTGGCTCAGGATTTCGGAGAGGTTTCTGGGAGCGGTGACCTTGTCAACCTCCAGACCAATAACGCCGCTGTGAGTCTTGACGCCGCAGGAGAAAGCGGTTGCCGTCGAAGCGGAGTCAGGGCAGAAAGAGGTCGAGTCGAAGGTCGAAGCAATGCCGTTGACGGGGAAAGACGTGAAGTTCAGCTCGCCGGCCAGAACTTCGCCTTCCGTGTTGTTGCCCTTGTAAACTCTGGCAGCACTGGCCTGAACGTGGCTCATACCGTCGCCGATAAAGAAGAAGATGTACTTCGGCATGGCCGGAGCGCTTTCTTCTTCAGCGCGGACAACGCCCATACCCAGGCCGAGCCGGACGCTTGCAATCATGGCGAAGACCAAAATTGCAGAAAGAATCTTGTTTCTCATCTGTTTACTCATGTGTCCTATGTTCCTCCTAATGTTTGTGAACCAAAAGCAGAATGTTCATCCACTTTTCGTCATCACGATCTAGTGTAGGCAGAAATTGTTATGGACAGTGGCAGGAAAGATAAATTTCAAGTTAAACACAGGGCTATTAATGTCAATTCCAGTTAAATAAAGATTAAGGCAGTGTAAGATTGAGACGTTTGGATCTAAACCAAGATAAATAACATAAGCTTTTCATCGCTGGTCTCAGCGGCGAGAGTATCTGTCTGCTGCAGCAGCCGGCAGGGGAGAGCCAGACTTCCTGGGAACAGCTGATTTTTGAATAGAGCTCGCTCTTCGCTCTTCTGATCAGGCCGGGAAATAGTAGTTACTCAAAAAAATCTTTAATGCGAAGCATCAGGATTCTCCCAAGGCGTGTGTCAGCACACTCCGCCGGTCGCAGCCAGAAAGCCTGAGTATATAAATGTAATTTATAAACAACTGTAGTTATTTAAGTGTTTGAGCTTCGCTTCCGGGACAGACTCCGCATTGTTGGCGCTGGGTGTAGATTCTGGGCGTAGATTGAAATGATTAGGAATGAGAAACAGCGGCGAGCGGCGAGGCTTACCCGCATAAGGCTGTTACGTCTCAAATTAGGAAAAAACTGGATCCAGACTTTTGTTCCCAAAGAGAAGCCTATTCAGTTGACCGCCGTCAGCAGCGCCTGCATGCCACTGCATGGTTTTGACCCTGCGCGCCGTGCAGTGGCGCGCGCGGCCCTTTGTGGTCAAAGTAACCTCGAATCCAAATCGGTTTTTGGATTACACGTTATTTTGACCCTGCGCACCGAGCAGCAGCGCGCAGGACCTCTTCGTTGCCAGCTATTTTCCTGGCAGGTTCACCCGCTTCCCGACATTCTTGTCGTAGACCTCTTAAGGAGCCATCTTCTGACAAATATGCTCCAGCGGACAAGCAGGGCAGGCCATTTTCTTTCTGCAGTGCTCTTTGCCGTTTTGTACGATCAGGGCATGAAAATGCTGATAGACCTCGACTGTCCGAGGCAGCCTGGCCTCGCAGAAGGCTTTCACTTCCATGTAGGTCTTTCCAGCAGGAATCGGGAAACGGCCAAAAAATCTCATAGTGTAAGCGTCCACAACAAAAGTCGGCAGATCAAATGCATAGAGGAGAATTGAGTCCGCCGTCTCATTGCCAACTCCCCGGACCTCCAGAAGCTCGGCTCGGACCTCAGATAAGGGACGACATCGAATCGCATCCAAGTCAGCGTCATAGCCCATCAGCCAGCAACTGAGCGCTTTCAGGTATTGTGATTTTTGTTTGAAAAAGCCAGCTGGCCGGATGATGTCCTGAAGCTCCTCCTCTGGCAGTTCCATAATCCGCTCCGGTGATAGTTTGCCATCGAAGCGCCTGATAGCCTTCTCTACATTTGACCAGGCCGTATTCTGCGTAAGAACAGCACCCACCATGACCTCAAACGGTGTTTCAGCTGGCCACCAGGCGAGATCGCCATAATGTGCATATAGCATCTGGAAAATCTGATTAAGGTCAGGCATTTTTGAGTCCTCGCTTGCAGATTCGGTCAACAATTATTCTGGTTCCACTGATTCTATCGCGCTTTATCGAAGTGTCGGGATTCTGACTACGACCCAGTATAAAAACCTGTCCAATTTCGTGGTGGTGCATGCGCCAGGATCTTCCGCAATCAGCTATCTTTATAAACCGAACGTTTGTTTGTTGCGGTCGGAGAGGAGAGAGGTGAAGCGAACGAGGAGGGAGGCAAACGGTTGTGTTATCCGCGTTCCCAGGGTTAGCTCAATGGCCAAATGAAAGAGACCCTCGTAAACGCTAATGTTCGCGGCTCAACAAGCTGCCAAGGGCAGCTGGTTCGTCGTCAGACCGCGATGTCTGGTCCGGTGACGTGCGACAGTCCTAAAATGCCTGAACGACAAATCGACATCGGTTCGGTGTCCGTCATGACTGCCCAGTCTGGTATGCCTTCGCTGTATGAGCTGCAACGCTGGACACAGATTAGCTGATGCATCCAAGGCGCCGGTCATGCCAGTGGCAGCGCGAGATTGAGCGGGTGGCAAATAGATGGCAGACAGCTCAGAGCATTTGAGCAGGCATCTGGATCAAACTGGAGAATCCCTGCCAGAGCCTGGAGTGAAGCAGATCGCTGTCAATCTGATGGAGAAGAAGCTAGCACCGGAAGAGAGTAGTAATCCTTTTCATCAAACTGGTGGAATACGTCGCAGCACCTTAATCCCGCTAAAGAAGCGTTTCCATCCGATGGCTTTCAAAAAAGCGATGATAGCTGGCAATGGATGAGTCAAGACTGTTGCTTGCCATGTAGATCTGGTCAAGCTCTTGAAGGGGCATTTTTCTCTCCCCAGTTGAACAAAATTGTTATTTTGCTGAACTCGTTCAAGTTTTACGTGGATTTCGTTTCAGCTGTATCGGAGCCGGCGCCTGTCTCCACAGAACCTGGCAGGACCTTCTCCTCTTCACCGTAGACAACAGGAAACTCTTCCACAACGCGGTTCGGCTTCTCAATCCCTTCTTTGGAGATCGCACGCTTGAGCCAGTCCTGCACAGCGAAGCCGCGAATGGAAAGCGTACGCCTGTCAGACTCGAATTGATAACGGATCACCGCTACGTTCGGGTCACGAAGCTCCGGAGCAATTGTGTATACAGCACCCGACGGCAGACTGAGACGAATCTCTTCTGCGGCGTCTGTTTGTGGCTCCAGCAGGCAGAGCTTCATCTGAGACAGGGTCAGAGCCCAGTAAATCCGCCCGAGATTTTTACCTGCAACAAGAGTCTTCTCACCCTGGTATTCCGCCTGCAGCGGCCAGTCCGAGCATACGGTCATCAGATGAAGTTCCACATCGCTGCGGAAGCGATTCATGGTGACTCCCCGCCAGGTCATGAAAGCCAGACCACCGAGAACTAGCAGCACGATAAGCACGACGGGCAGCAAAACACGCAGCCAGACTGTGCGGCGTCGCAGCTGCTCCTGTCGTTCTCTTGTCAGCACATCCTGAACTTGATCATAGAGATGCACGCTTCGCTGCTGCTCTCTTTCTTCCTGTGCCATTCGTTTTCTCCTTAAAGCGGCCACCTCTTCCGGGCCTGATAACGAAATCATAGCACGGGACTCTGGTCTGCGACATTCCGCGTTCAGAACCACTTATAATTCGCGAAACGCCGGCAGGCCAGATGTTTCACGCTTTGTTGCAAATAGATTACACCTTTGCATATTACATTCCTGTTACAGGCTTGGGATCTCGCCTCGTTTTTGTGGAAAACCACGTGGAGAACTGCACACATCCAAGCACGAGTGGCTTGGTCTGCTTTCAGGCTCACATACGTCGCATGTCTCTTCCCATTCGCCCTTCATGTCTGGCCCCCAGCTCCAACAGAAAAAGAAGCGTTTGCAGTGCTGCTGACACCGACCCGCCGTTGTTTTTAAGTAAATGTCCCTTCTTTACTATTTATGAATGCTGCCCGAATGAGGAACACTGTCATGAGATTTATGGTTCAGATAAAACGGAAAAACAGAAGCCTCTCGATCAGTTAATATGCAATATATATATTGCAAATTGCGTCATTTATATTACAATGCAAATAGACAGAGATGGAGGTTCATCCGTGAGCAGGAACGTAAGAATGAAAGCGGCCAGGGCTGCCCGGGATTTATCACAGCAGGCTCTGGCAGACCTCGTTGGCGTCACGAGGCAGACCATTGGACTGATTGAAAGTGGAAAGTACAACCCTTCTCTGCAACTCTGCACGGCCATTTGCAGAGCACTTCACTGCACGCTGAACGATATTTTCTGGGAAGAAGATCATATGGATTCAGTCACTACTCAGAAGGAGGTATCAAAATGAAATATGTACTTGATGAGCGTCAAGCACATGAGATGCACAAGAGGCATTATCTCTTGTCAGAAGTGATCTACTGGCTCTGTGCTTCTGCGCTTCTTATCGAAGCACTGTTTTTGCGCCTTTCATGGCAGCACTGGATTGTGGAGTTTCTGCTTTTCACAATCATGTCCGTAGTAAAAGCAACGAGTTATGTAAAGTCCGGCATCTGGCTGACCTGGCGGCAGACAGCAAGGAAAAGAGATTGTCTGATCGGAGCTGCGTTTGCAGCGTCTGTCTATCTTCTATTGGTATTTCTTGCAGGACTCGTTAGAGGTCTAGCACCCATGCCGCCGGCGAGCGCCTGGCCGCAATATGCCATCCGTTTCGTGATTGTTTTCGCCCTCACCTTCTCTGTCTTGGTATTATTGCGCCATATGACCCTGCGTAGGCAAAAGCAATCGGAAGCAGATGAGGACTGACGGGAGACCCTGCTATCCGTCAACATAAAGAACGGCTGAGACACCCGTTTTCCGGAGTGTTTCAGCCGTTTTTCTCTTTAGCGGAAGAGTTCCGCTGCCATGATTTCGCAAATCGCGGTTAGCGTATCGTCTCCCTTGAGCGGATCACGACAAGCATGTGAATTCTCTCAAAGCGAAAGATAGCCCTCAGCTGCCAGCAGCTCCGCGGTCAGAACAGCACCACCCGCCGCACCACGCAGGGTGTTGTGGCTGAGGCAGGTAAACTTCCAGTCGAGGATGGGATCCTGGCGGAGACGGCCGATGCTGACAGCCATTCCACCTTCTAGGTCGACGTCAAGTCGCGGCTGCGGACGATTGTCTTCCTCAAAATAATGCAGGAACTGGCGGGGCGCTGAGGGAAGCTCAAGCTGCTGCGGACGCCCGGCATAGGCGGCCCAGCGTGCCAGAATCTCCTCACGACTCGGCTTTTCGCGGAAAAGCACAGAAACGGAGGCCGTATGGCCCTCCTGTACCGCTACCCGGTAGCACTGTGCCGAGATCAGGGGTTTGGTGGCGGGAACAATGCGGTCCTCTGCCAGACTGCCCCAGATGCGCAGGGGCTCAACTTCGCTCTTCTCTTCTTCCCCGCCAATGTAGGGAATGAGGTTTTCCACCATCTCCGGCCAGTCGGCAAAGGTCTTCCCCGCCCCGGAAATCGCCTGATAGGTCGAAACGAAGAGCTGTTCAATGCCAAAATCCATCAGCGGGTGCAAAGCCGGTACATAGGACTGGATGGAGCAGTTGGGCTTGACGGCGATAAAGCCGTGACGGGTGCCGAGACGGCGGCGCTGCGCCGGGATCAGGGCCAGGTGGCCGTGGTTGATCTCCGGAATGATCATGGGGACATCCGGGGTGGCTCGATGGGCGGAGTTGTTTGACACAACAACCGTCTCCGTACGGGCCATGCGCTCTTCAAGTTCACGCACGGCAGCCTTCGGCATGTCAACGGCACAGAAAACAAGGTCAATGTCGTCGAGCTTCTCTTCTATTGCCTCGCTGGACTCTACCATCCGTTCGGCACATCCGGGCGGGACAGGCGTTGTGAGACGCCAGCGGCCCTCCACTGCCTCGCGATAGGTTTTTCCCGCTGAACGCGGTGAGGCAAAGAGCTTCTCAATATGAAACCAGGGGTGGTCGTCAAGCAGCGTGACAAAACGCTGGCCAACATAACCGGTGGCGCCGACTACGGCTACACGATAGGAATGGGTCATCAGATCTCCTCCTCGCCGGCTGTCCTGAGCCCGGCGTCAAAGTTCGCGCTATTGTAGCATTTGAGAACAGCATGCGCTCTGGCAGGACTGCGAACAAACGTTTAGAATAAGGGTCATGGACGAAAAAATACCTGACAACAAGGATGCGGTGGAAAACGAGGACTTCGAGCTGCTCGCCGACTTTATTTCCTATATGGAGGCGATACTCGGCCGCTCTCCCCTTACCTGCCGCGAATACCGCTACGATCTTCTGCTCTTCTTTCGCTTTCTGCGCGCGAGCCAGAGCCACCGCCGCACCTCTCTTCCGAGCGAGGAAGAGGTGGCCGCAGCCCGTACGGATGACATAGAGATAGAAGAGATTCGTCAGGTTCGTCTGAGCGACTGCTACCGTTTTCTGACCTGGCTCACCCGTGAGCGCAATGCTTCGGCTGCCAACCGGGCGCGGAAGGTGGCAGCTCTCAGGTCCTTTTTCCGCTACCTCAGCAGTAATCGCCAGCTGCTGGATCAGAATCCGACACTGGAGCTGGAAACACCGCGACAGGCGAAACGTCTTCCGCGACACCTCAATCTGGAGGAAAGCACCCGCCTGCTCGACCGCACGGATGAGACGGACTCACGCTTTCGCACCCGCAATTACTGCATTCTGACGCTCTTTCTCAACTGCGGCCTGCGTCTCTCTGAACTGCGCGGCATTGACCTTGACGACATTAGCGACAGGACCCTTCGCGTAACGGGCAAGGGCAACCGGGAGCGCATTATCTATTTAAACCGGGCCTGTCTGGAGGCTCTGGCGGCCTGGTATCCCGACCGCGAAAAGCTGCCTAAGCGCCAGGCAGCTGTCAGGGCACTATTTATCAGCAGGCAGGGCAACCGCCTCTCGGCGTCCGCCATCCAGCACATGATCAGGCAGCAGCTCAGGGCCGCTGGTCTGGATCCCAGACGATACTCGACACACAAGCTGCGCCATACGGCCGCAACACTGATGTACCAGCACGGTCATGTTGATATCCGCATGCTGCAGCGTATTCTGGGACATGCCTCGGTCGCCACGACTGAGATCTATACCCACCTGGACGAGCGTTCCCTGCATGATGCCGTCGCCGCGAACCCGCTGGCCAATCACACCCCGACAGAACGAAAGAATGAATGATTTGAGGAGCCCTGCTTCTTTCCAGCATGCAGGAAGCGGTTTGGAGAGGCAGCTCGAAGCTCCTGAGTCCGGCAGTTCTGAAGAACTCTCATTCGTCAGAATTGATTTCTGCCTTTCGTTCATCTTTTTGACCGCTGTCTGACAAGCGAGCGTCCAAATGCCTTATCAGGAAGCTTTATCACTTTACAAGTCTCCCGTAAGCTAGTATGGTGTTCTGAACGCGCCCAGAGTCGGGCGTGTATTGTTGTGCAGAACTAACTGCCAAGGCAGCTTTGCCCTCAGCAAAGCACAGGAGGAAGAACCATGACACGCAAACACAAAGTAAGCCGCTGGCTTGCTGCCCTGCTGACGGGCGCCCTCTTGCTGGGCATGCTCGCAGCCTGCCAGAGCACGCAGGCCACCACTACAGCGCCGACAACCAAGGCTGATGCCACGGAAGCGAACAAGACCGATGCTCCATCCACAGATAAAGAGCCCATCGTCATTGGCGGACTTGCCCCCCTGACCGGTGGTGTTTCCGTCTACGGAATCGCTTCGGACAACGGCACCCAGCTCGCGATTGAGGAAATCAACGCAGCCGGCGGTATCAACGGCCGCCAGATCAAGTACATTGTCCTCGACGAGCAGGGCGACGCCGAGCAGGCTGTCACCGCCTATGACCGTCTGGTCAATGAACACAACATTGTCGCCCTGATCGGTGACGTCACCAGCACGCCCTCCATCGCGGTAGCCCAGCGCGCCGCCCGTGACGGCCTGCCCATGATCGCTCCGACAGCTACAGCGGCCGATGTTACCCTGCAGGGCAAGAACGTCTTCCGCGTCTGCTTCCTCGACCCCGACCAGGGGCGGACGATGGCGGACTTCGCAAAAAACAACCTCAAGGTGACGAAGGCTGCCGTCATCCACAACGCCTCTGACGACTACTCCGTCGGTCTGGCCGAGGCCTTTATCGCCCAGGCGAAGGAACTTGGCATTGAGATTGTCAGCGAGCAGACCTATGTTCAGGACGACAAGGATTTCCGCACCCAGCTGACGACGATCGCCGCCGCCAAGCCGGATGTGCTCTACGCACCCGACTACTACGGCACTGACATTCTGATTCTCAACCAGGCGAAGGACGCCGGTCTTGACGTGCCGCTGCTCGGCGGTGACGGCTGGGACGGCATTCTGACCCAGACGGCTGCGGACAACCCGAAGGAAGCCGACGGCAGCTACTTCACCAACCACTATGCCACGAGCGACGAGAGTCCCATCGTTCAGGACTTCCTGAAAGCGTTCGAGGCGAAGTACAACGAGGTTCCGATCTCCTTCTCGGCGCTTGGCTATGATGCCGCGAAGATTATGGCCGCCGCCATTGAGCGCGCCGGCAGCACCGACAAGGACGCCATCGTCAAGGCTCTGAATGAGACCGACTATGACGGCGTCACGGGTCACATCACCTTTGACGAGAACGGCGACCCCCTGAAGCCCATTTCGATCATCGAAGTGGTGGACGGCGCCTACAAGCTGATCACGAAGATCGACATCGAGCGCTGATCTAGGGTATTCTATCGCGGTGCCGGGACAGTACTTCGCGTAATTCGCTTGATTTGCTGTTCCGGCCTCCCGCCAAACAGTACTAAAAGCCGCCCGGCTGCTGTCTGGCGGCTTTTCCTGTAAGTTGAACTTCGGAAATCGAGGAAGGATGAGCGGGCATGCTCTTTTTCGTCCAACTGATTAACGGCCTGCAGCTGGGAGCCATATATGCCCTCGTTGCACTGGGCTACACGATGGTCTACGGCATCGTCAAACTGATCAACTTCGCCCACGGCGACCTGATGATGGTCGGTGCCTATTTATCACTGTTCTTGTACACGAGCGGCCTGCCCCTGTACTTTGCCCTCCCGCTGGCCATTATCGGGACCTCTGTGATGGGTGTCCTGATTGAGCGCGTGGCCTATCGCCCGCTGCGCAATGCTTCGCGCCTCTCCGCCCTGATCACCGCCATCGGTATCAGCCTGCTGCTGCAGAACTCCTTCATGATCCTGTTCAGCTCGACGCCCCGCCGTTTCCCTTCGGTCAGCGAGCATCTGCCGGTCTTCGTGCTCGGCACCAACCGCATCAGCTTCATGGCCCTGCTGACGGTGCTCTTCGCTGTGGGCCTGATGCTGCTTCTGACCGCCTTTGTCCACGGCACCCGCATGGGCAAGGCAATGCGGGCCGTTTCCGAGGACATGCGCGCCGCCCAGCTGATGGGCATCAACGTCAACCGCATCATCAGCATGACCTTTGCCATCGGTTCGGCGCTCGCGGCCTTTGCCGCCATTCTCTACGGTTTCAGTTTCCAGCAGATCGATCCCTACATGGGTGCCATGCCCGGCATCAAGGCCTTTATCGCCGCCGTTCTGGGCGGCATCGGCATCCTGCCCGGGGCGATGCTCGGCGGCTTTCTGCTTGGCATCATCGAGAGTTTGACAAAGGCCGTCATGCCTGCCGGCTACACGCAGCTGGCCGACGCCGTTGTCTTCCTGGTCCTGATTCTGGTTCTGCTCTTCAAGCCCTCCGGACTTCTGGGCCAGCCCATGCGTGAAAAGGTATAGGAGGCTTTTCGTGGATAAAATCAAACTTCGCTCCTACCTGCTCAACGCCCTCTTCGCGCTGGCGGGCTACGCTATCCTCCACGTCCTGCTGGAGAGCGGTGTCATCAACGCCTACTACCGCGGCGTCATCCTGCTGATCGGCATCAACGCCACCGTAACCATCGCCCTTAACCTGGCCACCGGCATGCTGGGCGAGCTCTGTCTGGGTCATGCCGGCTTCATGGCCGTCGGCGCCTATACCTCTGCTCTCTTCACATTAAACAGCGGCCTGTCCGGCTATATTGGCCTGATTCTGGGTCTGCTCTGCGGTGGTCTGCTGGCTGCCGCCACGGCCGCACTTGTCGGTGTTCCCGCCCTGCGCCTGCGCGGCGACTATCTGGCCATCATTACTCTGGCTTTCGGCGAAATCATCTCCGTTCTGCTGCGCAGCTTCGCCTTTACCGGCGGCGCCCGCGGTCTCAACGGCATTCCTCTGCTGACGAACTTCCCGCTGGTCTACTGGATCCTGGTTCTGACCATCGTCGCCGTCTACATGCTGATCCGCTCCCGCCACGGCCGGGCCATTCTGGCGATCCGTGAGGACGACATAGCGGCTGAGGCCTCCGGCATCAACGTCACCCGCTTCAAGATGACGGCCTTCGTGATCTCAGCGGCTATCGCCGGCATCGGCGGCGGTCTCTATGCCCACTACATCGGGATCCTTTCGCCTAATAAATTCAACTACAACTACTCCATCGACTACATGGTCATGGTGGTCTTCGGTGGCATGGGCTCAATCACGGGTTCCATCCTGTCGGCCGGCACGCTGACCATACTGCCTGAGCTGCTGCGCAGTTTCTCCGACTACCGCATGCTGGTCTACTCCGTGCTCCTGATCATTCTCATGATCTTCAAGCCTGAGGGCCTGCTGGGTCAGAAGGAGTTTTCGCAGCGCTTCGCCGCCAATCTCATGCGCCGCCTGACCGGCCGCAAGATACGCAGCGCCGCCAGTTACGACCGCCATGAGCTCTCTGTCGCCAGAGAGACCACGCGCCGGGCGCGTGAGCGCGGCTACCTGACCGAGCAGGGCCCCGGCGACCTGGGTGTCGGCGGACGCCGGCGCCGCCCGGAGGAGAACATCCCCGTGGCCGGAACAGCGGTGGCCGAGTCGGAGGGACGGACCCTGACCCGACAGGGGCTCGATCCCGGTCCCTACGAGCCGGCCGAGCGCAAGGGGCGGCGTTAGGAGGCAAACGCATGGCATTACTTGAAGTAAAAGATCTGAGCATAGAATTTGGCGGTCTGAAGGCCGTTCAGGATGTCAACTTCGAAGTCGACAACGACGAGATCGTCGGCCTTATCGGACCCAACGGAGCCGGCAAAACCACGGTCTTCAATCTCCTGACCTCTGTTTATCAGCCTACCAGCGGGGATATTCAGCTGCGCGGCAAGTCGATTCTTGGGAACCCCAGCTGGCGCACGTCAGATATCGGCATGGTCCGTACCTTCCAGAACATCCGTCTTTTCCGCTCTCTCAGCGTTCTCGACAACGTGCGCATCGGTTTTCACAACCAGGGCAATTACAGCCTGACGGCCGCCCTGCTGCGTCTCCCCTCCTACTGGCGCGAAGAGGCCCGTTACCGTGAGCGCGCCCAGGAGCTGCTGGAGATCTTCCAGCTGGCCGATGTGGCCCAGGTGCAGGCGCGCAACCTGCCCTACGGCCAGCAGCGCCGCCTGGAGATCTGCCGCGCCCTGGCCGCCAGCCCGCTGCTGCTGCTGCTGGACGAGCCCGCCGCCGGCATGAACCCGACCGAGACCCACGAACTGATGGACATGATCCGCTTTGTCCGCGATCGCTTTGAACTTGCCATCATGCTTATCGAGCACGACATGAATCTGGTCATGGGCATCTGCGAACGCCTGATCGTCCTGGATCACGGCGAAGTCATTGCCCGCGGCCTGCCCGAAGAAATCCGCGCCAATCCGCGTGTGATTGAGGCCTATCTTGGCACCCCCTTTGATGACGAAAGCGAGGCCGCCAATGACGAATGAGGCAAAGCCGATGGCGAATGGGTCAATGACGAATGAGCCCAAGCCCATGCTCGAAGTAGAGGATCTTCAGGTCTTCTACGGCGCCATTCAGGCCATTAAGGGAATCAGCTTCCATGTCATGCCGGGCGAGATCGTCTCCCTTATCGGTGCCAACGGAGCCGGCAAGACCACCTGCCTGCAGACCATCAGCGGCCTGCTGCACGCCCGTGTCGGCGACATCCGCTACGAGGGTCAGAGCCTGAAGCGCGTGCCGCCGCACCGTATCGTGGAGATGGGTCTGGCGCAGGTGCCGGAAGGGCGTCGTGTCTTTACCCAGCTCAGCGTTGAGGACAATCTGGCGATGGGCGCCTACACGCTTACCAAGCGCATGCAGCTGGACGCCTCTGCGCGCGGTACGCGCGGTGATGTCAGCGATCACGAGGAGGCGCTGCTCGAAGAGCAGTACCGCCGCTTCCCGCGCCTGAAAGAGCGGCGCGACCAGCGGGCGGGCACGCTTTCGGGCGGTGAACAGCAGATGCTCGCCATTGCCCGCGCCATGATGTCGGCACCGCGCCTGCTGCTGCTGGACGAACCGTCGATGGGCCTCTCCCCTGTTCTGACGCGCGAGATCTTCCTCACCATCCGCGAACTGGCCAAACAGGGCATCACCATCCTGCTGGTCGAACAGAACGCGGCTGTGGCCCTGCGTCTGGCCGACCGCGCCTATGTTCTGGAGTCCGGCCGCCTGGTCATGTCGGGCAGCGGTCGGGAACTGCTGCGCGACGAACGCATCCGCGAAGCCTATCTGGGCGAATAATCTGCCGCTGGCGCCGCTGGCGCCGCTCAAGCGGGAGATAGCGGGGTGTTGGAGGCGTTGATATGAGTCTGGCTTTTAAGAAAGCCCGTTCCTTTATCTACCATAATGCCAGACCCCTCGACCTGGCGCGTTGGCAGTACCACTTTGAGAAGGGGCCCAGGGAGGCCGTCCTGACCGCGCTTGCCTGCTATCAGAATGCGGACGGTGGTTTTGGCCACGCGCTGGAGCCGGACGCCTGGAACCCTGAATCTTCGCCGATCCAGACATGGGCGGCGACCGAAGTATTGCGTGAAATTGCGTTTACCGACCCTGATCACCCAATTATCGAGGGCATTCTGCGCTATCTGGCCAGCGGCCGGGATTTTGCGGACGGCTTCTGGTTCAACTCCGTCGCGGGCAACAACGACCATCCGCATGCGCCCTGGTGGCACTATGACAGCAGCGCCAGCTCCCGGCAGTCCTACAATCCCACGGCCTGCCTGGCGGGCTTCATCCTGCGTTTTGCCGCCCGGGAGAGTGAGCTCCAGCAGTTGGGCCGCCGGATTGCCAGAGCGGCCTGCGACAGGTATTCAGGGCAGGATCTTCTTGACGACATGCATACAGCTGCCTGCTATCTGCGTCTCTGGCAGTACTGTGTCGAGTCCGGCCTGAGTGATCTTATCGACCTGAACGCCCTGGAGGGACGTCTGCGGGATCAGGTACGGCATAGTATTACGAAGGACACCACAGCCTGGGGCGCGTCGTACTGCTGCAGACCATCGCAGTTTCTTAACAACCGCAACAGTGTGTTTTATCTGGATAACAGGGAACTGGCTGACTTTGAATGTCGATTTATCACAAATTCACAGCTGCCGGACGGCTCCTGGAGCATCCCCTGGACTTGGAAGGAATATCCCGAAGCGTGGTCCATCAGTAAAAACTGGTGGAAAGCAGACGTCGCGATCAAGAATCTGCTTTACCTCCGGGGACTTGGCGATGAGTCGGCAGTCGGAAAAGGCTGCGAATAATCGAATCTTCTCTTTCCCCTTGCATCAGGGTAATAGTGAAAACTGACTTGTACGCGGGTTTTCGTGCGCAAGTCAGCTTTATGCAGTCATTCTTGCGAAAGATTGAAATTTTGCTCGAGATGGCGAGCAGCGGTGTGCAATTTTTCAACCTTTCGCAGTTTTTAAGTCCACTTTTCGCATATTTATCCATGTTCTTGAATATATACATCGTTATACGCATAGATACGAATATTAATGCATTCAACCTTGCGAAAGCTTGAAATTTTGCTCAAGGTGGCAAGCGGCGGTGTGCAGTTTTTCAATCTTTCGCAGTTTTCCATGACTTCCAATGGTGGTGCATGTCATAGCCCGGCCCCAAAAGGCCATTTGTGCCCGGAATCCAGTGTTCAAACCCCGATATTCTCCACAGGCTGGCCAAAAGGGCGCTTCCTTCTCTTCTTGATACGTTTTTCCGAGACAGATGTACTCGTTTTTTGTCGATGTCAAAATTCAAGGCTTCGATTTGCCAACTTTTGGAGTTGTGTCACCTTTTGCTGACACAACTCGCTTTTTTGTCCAATTTGAGAACAGAATGGCCAACTTTTGGAGTTGTGTCGCTTTTTCCTGACACAACTCGACTTTTTGACAAATTCGAAGACTGATTTGCCAACTTTTGGAGTTGTGTCAGTGTTTTCTGATACAACGAGAGTCTTTGTCGTGTAGGAATCAACGACTTGACTCGTGTCTCGGTAATAGATCTCGACTCCACACACATCTCTGGCTTGCTTACCGCACTCTTGTACGCAGCTCACTGAGATTTCACCATACTCATGTGGGATCCGCTGCCCTGTTCTAAAAGTACAAACACGTCATTTGACCATACGAGGGCTCTCATCCATTCCTGCCCCAATTTGGAGCACCACAGCATTTGTCGCCCGTACGACTGCTTCCTATCGATTCGTTTGCCGCCGCTTCGTGAACAACATGAAAGAAAAAGAGAAAGCGGCGGTGCTGCACCGCCAGCTGGAATGAGTAGGTGTGGACATTTTTTCGAGATTTCCCGATCCGTGGGGCAATATCGGCTTTTTTGTACACCGTCTGTGCAAATTTTTCGATATTGCCCGATCTTCAGACTTTCGGATGTTTGTGTGCGCCAGACCCGGGATTTCAATCCAGCCGACAGTCTCCTAAAAGCCCAGGACGCGGCGGAGGTCGGCAATTTTCGGCAGCGGGTCGAGCCAGAGATAGACCAGGATCAGGATCGTGACAATAATCGCCGTGATGATCAGCTGATTTCTGGCATGACGCAGCCGCTCACGCCGACGTTTGCGGTCGACACGGGCGGCCGTCGTATAGCCCTTGAAACGATAGATCTTCTGGCGGCCCGTGCGCTTGAGCCGGCTCGGCAGCCCCCGGTAGCGCCAGGGCTTCCAGTCATCACCATTGTCCTTGTCTCTGGCACGTCGCCCCCAGTTGGCGGCAAACCAGGCGCGCAGCCGCTCCTGACGCGTCTCGCCTTCATCAAAGTCCAGCTCCTGATGAAGGCCGATGGCATCACCCTTCCCTTCACCGTGGTAGTGAATTTCGGGGACCTGCCTGGTCGGCTCCGGCACAGGATCGCTGCTTCGCCGCTTCATGATCAACGTCGGGAGAGGAAGGCGGTGTAGGCGGCGCAGGCTTCGCGTAAATCAAGGACATGGGACACCTCAAAGGGCGCATGCATTGACAGCAGCGGTACGCCGCAGTCAAGTACATTCATACCGAGGCGGGCAAAGAAATGGGCGATGGTGCCGCCTCCCCCCTGATCGACACGGCCGAGCTCGGCGACCTGCCAGACGACACCGGCATCATCGAAGACACGCGTTACCTCGTGCATGAATTCGGCCGAGCAGTCGCTGGCTCCGCCCTTTCCGCCTCTGCCGGTCACCTTCATCAGGGCGACACCCTGTCCCAGATGGGCATTGTTACGCTTGTCGGAGACGGACGGGAAGGTCGGATCGAAGCCGTTACAGACATCGGCCGAGAGCATGCCGGAAGCCTCCAGGCCATAGCGCCAGAGACGTTCATCGGCTTTCCCGCAGATGCGCTGCATGATGTCGAGGAGGACGTTTTCGTAGCTGCGGGCCTGGGCACCGGTATTGCCGACACTGCCGATCTCTTCCTTATCCGTCAGCAGGACGACGGCGGTGCGGCTGGTGGTCTCCAGCCCTGCCAGGGCCTCAATCGCGGTCCAGGCGCAGATGCGGTCATCCTGGCCGTAGGCGCCGATGAGGGCGCGGTCGAAACCGACATCACGGGCCCGACCGGCAGGGACGATTTCGAGCTCGGCGGTCAGGAGATCGCGTTCGGTGATACCGTATTTTTCGTTCAGGAGCTTGAGCAGACCCAGGCTGAAGCGGCGCTCGCCGCGATCCGGCAGCGGACGCGCTCCGACGAGCAGATTGAGTTCTTCTCCCGTGACAACCTCAGCGGCGGTCTTTTTCATCTGATCGCGGCCAAGATGCGGCAGCAGATCCGTAAAGCAGAAGACGGGGTCGTCCTCAGCCTCACCGACACAGATGTCAACCGTCGTGCCGTCGGCACGGATGACCACGCCATGCAGGGCCATCGGACGGCTCGTCCACTGGTATTTTTTAATGCCGCCGTAGTAGTGTGTTTTGAAGAGGATCAGCTCAGCATCGTCGTAGAGCGGACGCGGCTTGAGATCGACACGCGGGGAGTCAATGTGGGCGCCTACGATGTTAAAGCCTTCCGTCACCGGACTGGCGCCGATAACGGCAGCAACAAGGCCCTTTCCGCGAATGGGGCGATAGATGCGGTCGCCGGGCAGCAGGCGCTGCTGTTCGTCCAGGGGAACAAATCCGGCCTCTTCCAGACGGGCAATGGTCTCCTTAACATAAGCGCGTTCCGTCTTTGCACGATCGAGAAAAGCCTGATAGCTCCGCGACATCTGCATGGCCTCGGCAATCTCTGCTCCGCTGCGCAGATCCCAGAGTGTCACCGGCTCGTAGGCAAGACTTTCGCGAAGATAATCTATCGTCGATTTATTGTCATCGCCGCCCGCGGCACTGCGCTCGCCAATGATGCGCTTCATGGCCTCGGCCGAACTTGACGCTGCCTTTTCTACGCGCTTATTCGGACGCTTGCTGCCGTTTGTCGTCTTTTCCTTCGCCACCGTTGATATCTCCCTCTTTTGTACTGAACGATATTATAACGAAGCCGCCTCTGTCTTGCCGAACGGATTCGTGTATGTAGCAGGGGCGACAGGCCAGACCGGGGATATCATGCTAGGATGCCAGACGTACTATCCAGCTCTGACAGGAGACAGTTCATGCGTATCTACGACAACCACAGCCATACCAGGGAATATTCGCTTGACGGGAAACAGACCTTCGACGAACTCATTGCGGATGCCGAAGCGGCGGGACTCGCCGGCTTCATGATTACGGAGCACTATGACAAGGACTTGATCGACGGCATCCCTCACCCCAGAGTATCTGACTATGGAGCACCGGCGGCACCGGGGGAATGGATTTTCCCCTTCGGCCCGGTTCTTGAACGAACCCAGGCCGCCCGGGAACAGCTCAGGGCGCGCGGCAGCGAGCTTGAGATTTTGCATGGCATAGAAATTGGCTGGCTGCCCTATCAGAACCCCGGACTCTGGGACTGGATGGCCGAAAATGGGAAGGACTTTGATGGCATCATCGCCGCGGTGCACTGTGTGGACGGACGCGACATCTACTATGATCGGCGTTCGTATGAAGAAGGGCGAAAGGCTGCCTACGGCCGCTATCTGGATCACGCCATCGATCTGCTGCGGGCGGATCTGGATTTTGACATTCTGGGGCATTTTGACTATGTGGAGCGTTATGCCGGCTTTGAAAATCCCAGAATGCGTTATGAGGAGCAGGCGGAGCGGCTCGACGAGCTTTTTCGTCTCCTGATCGCCCAGGGAAAGAGCATCGAGTTCAACACCCGGACACGCTATCGTACGCTGGCGTCCAGCGGGATCGATATCGGGGCGCCTGATGGCGCAATTCTGCGCCGCTATCTGGAGCTCGGCGGCGAACGGGTATCGCTCAGCAGCGACTGCCACGAAGACCACAACGTCGGGCGCTACTTCTCCGACATGATCGAGTGGTTCCGCGCCAATGGCCTTAGATATCTGACCCATTTCAAGGGGCGCCAGGCGGTCTTTAACTCCATCGAATAACGGCGTACAGCAGCTGCAGCCAACCCTCTGTGAAGGCGAGCGGTTCCTGAGGTAGGCGAGCAGCTCGAGGGGTTCAGAGGTAAGCGCTTCAGCTCCGGGTCGAATCTTCGCCGCGCAGGGCGTCCAGCCAGTCACGGATACGCTTTTCGTAGCCGTGATCCGTTGGCTCATAGAAACGCTCGTCCGCGATCTCATCGGGCAGATACTGCTGCCGGACTATGCCGCCGGGAAAGTCGTGGGGGTAGCGGTAGCCTTCGGCATAGCCAAGAGCGCGCATGCCCGTGGCCGGCGCATTTCGGATGTGATAGGGAATTTCACCCGTACGTCGGGAGCGGACCGCCTTAAGGGCGTTGTCGATCGCCAGATAGGAGGCGTTTGACTTCGGACTCGTCGCCACCATGATGACGGCTTCTGCCAGAATGATGCGCGCCTCCGGCATACCGATGCGGGAGATGGCGGAGTAGGCCGCCTGGGCCGTGATCAGGGCCTGAGGGTTCGCCATGCCGACATCTTCGGCGGCACAGATGACAATGCGGCGGGCGATGAACTCAATGTCCTCCCCACCCTCCAGCATGCGCGCCAGATAGTAGATGGCGGCGTCAGGATCAGAGCCGCGCATGGACTTGATAAAGGCAGAGATCGTGTCGTAGTGCTCCTCACCGGCGCGGTCAAAGCGCACAGCGCGGCGCTGCATGCTCTCCTCGACATCCCGGAGCGTAACCGGGATGCGCCCGTCGCTGTCGGGTTCGGTGGAGCGCACGGCGAGCTCCAGAGCATTCAGGGCACGGCGGGCGTCGCCATTTGAGACATTGGCGATATAGTCGAGGGCTTCGCGGTCGATGTCGACCTTGAGTTCGCCGAGGCCGCGCTCCGGATCCGTCAGAGCCGCCTCCAGAATCTGGAGGATGTCAGCGGCCGCAAGCGGCTCCAGTTTGAAGACCGTAGAGCGCGAGATAAGGGCCTTGTTCACTTCAAAGAAGGGATTTTCGGTCGTGGCGCCGACCAGGATCAGGGTGCCGTCCTCCACCTGCGGCAGCAGGGCGTCCTGCTGGGCCTTGTTAAAGCGATGGATTTCATCGATGAAGAGCAGGGCGCGGCCGCCGGGATTGAGCAGCAGGTTGCGCGTCTCGGCAATGACGCGCTTGATGTCGGCGACGCCTGCCGTCACCGCGTTGAGGCGATGGAAGGGCAGCTTCGTCGTCTGGGCGATGACACGGGCAAGCGAAGTCTTCCCGGTGCCCGGTGGCCCGAAGAGGATGATCGAGCTCAGCCGGTCGGCACGGATCATGCGCTCGAGCAGACTGCCCGGGCCCAGAATCTTCGTTTGTCCCCGCATCTCCTCCAGACTTCGCGGCGCCATGCGCCAGGCCAGAGGTTCGCGGGCGCGTCCCTCGGGACTGTTGTCCAGGGCGAAGGCGCGGCTGTCTGGCATCAGCTATAGATCGGATAGCGCGCCAGCATGGCGGCGACGCGCTCTCTGACCTGGGCTGCGCTCGTTTCGGGCTGGGTCAGGGTCAGATAGATGAAGTCGGCAATCTCATCCATGTCGGCCGGTACCAGGCCGCGTGAGCTGACGGCCGGTGTGCCCAGGCGCAGGCCGCTCGTGATCGTCGGCTTTTCTTCATCAAAGGGGATTGTGTTTTTGTTCACCGCAATGTGGACCCGGTCAAGACGGTCCTGCAGTTCCTTCCCGGTAACGCCGGTGCCGCGCAGATCCAGCAGCATCAGGTGATTGTCGGTACCGCCCGAAACCAGGTGCAGGCCGCGCTTTAACAGACCCGCGGCGAGTGCCTGGGCATTGTCGACGGTGCGCTGCTGCAGATCGCGGAAAGAAGGCTTCAGAGCTTCGCCCAGGGCAACCGCCTTGGCCGCAATGATGTGCATCAGAGGGCCGCCCTGGCTGCCCGGGAAGACGGCGCTTGCGATACGGCGGGCGTGTTCCTTACGGGAGAGGAGCATGCCGCCGCGGGGGCCGCGCAGCGTTTTGTGGGTGGTGGTCGCCACTACGTCGGCGTAGGGTATGGGACTCGGGTGGAGACCGGCGGCAACAAGGCCGGCAATGTGCGCCATATCGACGAAGAGGATGGCGCCTACGCGGTCGGCGATGGCGCGGAAGCGGGCGAAGTCGAGTGTTCTGGGATAGGCGGAGGCGCCGGCGATCAGGATGCGTGGCT
This sequence comes from Bacillota bacterium, assembly GCA_030055235.1. Taxonomy (GTDB): domain Bacteria; phylum Bacillota; class Clostridia; order Saccharofermentanales; family Fastidiosipilaceae; genus JAEZYR01. The sequence goes on from JASGUW010000091.1 coordinate 53,452, forward strand.
TCCACTCAAGAGCCTGTTCTTCCAGACGATCGTAGTTGATCCGGCCCGTCTCACGCTCCACCTGATAGAAGGCCGCCTCAAAGTAGAGGCCGGAAACGTTCTTGGCCATGCCATGGGTCAGATGGCCGCCGTGGCTGAGATCCATCCCCAGGATGCGGTCGCCGGGCTGGAGAAAGGCCAGATAGACGGCGGTATTGGCCTGAGCACCGGAGTGCGGCTGCACGTTGACATATTCGGCGCCGAAGAGCAGCTTGGCGCGCTCAATGGCGAGGTTCTCCACGATATCAACGGCTTCGCAGCCGCCATAGTAGCGGCGGCCGGGATAACCTTCGGCATATTTGTTGGTCAGGGGCGACGATGCTGCCTCAAGCACGGCCTCTGAGACTAAATTCTCAGAAGCGATCAGTTCGATATTGTCGCGCTGGCGCTGGGTTTCCTGACAGATGGCTTGGTAAACGGCCGGATCGCTCGCGGCCAGGTTAGGATAGTGCATGAGATTTGTGTTTTCCTTTCAAGGAAGCTTAGAGAGCGGTTCTAAGAGGCTCAATGAGCTATTCTAAACTATTCAGAGAGCATCGGGGCTCATTGTAACAAGTTCAATCTGTTCCAGGCAGGTAGCGACAAGTGTCTCGATGTCCAGATCACGCTCGGCCTCTTCGGCATGCCGGATTTCCGGGTGAACGCGGGGATGGCGGTGGACAAAGATCGTGCAGCAGTCTTCATACGGCAGGATCGAGGTCTCAAAGGTACCGATCTCCCTGGCGATTTCTATGGTCGCATCCTTGTCCAGTCCGATCAGGGGACGGAAGATGATACGTTCTGAGACGACATCCGTGCAGGCAAGAGCCGCCAGCGTCTGGCTCGCCACCTGTCCCAGGCTCTCTCCGGTAACCAGAGCGCCCAGTTCGCGGCGCTCCGCCAGCCGGTCGGCGACGCGGATCATCAGGCGGCGCATGACGACGGTCAGCATCTCCGGCGGGACCTTTTCGTTCAGCTCCAGCTGTGCCGGGGTGAAGTCGACCACGTGAACGGGCAGATGACCGGTGTAGATGCTGAGCTCGGCCGCCAGCCTGAGAACTTTCTCCCGCGCCTGGTCAGAGGTAAAGGGCGAGGTGTGGAAGTAGACGGCTTCCAGGCGCAGACCGCGGGAGGCCATCATATAGCCGGCGACGGGACTGTCGATGCCGCCCGACAGCAGCAGCAGGGCGCGTCCTGAGGAGCCGAGCGGCAGACCGCGCGAGCCGGGCAGGATCTCATGATAAAGAATCAGATCGCTGCGAAGTTCGACGTACAGCGTCACTTCCGGCCGATGGACGTCGACCCTGAGTTCCGGGCAGGCTGCCAGTACGGCGGCGCCACAGGCGGCCGATATCCGGGGCGAGGTCAGCGGGAAAGTTTTGTCGCCGCGGCGGCTTTCGACCTTAAAGCTCGCGGTGCGCGGCCTGCGCTCGAGCAGCTGCCGCATGTAGAGAGCCGCGGCTGACTCTATCATGGCCGGCGTAACGGGACCCGCCCATTTGAGGGCCGGACTCACCGAGACAATGCCGAAGATCGTGCGGGCGCGCTCAGCCGCCCGGCCGAGCAGTTCGGGATCCGTGCCCTCCCGCGGCCGGACCCAGATGCGCGAATCCCTCAGATCGACCTGAAAGGCACCCAGGCCACGGAGGCGGGCTCTCAGGTTTTGCATGACACGAATCTCAAATTGTCTGCGATTTTGTCCCTTCAGCGTAATCTCGCCGATGCGGCACAAAAGAACGGATGTCGCCTGCTCCAGCGACAGGGAGTCAATGGGACCGTCAGAAGTCATTTGTCTAGAAGCTTTCCTTATTTATCTATGATCAGCGGTAGCGGACACGCTCGTAGCAGCTGCCAATGGCCAGGGCCAGAGCATCCACCTCCGCTTCGGTGTTGGTGCAGTCAAAACTGACACGCAGGGCATTATCGACCAGATTGCCGCGCAGACCCATGGCGGCGAGCACATGGTTTTTGCGCCGGCGGCTTGAGCCGCAGGCTGAACCCGTAGAAATCTCAAAGCCTTCGTGAGAAAGGGCCGTTGCCATGGTTTCGCCGCGGGCGGAAGGCAGGGAAAAGCTCAAAATGGAGGGCAGTCCTTCTTCTCCCTGGCCGTGTTCCACCACCTCAAGCTCACTGATGGCCGCGAGCAGGCGGCGGCGCAGACTGCGGGTGTGGATATAGGCCTGGGACTGCTTTTCAATGCTGATTTCGGCCGCCATGGCCAAAAGCTCCAGCGTGAGGGGGTCTTCGGTCCCACTGCGTCTCCCCTGCTGCTGTCCACCCCCCATGATCAGGGGAAGCAGCGGGGCGCCGTCTCTGGCGTAGAGCAGGCCGCTGCCGCGCGGTCCGTGAATCTTGTGTCCGCTGAGGCTGACGTAGTCCGCACCCAGGCGGCTGAGCGAAAGCCGTGTCGCCGTCTTGGTCCAGGCCTGAACGGCGTCCACGTGCCAGAGACAGTTGGGTGCACGGGCGGCCAGAATGGTGCGGATCGATTCCAGATCCGATATGGCACCGGTTTCATTATTGACATAGATGGTGGACAGGAGAATGACGTCGTCGGAGAGTTCCTGACGCAGACTGGCAAGATCGACAGCGCCTTCTGGTGTCAGGGGCAGCTCGACGACCTCAAAGCCACGGCCGGCGAGCCAGCGCGCGGGCTGCAGGGTGGCGTCGTGGTCGCCCTGACCGACCAGAATGCGGCGTCCCTGACGGTGACGCTTTTCGGACACGCTGAAAAAGACCTGATTGGTCGCCTCCGTGGCGGAACTAGTCGCCACCAGCTCCCGCGGATCACAGTCAAGGGAGACGGCGAGGCGCCTCAGCGCATCGTCACGGCGGCGTGCCTGCCGCTGTCCGGATTGGTGGGCCGAGGCGGGATTGGGCCAGGCGTTGTGGATATGTGTCTGCCAGTGCTGGATCAGCTCGGGCCAGGGTTCGGTCGTGGCCGCGTGGTCAAAATAGGGCACAGAATTAGGACTCTTTCTAGTCGCGTTAGTCGCGGCGCTGGCTGACCGGCTCAAACTGCAGGACGCAGCGGTCGGCGCGGAGCACGGCGACGGAGAACTCACTGACGTTCCCGGAACGCGAATGGCAGGCACTCTCCACCACCAGTACCGGGGTGCCGCGGCTGATGTCGAGAGCCCTGGCTTCTTCGTGGCTCGCCGGACGGACGTGGAGGCGCCAGTCGGCGCGATGCGGCAGTAGTGGGTAGCGGTTCGCCGTGATGTCGATCATTCGGCGGCGCGCGCGAATATCCTCAGCCAGGGTCGGAAACATGGCCGCCGGAATGAACGAGCGGCAGTAGGCGAAGCTTTTGCGCGGCTCACCCTCTGTCCAGATCACTTCAAAGTAGCGCCCGGAGCCGTCGCCGCTGTTGCCGGCAAAGGCTGATTCATACTCAGCTGGCAGGGTGTCGATTTTTTCATAGTCGATGAAGCGCTTGTCTTCCAGACTCTGACCGGCCAGAAAGCAAAAGCGAAAAGGTGAAAAATTCGGCAGGATCAGGTGATCCGGCGCTTCACGGACAAAGGTGCCCTTTCCCTTCCTGATGATCAGGAGGCCTTCGTTGACGAGCTCGGAGATCGCTTTTCGGACGGTCGGGCGGGATAGATCGAGTTCCTCACAGAGAGCAAGCTCCGTGGGAATCTGAGAACCCGGACCGTAGCTGCCATCTTCAATGCGCTCGCTGAGAAGATCCTTAAGCTGCGCATAGAGAGGCACGCTGCTGTTTTTGTCGATTTTCATCATGATTCATTGTCCTCCGGGTTTACTCCAGTTTCGGCACGTTGTCAGGACAACATGCCGAAACAACCCCATTATAACATGGTCAGAAAATCAGGCAGATGCGCTTTTGGGTGTTCGGGTGTTTGGATATGGGAGTTCGGGCGTTTGAGTGTTTGGCGATGGCTTGTCGGATGTGAATGGAATACGACAGGAAGGCGAGCGACGGGGATAGCAGGCACGACCTGCACTTTCATGGAGATTGTGAAGCGATTCAGATTCTTTACCCTGAAATAGTATGATTAAGCTGATCCAGACAACCAGCTCGACACGTTGCGGCGCGCGTCCTCTGTGGTCAAGATGAGGAGAAATACAAAATCCTTTTTGTAAAACTCCCGATCTTGACCAGAAACAGGTCCTTTGTGGTCAAGATAAAGAGAAATACAAAATCCTTTTTGTAAAACTCTCGATCTTGACCAGAAACAGGTCCTTTGTGGTCAAGA
>JASGUW010000092.1 GCA_030055235.1 Bacillota bacterium
TCCTGGACATCCATTTTCGCTGATTTATTTTGGCTCATTTCTCGGGTTCGCCATTACATGGAGAGAGACGGTGAAACAAGGAGTGAGCCATGGGCTACCCGCGCAATAGGTATTTCAAAGAGGGTCAGGAAGGTGTATTCCACTGCGTCAGCCGTTGCGTTCGCCGGGCGTTTCTGTGCGGATATGATGCCGTCACCCGCCGCGATTACTCCCATCGGAAAAAGCTGCTGATAGACAGGTTGAGGTTTCTTTCCACTATATTTGCCATTGAAGTTTGCAACTATGCCGTGATGGAGAACCATTACCACCTGATAGTCCGAATCTGCCTGGACATCTGCTCCGCCTGGTCCGACCGGGAGGTGGCCATACGGTGGCTAACGCTGTTTCCTCGGCGCAAAGGCAGAGATGATGGCGCCATGGCTCCTCGCGAAGAGGATATCAATGCCATCATCCTTTGTCCGGAACTTGTTGAGAAGCTGCGCAAGCGGTTGTGCAGCCTCAGCTGGTTCATGGGCCGGCTCAATGAGTACCTGGCGCGCATTGCAAACAAAGAAGATGAAGTGAAAGGCCGCTTCTGGGAGGGACGATTCAAATGCCAGGAATTGCTCGACGAATCTGCTATTGCCAGCTGCATGATCTACGTGGATTTGAATCCCATCCGTGCCGGAGTGGCTGCCACTCCAGAGGAGAGCAACTTTACCGGTATCCAGGAACGGATTCTATCCTGGCAGCGGGAAACATCGGACTCGGCATTCTGGCTCTGTCCGATTGCATCGGGTGCGAAACGTAGAGGAATCCTGCAAATGACCGAGGCACAATACTTCGATTTGGTAGACAGATCAGGGCGCCTCGTCTATCCCGGCAAGCCGGGCGTCATCGACGCGGGACTCGCGCCAATTCTGCAGCGGATTGGGGTTGATCCAGAGGCATGGATTAATACGATCTCGGAATTCGGGACAAAATTCCATGTCGCCGCCGGGACGCTTGCGAACATGCGCAGGTTCGCAGCCAGAATTGGCAGGCGCTGGATAAAAGGTCTCTCGGCCGCTCGAGCCGCTTTTACCTAGCCCCAAAGCCCACACGTTATTAGTCGTCGAATCTCCTCACCTTCCAGCGTGATGTTGTCGGCCGTACCTTACTCTTGTTCCTTTACACGTGCATACATCATGTGATCCACGCAGGATCAGCACGAATCGGAAATCTGTGTTCGTGTCGACGAGAGGAGCCTCGCACATGCATCAGCAACACGGCTGACTGGGATGTCCAAAATGCATTTTGGATCGCCAAAAACAGGACACCCATATCCAGGGCAAGGCATGCATGCCAGATCAGAACGTACAACATCGTATTCTGTCTGCCACGGATGCCATGCGTTGAAATCAGATGATCCCCAAACAGCAACTACCGGCTTCTTCAATGCCGCGGCTGCATGCATTGGACCGCTGTCGTTGCCAATGAACAGTCTGCATCGCTCTAGTAAAGCAAAATGTTCCGCCAGTGTAAGATCAGCTCTGTAGATGTGACTTTCCTGCGCGGCCTGTTGCACCTGCTGCAATAGCGGAATTTCGTGTTGTGCAGCGGTATAGATTATTGGGTGTCCAAATTCTCGCAGGAGGGCATCGCCGAGTCGTGCGAAGTTCGTGGGTGTCCACTGTTTTGTGGGGAGGGTGGCGGTGGGATGCACGACAAGGTAATTGGAAATTTTGGAGCGCTGAAGGTAATCCGCGATTCTGGCTCGTGCCACTGGATCGATGTGAAGGGTAGCAGAGCGTGCCGTGACAGGCAGGCCAAGCCAGCGCATGAATGTCAGCTGATGCTCCACCGTGTGGAGTGAGCGCTTCCCCCATATGGTCGAAGACGCAGGTATGCGTCCATTGTAGATCCAGGACCAACGATGGGTGTCCTGTCCTAAGCGGAGGGGGGAGCGAGTAGCGGCCGTGATCACCATGGAAGTGCTCCCGCCGTGCAGATTCAGAACAGCGGGATAGCGCTGCCTGAAGAGCTCGTATATGAGCCTAGGGCGCGACAGAGCTGGGTGTCCAGTTTTGGTTTTCAGGATGAAAAGAGCTTTTACCGCCGGGTGATGGCGAAAAACCGCAGCATACGGCGCCTCTATCACGATTCCCAGCCTGAGTTCAGGACGCCATTCATGGAGAGCTTCAATGAGAGGGAGTGTCAGGATCGAGTCGCCAAGAGACCTGATGCGGACTAAAAGGAGCCGAGTAATCTCCCGCATGCGGGAGACAATCTCACGGTCGAAAGCGCTACTCGTCCTCAATCTTGGCTTCCTCAACCAACATGACGGGAATATCGTCGCGAATCGGATACACCCGACGGCACTTCACACATTTCAATCCCTTGCCGTCGGGCGTAAGCCGCACTTCTTCTTTGCATAAAGGACAAGCCAGAATTTCCAGAAGTTCACTGCTGATTGCCATGACCTCTCCTCCTGTCCGTCACGACCGCGTTCCCAGGACCAGCTTGTTCTCGTTCCCGGAGAGCAGCCGCCTGATATTCTGATGGTGCTTGGCGATTATTATGATAGCTCCTATTACTCCCCAGAAAACGACCTGCGGCGGGGCTCCATAAACGTAAGCCCAAAACGGAAACAGCGCCGTGGCCACAATCGATGCCACCGAGATATATCTTGTGAGCACAAACATGACGACGAACGCAACCAGAGTAGTTCCCAC
>JASGUW010000093.1 GCA_030055235.1 Bacillota bacterium
GGTGGCCAAAAAAGGCCGTTTGTGCCCCGAAACCTGGGCACAAACCGCGATTTCTGGCCAAGGGTGGTCAAAAAATGCGCTGGTGCCCCGAAACCGGGGCAGGAACGAAAAAATTGTCCAGGGGTGGCCCAAAAATGCGCTGGTGCCCCGAAATTGGGGCAGGAACAGAAAAACTTGTCCAGGGGTGGACAAAAAATGCGCTGGTGCCCCGAAATCGGAGCAGGAACAGAAAAACTTGTCCACATAGTTTCTAAACTGGCTGCGGTCTACATTGCCACTGGCGGTGGTCTGCATCGCCGCTTTCCTTTTGTTGTGAAGTGCCGGCAAACGAAATGAGAGGAAGGAGTTGGGCTGTGCAAACGACATTTGCTGTGGCGCTTGAAGTCGGGGCTGGAGACAGTAAACGGTGATTCCTCACCAGCAAAAAAAGTCGCGCATAGACAATTCATTGCCTTAGAGCCTTGGATCGCGAGGGTGCTTTGAGCGAAGGTATATCCCCAGCCGTCAAGCATCTTCAGCTGTCAATCATCCCCACGCCGTCAATCATCTCTGGTCGTCAATCGTCCCAAGCCGTCAATCATCCCCACGCCGTCAATCATCCCAACTGCTTAGAATCCCCAAGCATCAATACCCGCGCTTGTTTGATTACCCAGTCAACGCGAAACGAAAGAGCCACAAGGTGACAATTATGCAGCGCTTGCGTTCCTGTCATTTTTCGAGCTGCTATTTATATCTTTCGAGCTGCTATTCACTCCAATCAAAATGCTAAAGCACCACATCAAAGGCTCAAAGCAGCGCACGTAAGCTCCCAAAGTGCCTGATACCAGAAACTAATAGCCGTTTCCCGCTGCCAGGCTTGTGCCGCCGTAGCTAAGGAGCGGAAGCCTCAGGTAGACGAATGAGCCGGGTGTTGCCCTCCAGCAGCACGGTCTCGCCCAGGGCGGCGAGTCCACTTTCGTTGAGCCCGGGATAGCGGATGCGCTCGAGCTCGCCGATGACAATGTAGTGGACATCGTAGCGGGCCAGGTCAATGGCGGCCTCCACCGGATCCGTTGTCTCATAGATGGAGCGGACGAGCTCCTGGCGCGGCTCGACCAGGCGCTGCCAGGCATGGGGTACTTCGCGGCTCGTGCGCCAGAGCCACTCGTGGACTTCCCAGCCGATCACGGTGGGCAGCCCGGTATAGGCGGAGATGCGTGCAAAGTGCGTATACGAGGGTCCCGCGGCCTCAAGAATCGTGACCTGCCGGGCTTCGTTTTCGTTCAGCCAGTCGATGACGGCGGCATCTTCAGTAAGGCGATAGGCGAAGCGCTGCCCGCCGCTCTCTGTTGTGTAGCTTCGTTCCTCGCCAAGCCAGGCTCCGCCGTCGAGCCCGCGCCAGTCGGCGAGTGAGGGCCGGCGCAGCCAGAGACCGCTCGAGCCGAGCGGGTAGATCGCGAGCTGGGCAGCCAACAGGACGATGGCAAGCGCCGGGAGCAGGGCGCCCAGTCGCTGTGGCCAGGCAGCGCCGGCCCTGAACCTCTCCCCAAAGGCTGGCAGGACCAGGGCGAGTCCTGCCCCGATTACCAGCGTCAGCAGAATGAAGGCCTGGTAAGTGAACTTGAACATGGTGTTGGCGCGGGCGTAGCCGGCCCCGTAAATATCAACAACATAGACCAGCTCAGGGATGATGAGCAGAAAGAAAGCCGCCACGGCAAAAAGGGCAAGCAGAAGGGCGGCCCGATCTTCGCCGCAAACGCGGTAAGCCAGAAAACTAAGCAGAGCCGCGAGCAGCAGTAAAGTTCCCCAGAGCACCAGAAACTGCCAGAGGGGTGTGCGGTTGCTTACGGCACGGATTTCATCCGACATCGGCACAAACTGGCGGCTGAAGGTCCAGGAACCAAGGCGCGCCGCGGCAAACCAGAGGGCGAGCAAAAAAGCGGAGAAGGCAGCCGGGTTCGAGTGCCGACGAACGAACACAGCGAGCGCCAACGTGAGGGCGACGGCAACAGGTGGAACCAGGTCGGCGCTGCCGGCCAGCTCCAGAAAGACAAGGGCGGCGATGGTCAACGCGAGGACGGCGAAGGAAGCGGTGGCTGCGGTGAGGGGGGTGGAGCTTCGCCTGAATCTAAGCAGCATGAGAGTCATGAGCACCAGGCCGAAGACGGCAGCGTAGATGATGTAGTCCCAGAAGTTTGCCAGAGCCGACACGGAGCCCATAAGGCCCAGAAGCAGTGTCAGACGTGCGGCACGGCGGCGGTCAGGTTGCGGCTCAAGCAGGCAGCGGGCGAGCTCCACCAGGATGATCAGGCCCAGCAGCACCGTCGTCGTGTTGACAAGATGGGCGTGGAGGTCGCCGACCAGGAAGGAGTACCAGGGGAATTCGTGGATGGTGCGGTCATCTGTCGGTGGGTTGTAGCCGATGAAGCGGGTGGCGTCGGAGAAGGCGTAGGGCTCGAGCGTGCCGGTCTGGATGCCCAGGCGGGCGGCGGCCCGGGTCAGCAGGCGGCCGGGGCTGCCGGGAGCGTAGAAGAAGGCGTGACCGTTGCCGCCGAAGGCCGCCAGGAGGGCCGCCAGCAGGCCGCCTGCCAGGCGCCGGGTGCGGCTTTGGTGTCGGGCCAGGGTGACCAGGGCGGAGCCTGTGACTGCAGCCAGGCTGCTGAAGCAGGCGAAGACACCGGCGAAGGCCAGGTTGTAGGCGACCGTCGGTCGGGTGCCGAGGAGGCGGGCGGGCAGGGACCAGAGATACTGGCCAAAGGCGTAGTAATTGATCGGGGCGCCGGCGTACCAGGGATCGAGTGCGGGGAGCTGTGAGCCGCGCAGGGTGGAGGAGAGGAAAGCGAGGTCCATGAATTTTTCGAGGCCGTCAAGCTCGGGCTGCATGCCGCGCAGCCAGGCAAAGCCCAGGAAGGCCATAAGGAAGAGAGCTTCGCCAATGAAGGCGGCCGCCGGCGGCGCCTGGAGCCGCAAATCCCGCAAACCCCGCAAGCCCCGCAAACCCCGCCAGGCCCGGCACCTGATCCCGGGCAGCCTCAACAACAGGGCGAACAGAATAAGAACCACGATCAGGGAGGGGCGGCTGTAGGGGACAAGACCCAGTGTGACCAGAGTCCAGAGCGCCAGGGCGACCAGCACCAGGCCCAGGGGCCGGGCCAGAAGGAAGTGGGCGCCGGGCCGCTGCGGCAGCAGGCGGCGGGCGAGCGGCAGGGCGCTGAGGCCGAAGAGATTCAGGACCAGATACCAGCCGAGCGCGTCCCGGGCCCAGGCGCCGAAGGGCAGCAGGCCCAGGCCCAGAAGCAGGGGAAGCAGCAGCCAGACTGGAGAAGCGGGCGCCATCCCGCGGTGCTTACGTGAAAAGGGCGAACTAGAAGGCACAGAACTTCGGACCTCCCGGGCTTCATTGTGACACCCCTGAAAATACGGTATCATTCGAGCTTAGGCAAGTTTTCAGGAGACATTGAAGAAGATGAAATACATGGGTTTAAATGAAATTCGAGAGGCCTATCTGGCCTTTTTTGAGGCCAGGGATCACCTGCGCCTGCCGAGCTTCTCGCTCGTGCCGCGTGACGATCCGTCGCTGCTGCTGATCAACGCCGGCATGACGCCGATGAAGGCCTGGTTCCGCGGCACGGAGACGCCCCCGCACCCGCGTGTGACCACCTGCCAGAAGTGCATCCGCACGATCGACATTGAAAATGTCGGCTTTACCGCGCGCCACGGCACCTTCTTTGAGATGCTCGGCAACTTCAGCTTCGGCAATTACTTCAAAAAAGAGATCATTCCCTGGTCCTGGGAGCTGTCGACGACCGTCTTCGGACTCGACCCCGAGCGGATCCATGTCTCGGTCTACCTGGACGACGATGAGGCTTACGAGATCTGGCGTGACGTCGTCGGGGTCCAGGAAGAGCGCATTGTCCGCCTGGGGAAGGAATCGAACTTCTGGGAGCACGGCACCGGCCCCTGCGGCCCCTGCTCGGAGCTCTTCTACGACCGCGGCCGGGAATACGGCTGCGATTCACCCGACTGTGGCCCGGACTGTGACTGCGATCGCTTCATCGAGTACTGGAACCTCGTCTTCACGGAGTTTGACCGCCTGGAAGACGGCTCCTATGTGCCGCTTTCGCAGAAAAACATCGACACGGGCGCGGGCCTGGAGCGCATCGCCACCATCCTGCAGGGAGTCGACAATCTCTTTGAGGTCGACACCGTCCGCTCCATTCTGGACCGTGTCTGCGAACTGACCGGGGTTTCCTACGGCAGTGACAGCAGACAGGATGTATCCATTCGCATCATTACCGATCACATCCGCTCCACTGTCATGATGGTGTCGGACGGTATTCTGCCCTCGAACGAGGGCCGCGGCTATGTGCTGCGCCGCCTGCTGCGCCGCGCCGTCCGCAACGGCCGTCTGCTCGGCATCGGAGAGCGCTTCCTGGCCGAACTCGCCCAGACGGTTGTCGCCGCTTCCGGCTCGGCCTATCCGGAGCTGATAGAGCGCCGCGATTACATCCTTTCCGTGCTTGACCGTGAGGAGCGCCGCTTCCTGCAGACATTAAATCAGGGCGAAGGTCTTCTGGCCGACATGATTACGGCCGTCCGTGCTGCGGGCGGGACGGAGCTTTCAGGCGCAGATGCCTTCCGTCTCCATGACACCTATGGTTTCCCCTTTGACCTTACACGCGAAATCGCCCTGGAGGCCGGACTGACCGTCGATGAGGCGGGCTTCCGGGAGAGCATGGAACAGCAGCGGCGCCTGGCGCGCGAGGCCCTGGCGGCGCAGGACGGCTCCGCCTGGTCCGCGGCGGCCCTGCCGCGCAGCATAGAGGCCCTGCCCCAGACCGTCTTCAGCGGCTATGAGCACCTGCAGGATGAGGGTCGGGTGCTCGGCATTGTCGCCCTGGGCAGTGCCGAGGAGGCCGCCGAGGCCCAAGAGGTGGAGACGGCCGGCGAAGGCAGCCGCATCCTCCTGATCACGGACCGGACGCCCTTTTATGCCCGTTCCGGCGGCCAGGTCGGCGACACGGGCCGGATCCTGGCGGGTGGCGGCGATCTGGAGATCGAAATTCAGGACACCACCCTGAGTAACAGCGGCCACAGGCTGCACCATGGTCTTATCCGCCGCGGCCTCATTCAGCGCGGCCAGACGGTGACACTGGCGGTCGACCGGGTTCGGCGCCTGGCCATCGCCCGCAACCATACGGCAACCCACCTCCTGCATCAGGCGCTGCGCCTGGAGCTGGGCGACACGGTCAATCAGGCGGGTTCGGAGGTCGACGCTGACGGCTTCCGCTTTGACTTTACCTGGGACCGCGCCCTGAGTGCCGAAGAACTCGAGCGCGTGCAGCAGACAGTGAACCGCGCCATCCTTGACGACCGCCCGGTGACAGTGCGCCACATGGGCCTCCAGGAGGCGAGAGCCGAAGGCGCTGCCGCTCTCTTCGACGAAAAATACGGTGACATCGTCCGTGTGATCACGGTGGGTGCGGCAGGCGCCGCCGCCGACCGGCCCGTGGCGCCGGCCGACGTCTTCAGCATCGAGCTCTGCGGCGGCACGCACCTGGAGCGCAGCTCCCGGGCCGCCCTCTTTGTCATCCTCTCGGAGGCCTCTATTGCAGCCGGGGTCAGGCGCATCACCGCCCTGACCGGTGCCGCCGCCATGCGGCATGTCCACGCCGCCGAGACCGAGCTGCGCCGGACGGCCGCGGAACTCAGAACCGACACGGCCTCCGTGGCCGAGCGCGTCCACCAGCTGCAGCAGGAGCTGCGCCAGTCGGAGCGGGAGCGCGCCCGCCTGGAGTCGAAGCTGGCCAGCGCCGCGGCCGGCAGCCTGGAGACAGAAGCCGTTGAGGTCAACGGCATCAACGTCCTGGTCGCCCAGGTCACGGCCGGCGGGATTGATGCTTTGCGTGACACCGCCGCCTCATTGCGCGATAAACTCGAACCTGCACTGGTCCTGCTGGCCGCCGTCCAGGACGAGCGCCTGAGTTTTGTCGCCATGGCGACGCCTGCCGCCGTGGCAGCCGGCGCCCACTGTGGCAAACTGATATCTGCGGCGGCGAAGGCGGCCGGCGGTGGTGGCGGTGGACGTCCCGAGATGGCCCAGGCCGGCGCCCGTGACGCCAGTCGTCTGGCGGCGGCGCTGGAGACGGCCTGTGCAGTGGCCATCGCGCAGCTTGCCTGAAACCCTGGATGAGCGCCAAGCTCGCCTGAAACCCTGGATGGGGAGGAGCCCTACATGAATCAGGATCCGAATTGTATCTTCTGCCGTATTGTCGCAGGTCAGGCCCCTTCCGACATCGTCTATGAGTCGGAAGATGTCATTGCCTTCCGCGACCTCCATCCTGTCGCGCCGACCCATGTGCTGCTGGTGCCGAAGTGCCATGTCACGTCGCTGCATGAGCTGGCGGGCCGCGACGAACGCAGTACGCTCGCTGCTGCCCTGCTGGTGGCCGCGCGCGCTGTGGCGGAGAGTGAGGGCCTGGGCAACGGCTATCGCCTGATCTCCAATGTCGGGGCGGACGGCGGCCAGACCGTCGGCCATACCCACGTCCACCTCATCGGGGGGAAGCCGCTGTCGCCCAGACTTCTCTGAGCAGGCATCCGGCCGACCTTTGGCGATGGCCTGAAATTCGAGCATTTCTGGCGCGACGATGCGCGTGTCCATGCGAATGACATCATCAACGGCGGCAGGGACTGCTTGCCGGGAGTGTGCATGCTGGTTGCCCCTGGCCCCGGCCTGACCTTTGCCCCTGACTTGGCCCCTGACTTGGCTTTCGTATGTATCATGGGTGCGTTTTCTTTGAGCTCAGTATGGGGGGCCATTGGGAGACGCCGGATCCCAGGCGTATGAATGTTAGGATTCGGGTCATTAGCGACAGGAACAGGCGCATTGTTGGCCGCCGTATCCTGAACATGACCTCCGTTCCCGCGAACGGCAGTTTCCTGCCGTTTTGACACTGCGCGGCGTGCAGCAGCCTGCACGCCGCAAAGCGGCGATTGCCCTTTCGTGGTCAAAGTAGCCTGAAATCCAAATGGTTTTTTGGATAGCACGCTGTTTTGACCAGAATCGGGTCTTTGTGGTCAAGAGGAAGGGAATTACAATATCCTTTTCTGGATTCTCTTCGTTTTGGCTCTGCGCGTCGCGCAGCAGTGAAGCGGATAGCAACGAAACAGCGGAGCTGCGAAGCAGCGAAGTGGCGGCTGATATCTGGACAGCAGACCGCCATGCGTGATAGACTTAAGTGTAGTTTGCGAAGTCGGGGTCGAACCACTTTGCCGGAGAGGGGGGAGAACATGACAGAAGTGAGAGTCAAGGAAAACGAAACCCTCGACAGTGCACTGCGCCGTTTCAAGCGCTCCTGTGCACGGTCCGGCGTCCTCGCTGAGGTTCGGAAGCGTGAGCATTACGAAAAACCCAGTGTCCGCCGCAAGCGTAAGTCAGAGGCTGCGCGCAAGCGTAAACGCTGACAGAACTGGGCAGGCCGCTTCGCCGCGAAAGAAGCCCAACAGTGACCCGGCGCCATATGACGCCGGGTCTTTTGCCATCAGAAAGCTGAACCCGGCTGTCTCGGGCAATCAAAGTAACTGACAATCAAAGTAAGCAGGCATGGAAAGGAGGGGGACAGTTGTCACAGGTCGTAGTGAATGGTCGGCTCTGGACGAGCCGCAGTGACACGATTGTCGACGGGCCGCCGCTCGAACGAGTACTCGCCGCCCGCTCGTATACAGATCCGGCTGCGGTCCGGGCGCTGCTGAGCCCGGTCCCGGGCCCCCTGAGCGACCCCTTCCTCCTGCTTGACATGCAGCGGGCTGTCGACACCCTGCTGATACCCATCCGTCTGCGCGAAAGCATCGTCGTCCACGGCGACTACGATGCCGACGGTCTGACGGCCACCGCCATCCTGACCCTTTTCCTGCGCCGCCTCGGCGTGCCGGTGACGACACTGATCCCCAACCGCCTGGACGAAGGCTACGGCCTCTCGGAGCGGGCGCTGGAGACGGCGCTGGAAGCCCGTGCCGCGGCCCTCATCACCTGCGACTGCGGTGTCCGCGATCTTGAGATCGTCGCGCGCATCGAAGCGCTCGGGATCCCGGTAGTCATCACCGACCACCACCTGCCCGGCCCCGAACTGCCGGTCTGCCATGCCGTCATCAATCCCCAGCGCCAGGACCAGCAGGGCGTGCAGCGCGAACTCTCCGGCGCCGCCGTGGCGCTGAAGCTGACCTGGGCGCTCGCCGTGGCTCTGGGCCAGGACGAACTCTGGAAACTCGGGCTCGGCTATGCCGCGCTCGGCACCGTGGCGGATCAGATGCCGCTGGTTGACGAAAACCGCGATCTCGTCCGCCTGGGCCTGGAGCAGCTGCGGAAGAATCCCGGCTACGGACTCGGCGCCCTGCTGCAGCAGACCAGAAGCAATCCGGAGGAGCTGGTGGCCCGGGATCTGGCCTGGACCATCGCACCGCGCATCAACGCCGCCGGCAGGCTGGGCCGCCAGCAGCGGGCGCTGGATCTTTTACTTGCGAAGTCTGAGACAGAGGCACTGCCGATCGCCGCGGAGCTTGAGGCCATCAACGCCGAACGCCGCCAGCTCGAGCAGGAGGCCAGAGCCACGGTGGAACAGGGCCTGGCCGCCCGCCCCGAACAGCTCGCCGACCCACTTCTGGTCGTCGCCGATCCCGGCTGGCATGTCGGCATTCTGGGCCTCCTGGCCGCACGCCTGGCTGATGCCTACGCCTGTCCGGTACTCGCCCTGGCTCCAGACCCTGAAATTCCGGGGCGCTGGCGCGGCTCCGGGCGCGCCGGAGGAAAAGTCAGCGATCTCCACGCCCTGGTGGCGACGGCGGCCGATCTCCTGCTTGAATTTGGCGGCCATGCCGGCGCAATAGGTCTTCTGGTAGCTGACGACCGGATCGATGCCCTGCGCCAGCGCCTGGTAGACAGCCTCAGCGCCGCCCCCGGGGGCTTCCTTGGTGACGAAAGCTCTGCCGAAAGCCACATCTTTGACAGCAGCCTCTACGCCGATGAGCTGACACTGGAGACAGCCGAGGAGATCGAGCGCCTGGAGCCCTATGGCAGAAGCAACGATGAACCGCTGTTTCATCTGTCGGGCCTCTATCTCACCGAACTGCAGACCATGGGACGCGAAAATCAGCATCTGCGCCTGGAATTCTTTGGCGAGGGAGCCGAGGGCAGAATAGAAGCCGTCTGGTTTGGCGCCGGCGCCGAGCTCGAACGCCTGACGGCGAGCACCGGCTCCCTCGACCTCATTGCCACCGTTGGCGTCAACCGTTTCCGCGGCATCAACAAGCTGCAGCTGAACGTGAAGGACCTGGGTCCCACAGTCGACCGGATGAGCCCGGCGGTCAGCGCCGGACTCGACCCGGAGGACTGCTGGCAGAGCTTCCCGGACTGGCGGACGGAAGAGATTGCCGCCGTCGCCGGACTCAATGAAGCCGACCTGCTGCCGACCCGCGAACAGCTGGCGGCCCTTTACCTTCTCCTTCGTGACCGCCTGCCTCCGCACGGCGCGGCCCTGGATCTGGAGCGCCTGCTGGATGAGCTGCCCGACCGCTCCACACCGGTCGCCGACCGTTTCCGCCTCCGCCGCATCCTTGACATCTACCACGAAGCGGGCCTGATCGTCCGCCGCCCGACCGCCTCCACCCGGCTGATCGCCGTCATGCTGCCGGTCACGAAGCGCGTCGATCTCTATGCCACCGCCACCTGGGCGCGC
This sequence comes from Bacillota bacterium, assembly GCA_030055235.1. Taxonomy (GTDB): domain Bacteria; phylum Bacillota; class Clostridia; order Saccharofermentanales; family Fastidiosipilaceae; genus JAEZYR01. Next base: position 9,714 of record JASGUW010000093.1, read on the forward strand.
CTCACGGCCGCCCCGGATCCAGACAAAGGGAGGGAGTTCGAATGAGCGCGACGACACGTGCGAAGACCCGGCGGGCACCGGCCTTCGAGCTGCCTGAAGAAGTTCGTGAGCTGCTGGAACCCGTAGAGGCCTGCTTTCTTGCCCAGGGCCCCGGTTTTGGCATGGAGCATGCTGATCTCGTTGCCGCTATTGAACACTATGTAGCCGCAGATTTCCGCGAACAGGTGCAGACGGCCGTGGATGCGCTGCTGCACCATCGGCGCGGTCACAGCCGTCCGGCCCGGAATGGCATCGCCGCGGAGCCGAAGCAGGAACGTGCCGACGATACCCCGCAGCTGATCTCGGCTCTGGTGGTTGCCATCCGCATGCACCATGCCCAGAAGCGCGTCCACGGTGAACCTTACATCCTGCACCCGATTGCCGTCGCCGACCTCCTGGCCGAGCTGGAGACGGACCGTGACACCCTGCTCGCCGCTGTCCTCCACGACACGATAGAGGACACCCTGCTGACGCCAGAGCTTGTGACGCGCTACTTCGGCCCCAACGTCACCGAACTTGTCGAAGGCGTGACCAAGCTCGACAAGATCAGCTACAGCTCCCATGAGGAGATGCAGGCCGAAAACTTCCGGAAAATGTTTCTGGCCATGGCGAAGGACATCCGCGTCGTCTGGATCAAGCTCGCCGACCGCCTGCACAATATGCGCACCATGAAATATATGCCACGCGAAAAGCAGCTTCGCATTGCCGAGGAAACCCTCGACATCTATGCTCCGCTGTCAAGCCGCCTCGGCATCTACCGCTGGAAGTGGGAGCTTGAGGACCTTTGCCTGCGCTATCTTGACCCCACCGCCTATTATGAGCTCGTCGGCGCCATTTCACAGCGCCGCGGTGAGCGCGAAGCCTATCTGGAACAGGTCATCGTCGAGCTGCGCCGCCACACGCGTGAGATGGGCATCGAATGTGAGGTCGAGGGCCGGCCCAAGCACTTCTATTCCATCTATCGGAAGATGAAGTTCAAAGAGCGCAATCTTGACGAAATCTTTGACCTCTTTGCCTGCCGCATCATCGTCGAAAGCATCCATGAATGTTACAGCGTCCTGGGCCTGGTCCATGAACTCTACAAGCCCATGCCCGGCCGCTTCAAGGACTACATTTCGCTGCCCAAACCCAATATGTATCAGTCCCTGCACACGACCGTGATCGGGCCCGGCGGCATTCCCTTTGAGGTGCAGATCCGCACGGTGGCCATGCACCGCACGGCCGAGTACGGCCTGGCCGCCCACTGGAAATATAAGGAAGGCGATCAGCTGCCGACCGGGGACGCAACACGGGATGACCTGGAATCCAAGCTGGCCTGGCTGCGCCAGCTGCTGGACTGGCAGAAGGATCTGCGCGATGCCTCTGACTACATGGAATCGCTCAAGACCGGTCTGGTCAGCGAGCAGGTCTATGTCTTTACGCCGCGCGGCGATGTCATCGCCCTGCCGGTTGGCGCGGTCCCTATTGACTTCGCATACGCCGTCCACTCCGGCATCGGCAACCGCATGTACGGAGCGAAGGTCAACGGCCGCATCGCCCCGCTTACCTATGAACTGCAGAACGGCGACATCGTCGAAATTCTGACCAGCGACAACGTCCACGGACCCAGCCGGGACTGGCTGAAAATCGTCAAGTCCTCCTCGGCGCGGCAGAAGATCAACAACTGGTTCAAGCGCGCCATGCGCGACGAGAACATCCAGCGGGGCAAGGAGGCCTTCGAGCGTGAGCTCAAACGCACCGGCTTCACACCCATGCAGCTGATGAAGCCCGCCTATGTCGACTCCATGCTGCAGCGCTATAACCTGGGCAGCCTGGATGACCTTTATGCCACCATCGGCCACGGCACCCTGTCAACCGGGAAGGTCATCCCGCGCCTGCGCGACGAGTATATCCGCGATCTTTCTCCGGAAGAGCGCAGTGAACTCGGCTACCGCCTTTCCTCTTCAGGACAGGTCATTTACGAGCCCCAGCCGATGCAGATCACCGATGAGGGGGAGATCCTGCCCCAGCATCCGCCAGGGAAGAAACGCCGCCGTAAAAAGCACAATGATCTGGGTATCACCGTCAGCGGCATGGACAACTGCCTGGTGAACCTGGCCCGCTGCTGCAATCCTCTGCCGGGCGATCCCATAGTGGGCTTCATTACGAGAGGCAAAGGCGTCTCCGTCCACCGCAGCGACTGCAACAACATCCGCAACATCATGGCTTCCGCCTCCCGCAACGCCGCCGATGCCGAGCGCGCCTCCCGCCTGATCGACGTCTACTGGGACGAGGAGGAGGAGAAGAAGGGCCAGTTCTACCGTGTCGAGCTGCGCATCCTGGCCCACGACCGCAATCACCTGCTGGGTGACATTTCCACCGCCATTGCCGATGAGAAGATCTCCATCCTCTCCGGCAACGTCCATGCCTTTAAGGGTGTCACCGCCACCTTGCACCTGGAAATTGAGATCAGTTCGCAGGCCCAGCTGGACCGCGTCATCGGCCGCCTGAAGGCCGTCCGCGACGTGATTGACGTCCAGCGCGGTTTTTCCTGAGCATCAGGCAGACTGATCTGACGCGCTCTTTCAGGAGTGCAGCGCTAATGGTTCGTGAACCCGGAATCGACTTGTACACGCGAATGGGGTGTACAAGTCGATTTTTTGAGTGCCAGGCCACGGTACTAGCCCGAAAAATTGCTCGCTACGCACGTTCGCTTACGGTTCACAAGGTGATCACTGAAACATTGCTCAGAATGGATCGATGTGAGATTCCAGCACCTCTAATCTGCTCGGTGTGCAGCTTTTGGAGTTGTGTCAGCTTTCGGAGTTGTGCCAGTTTTGTACTTCATGCCTCTCGCTTCGCTCAAGGCTCAAAACAGAATGAGTCGCTGGCGCTGGGTGTTAGCGGAGTCTAACCCATTTGCATTCCATTTTATGATTCAGTTCTGTACACCCTTGATCACCTGGTCTATTTTTTCGCTCCTGCCCGGATTTCGGGGCACCAGCGCAATTTTTGTCCATACCTGGACAATTTTTTCGTTCCTACCTCGATTTCGGGGCACAAACGGCCTTTTTTGGCCAGCCCTGGACAATTTTTTCGTTCCTGCCCCGATTTCGGGGCACCAGCGCAATTTTTGTCCATCTGTGGCCAGAAATCGGGGTTTGTGCCCGATTTCGGGGCACAAACGGCCTTTTTTGGCCACCTCTGGACTATTTTTTCGTTCCTGCCCCGATTCCGGGGCACCAGCGCAATTTTTGTCCACCCCTTGAGCAAATTTTTCGATATTGTCCCGATTGACTAAGGCTGCCAAACGTACAAATTGAACTTTCGTTCAGAAGGCAAAGCCAAGCCATCAGCTATTCGGTTTTTACACGAGCTGCAATGGGGAGCAGGGAGTGCTCTGCGCGTTTTCAGAAGGCACGCGTCAGCCCTGCAGAGACAGTGACGGGAAATTGTTATCTGATTGTCACATTCCTGTCATATTTCCTTTTTTCTGCCTCTGGCCTCAGCCTGCCTGATGTCAGCATGTTAGCTGGAGTCGCCTCTGAAGCCCATGTAACAGCTTCTTGACCGAAAGGATAGAAAATCAAGATGTAGTGTCTATTTCCGTGAAACGGGTCTAGATGTAGTGTCTGCCTGCTTGTCATAGCGGATAATCTGGTGTACGGTTGGAATCCAGACAACACGAAGCGGCCGCCTCACGCGTCCGCTTCCTTTTCGGAGGAGTCCATGAGCGCCAACGCCAATGCCCACGCAGCCACCCGGCAGAACACCAGCCCGCCCCTGATCGAGCGCTACTTCACACGTGCTCTCGACAAAGAGCCCGGGCGTACCGTCTATGATCTCTTTGACTGGGAGCGGCGCGACGTCCACCTCCTTGACTACAAGACGGGTGACACGCTGCTTGATATGAAGAATCTCGAATTTCCGGCCCACTACACGCAGAACGCCTGCGACATCATCGCTTCGAAGTATTTTCGCAAAGCCGGTGTGCCCGGCGCCGGACATGAGACCAGCATGCGTCAGATCGTCCACCGCATGGTCGATTTCTGGGTCGCTGCCCTGGTCGACGAAGGTCTAGTAGCTGAAGGGGAGGAGCGCCAGATTCTCTACGATGAGCTCGCCTATGGCATGCTGGCTCAGCTCTATGCCCCAAACTCGCCGCAGTGGTTCAATACCGGCCTCAAGCGCGCCTACGGCATTGAGGGTACCGGCAACGGTAACTACTACTACGATGAGGAGCTGGGCAGGACGGTTCTCTCAGAGGACGACTATACCCGCACCCAGGCCTCCGCCTGCTTTATTCTCTCGATTGAGGACAAGCTTCTGGGGCCGCACTCGATCTCTGAAGGCTATGTGACGGAGACCAAGCTCTTCAAGGGCGGCTCCGGTACCGGCACCAACTTCTCGAACATCCGCGCCGAGGGCGAGCGTCTCTCCGGCGGCGGCGTCTCCTCCGGCCTGATGAGCTTTCTGAAGGGGCTCGACCGCAACGCCGGTGCGATCAAGTCCGGCGGCACCACCCGCCGCGCCGCCAAGATGGTCTCTCTCGACATCGACCACCCGGAGATTGAGCGCTTCATCACCTGGAAGGCAAAAGAAGAGGACAAGGTCGCCGCCCTGATCAAGATGGGCTATGACGGCTCCATTGACGGCGAAGCTTATAACACGGTTTCCGGTCAGAACTCCAACAACTCTCTGCGCCTCTCCGACGACTTCATGAAGAAGGTTGACATGCTCGGCATTGACCCCGACGCCACCATCATGCTGCGCGGGCGCATCGATGACACGGTCAACCGTGAGGTGCTGGTCGCGGACCTCTGGAATCTGATGAACGAGTCTGCCTGGCGCTGCGCCGATCCGGCTCCGCAGTTCAGCGATCTCTTCAATCAGTGGCATACCTGCCCAGCCGGTGAGGACGGCAAGCTTGGCGCCCATTACAACCGCATCAACGCTACCAACCCCTGCGGCGAGTATGCCTTCCTGGACGACACCTCCTGCAATCTGGCGTCGATCAATATCTATGGCTTCTTTGACGAGGCGACGGGCAACTTCGACCTTGATGGTTATCGCCATCTCATCGGCCTGGTCCAGCTGGTTCTGGAGGCCTCCATCCAATGGGGGCAGTACCCCACGGAGGATATTGCACGCAAAACCTGGCGCTTCCGCACCACCGGTCTGGGCCTGGCCAACCTGGCCTCGCTTTTGATGGTGCTCGGCCTGCCTTACGATTCGCAGGCTGCCCGCAACCTGGCGGCCTCTCTGGCCGCCGTCCTGACCGGCCACTCCTATGCTGTCTCGGCCCGCATGGCCGCCCGCGTCGGCCCCTTTGACGCCTACGAACTCAACCGTGAGCACATGCTCCGCGTCATCCGCAACCATGCCCGGGCCGCCGGTGTCCGCCAGGATGCCTTTGAAGGCCTCAGCTACACCCCCTTTACCATTGACCTGGATGTCCTTGAGTACGACGGTATCCCGGGCCTGGCCGACATGGTTCAGGAGGTCTGGACGGAGGCGGTCGAGCTGGGCGAAGTGAGCGGTTACCGCAACGCGCAGGTCTCCGTTATGGCCCCGACCGGCACCATCTCCTTTGCGATGGACTGCGGCGCCACTTCCATTGAGCCCTTCTTCTCCCATGTGGTCTATAAAAAGCTCGTCGGCGGCGGTTTCATGACCCTGGCTAACCCCATCATCCCGGTGGCGCTGCGTCGCCTGGGCTACCGTGAAGAGGAAGTCAAGGCCATCCACGAGTACATCGGCAAGCAGGATGAGAACGGCATGATTCTTGACGGCAAGATCGAAGGAGCACCCGGTCTGCGTGAGGAACACCTGCCGATCTTCGATACCGCCAACACCTGCGGCAGCGGCAAACGCTTCATAGCACCGCGCGGTCACGTCCTGATGGTCGCCGCCCTGCAGCCCTTCGTCACCGGGGCGATCTCCAAGACCGTCAATCTCCCGCGCGATGCCACGGTCGACGATTTCAAAAACGTCATCCTGCTGGCCTGGAAGACCGGGGTCAAGGGCATTACCCTCTATCGTGACGGCTCCAAGAGCGCGCAGCCCCTGAACGTTCGACTGGATGAGGATGGTGGCGACGAAGCGCTGGAGAATCTCAGCTATCAGGCTCTGCTTGACTATGCCCGCGGCTGCAAGCAGAAACTGATGGCCCGGACTTCCGCGGCCGCGGCCGCCCAGAGCCCCAGGCCGGCTCCGGCCGCCAGGCGGGCCGCCTCAGCCGGCGTTCCCGAGATGCAGCGGCGCACCAAGCTTGTCGGCATCCGCTCCGGGCATACCCATCCGGCGCAGATTGACGATGTCAAAATCTATACCACTGTCAATCGCAATATGGAGGGGGAAATTTCCGAAATCTACATCACCACCGACCGCGAGGGCACAACCATCATGGGCCTACTGAACTCGCTGTCGAAAACCATTTCGGTCATGCTGCAGTACCGCATCCCGGCCTGGAATATTGCGAAGATGCTCCGCGGCCAGAAGTACGAGCCCTATGGCTTTGTCCAGCGCCACCCCTATATCAAGTATGTCACCAGCATCTCTGACCTGATCTCCAAGATCATCGACATTGAGCTGGGCGATTTCAGCCGCGTCCAGGTGCGGCCGGAGAATGTCGAAGAAGCGCTGCCGCCGCTTTTGAATCCGCAGGCGGTGGTAGATATGGCGAATACAATGCGCGCCCGCCAGGCGGAGGAAGAGGAGCTGCTCGCCGAACTCGGTGACGACCCCTACACAATTGGCTTCATCCACGAAAGCGCCCGGGAGGCGGCCATGCACGGCGAGCGTGTCTATGATGGCTCCACCTGTCCGACCTGCGCTTCGACCCGCATGGTTCAGAACGGTACCTGTAAAGTCTGCCTCGATTGCGGCACCACCACCGGTTGCAGCTAGGTCGCCGCAGGCCCTGCGATTGCGGCACCACCACCGGTTGCAGCTAGGTCGCCCGAGGCGAGAGCGATTGAGGCGCCTCGAGATCTTGAAATGCAGCTGTCATTATGGTTTTGTAATGACAGCTGTGTTTCTTTTTTGTTGTTGTTTCCCGGCTGCCGCCTGACGATTCAAAAAGAACACGTTCGGCACAGCGAGCGTGTTGAGCTAGGCTTTAGCTGTAAGAGCCAGCTTGCTCAGCAGCCTAGCAAAACTGCAATAATCAGAATAGCGTTGCGATCAAGCCCAGGCGAAATGACTGCCCGGTGCAGGCCAATGAGCTGCTGGAATCCTGCTGCTGGAAGGATAAGGATCATTGCTCCTTTTATGCTCTCAGCCGTCCCTCTTTCTTATGTCCCAGGAGAAGCCGGAAATCGCTCTGTTATGTTCCGCCCGGACTTGAAAACCCGTGCTGCTGACAGGAAATGCCCATGACAGACCCCGACGTTCTTTTCGATAAATGAGGGGTCACGGTGGACGGCTCCACCTTCGCATTCATAGGCATAGTTTGTTACCATGTATTGGATGATCTGTGGCTAAAGAGGAAAAGCCAGACTCAAACTGTTATACCATTTGTACAAATCTATGCCCATGAACTTCAGAAAGTAAAGGCCTGCGTCTTGTCGCAGGGAGAAAGGAAACACCATGCGCAAATTGAATGTAGCAATCATCGGCTATGGCCGCAGCGGCTGTGATATCCATGGAGCCTTCCTGCGTTCACCGGCCAATGATATCTGTACCGTCGTTGCCGTTGTCGAAAACGATCCCGCCCGTGCCGCCGTTGCCAGAGAGCACTTTGGCTGCGACACCTACAGGAGCTATAAGGATCTGTTTGAACGCAGTGACCTGGACTTTGTCGTCGACGCTTCCTATTCTGACCTGCACTATCCCATTACGAAGGATCTGTTGGCCCACGGCCTGAATGTGCTCTGTGAGAAGCCCCTGTGCAAAACACCCGAAATGGTGCAGGACCTGATCGATACTGCCAAGGCGAACAACGTCATTTTCACCATCTTCCATCAATACCGCTTCAACGACTACTACATCAAGATGCATGAGCTGCTGCAGCAGAAGGTCATCGGCGACATCAAACTGGTGCGGGCCTGTCAGAACTCCTTCTCACGCCGCTATGACTGGCAGACGCTGCTCTACCGCGATGCCGGCTCCATGCGCAACAACGCCGCCCATTCCATCGAGCAGATCATGCATCTGGCGGGCAGTGATGAAATGCCGAAGATTCAGTCCAAAATGGATATCTGGAATTCCGTGGGCGATGCGGAGGACTATCTGTTCTGCACGCTGGAATACTCCGACGGCGTGCGTTATGAGATGGAGGTCAATCCTTCCGATGCCTTCGCCCAGGATGCAGCCACGTTCACGATCTATGGCAGTCGCGGCACCATGCGCGTCTACATCGACAAAATCGTCTACCGCTATTATCTGGACGAAGAGGTGCCCGTGCCGGTTTTACAGCACAAGTCCATCCACCACCCGGACGGCTCTCCCGCCTACTGCAACAACCAGCTGGTCTGGCATGAAGAGAGCCTGGAATTTGATGAGGATATCTGGAGCAGCTTCGCCACCTGTTCCAATCGTTTCTACCACAACTGGTACGACGCGCTGGTCAACGGTGCCGAGCTCTTCATAAAGCCAGAACATATCAAGGCACAGATTGCTATTTTCTGCGAAATCGAGCGCCAGAATCCGCTGGAGGTCAAGTTCAAGAAGCCCGATGATGTCATTTAGCAGCGTCCGATAACGCACAGACGCTGTGCCGCGTGTCCCTTTGGTAGAGGCGGGCAACGGTTTTAAACAGCTGCCTGCCCCATACGGTAAAGACGGCAGAACAAGGGAGGAAAGCTCGAATGGCAAAATCCGTTCCACTCGACGCAAATGGTTATCCCCAATTTGGCCTGCGTGACAAAATTGCTTACGCCGCGGGTGACTTCGGCTGCAACATGTCCTTCGCCCTGAAGTCCTACCTGACCATCTTCTGGACCCAGTACATGGGCATAGATTCCTACCTGATGGCGTCCCTGCTGCTCATCGTACAGGTCTGGGATGCCATCAACGACCCGGTCATCGGCGGCCTGGTCGACGCCGACAAGCGCCGCTATAAGCGCAACAAGTTTCTGGTCTATATTTCAGTAGGCTCCTGCGGCCTGCTGGTGGCGGGTGCCTGCTGCTTCCTGCCCTTCCGCGGCATGCCCTCCATGGTGAAGAACATCCTCTTCGTCGCCGGCTATATTATCTGGGATGCCTTCTATACCATTGCGAATGTGCCCTATGGTTCCGTAATGTCCCTGATCACGACGGATCCGGCCGAGCGGGCCGAGCTGTCCACCTGGCGCAGCGCCGGAGCCCTGCTGGCAGCCCTGCCCATCATGATGCTGCTGCCTGTTTTCGTCTATGATGCCGACAACAACCTGAAGGGCGGCATCATCTTCTGGATCGCACTGCTGCTGGGCGGCATCGGCTTTCTGGCCTTCCAGTTCATGATCCGCAATACCACGATCCGTGTGGACACCAGCATTAATCTGAAGGAGGAGCAGCCGAAGTTCAATCCGGTCAAGGCTGTGGCCAATTTTGCCAGAAACCGGGCCGCCATCGGCGTCGCCTGTCTTTCGGTCTGTGAGATTATCGGTCTCTACGGCGTGATGAGTGCCTCTCAGATCATGTTCCAGTCCTACTTCAAGAATGCGAAGATCTCCGGCTTACTCAGCGTGATTGCCTGGCTCGGCATGTTTATCTACATGCCCTTCATTGACAAAATCGTCAAGCGCTTCGGCAAGAAAGAGCCCATTCTGGCCGGCTTCTGCCTGACAGCCACAGCCTATGCCCTGATGACCTTCCTGCCCATGACTCCGGACAGGAACGGCCTCATCTTCTACACGGTCTGCGCCCTGCTGGCGACGCTGGGGAACGGCCTTTATTCCTGCATGGTCTGGTCTCTGGTGGCGGATGCGATCGATTACAACGAGTGGAAGCACGGTGTCCGTGATGAGGGAACCACTTATGCCCTTTATTCCTTCTTCCGCAAGCTGGCGCAGGGCATCGGCCCTTCGCTGGGTCTGGTCGTCGCCACCATGCTGGGCTATGACGCCTCCCTGGGGGCGGCGCAGAGCCCCGAGACAGCTCTCAGGATGCGCTATCTGGTCACCGGCGGTCTGCTGGTCACCGCCATTTGCCAGATCATCTCTGTTGGAGTGATCTACAATCTGGACCGTAAGACGCTGGCCAGGATCAGTGAAGACCTGAAGCAGCGCCGCGAGCAAGGCGCCGGTGCCTGACGCGGGAAAAAACAGGAGAAGGTGCCGCTGCGGCGGCCTGGCGGTCGGGGAAGAGGGTTTTCGCAGAGAAAATCATGTTTTGAGGGTCGATGTAAAAGCATTTTGACACGCAAAACCGGCCATGACAAAGCTTTTGGCTGGTTTTCTGCTGCCGGACAGGCTTCAATCAGGGCGAAAGGAGAGCAGAGAGAACGGATGGATGTAGGAACGAAACTCAAAGAGGCACGCAGGGCGGTCAGCATGACCCAGGAAGAAGTGGCGGAAAAACTTGGTGTCAGCCGCCAGTCCATTTCCAACTGGGAAAACGGCAGGACCTATCCGGACATTGTCAGCGTGGTCAGGATGAGCGAGCTCTACAACATCAGTCTGGATGCCCTGTTGAAGGAGGAAAAGGCAGTGTCGAATTATCTGGAGTATCTGGATGAGAGTACCAATGTGGTCAGAAGCAGGGAGAAGCAGGGTCGGCTGCTGGTGATTCTGACCTATCTGGCGGTCTGGGGCCTGGGGATGATCGTGTTCTGGTTTCTGAGCAGCGGATCGGACGGCATGGGTTTCAGCCTCATGTATTTGTGGTTCCTGTTGCCGGTCATGACCCTGGTGCTGTCCATTATCATCGGCAGGAACGATTACTGGGAAAGGGGCAAGTGGTTCGCCGCTCCTGTTTTCGGGCTCATGTACATGCTGGCGGAATACGCGACCTTCAGTCTGGCCAACATGGTGGCCTTTCAGAAGCTGAACATCCCGTATTTTGGGATGATCCCTGTGGGAGCCGGAATTTCCCTGCTCGGTCTGGGCATCGGCAGCCTGCTGCGGCGGATGGCGCAGCGCAAAAAGGCGCAGGGAGGCGAGTAGGGCGGCGAACGGCAGATTTGCCAGTGAGTCAAAGGAGCCCCCATCCGGGGCTCCTTTTTGCCGTGATCGTCTTTTGGGCCCGGAAGCGCAATCGGTGTTGCCTGCGGACAGCCGGAGGCGCCAGCTCTCTGTCAGGAATGAGAGGAAGGCTTGCTTTGTTTCAGAGGGAATAGCTGTGAGATTCGGAGCGCCTCTAATCTACTCGGTGTGCCAATTTTTGGAGTTGTGTCGCTTTTCACTGACACAACTCGAATTTTTGACAAAATCGAGGGTAGATAGCATAAGCGCCAAAAGTACAAGTTGAACTTGTTTTAGAGGAATCAAATACGGACCACTTGCGGATTTGGCACGCGTTACAGCAGAAAGACGTTGTTTGATGTTTGTCTTCTGTAAAGATGCCGGCATTTCTCGGCTGCCTCCCCTCAACAGCTCGTTCTGGGCACCGTGTTCGAGGGAACGGTAGTGGCCCTGGCACCCGATCTTGCCGGCTTCAAGTCTGGAGACAGGAGCCTTGGCTCCTTCCCTGGCATGTGCTATGGCTGCCATGCGGAATATGTCGCGATCCCTGTTTAGGGGGAGGATGTCATAATAGTGACACGAGCTTCAAAGCTGACTATAGCGAGGTTTTAAAGATTTTACGCAAAAAACTATGGGAAAAGATGCGTTATTCTTAAAGAATTGTTGAAAATAAGCTGACGAATCTTTTTCTTTACCATAATTCAATACGAAAATAATAATTCAATACGAAAATATCAGGCTGTAGTGAAATTGTCTTTTTAGAAGACGCTTAAAATGTATTGCCTGAACAAGGTTGTTAAGAAGTTCATGTTTCAAGAATTACATGAGTAGCTTCGAATCATAAGGCTGTAGCAGGTGTATGAGCCCTTATGGCAGATTTTGAGAGGGTACCGTTATGGATAGACAAAAGAAAAACGAAAAGAAAAAAATGGGTTTCGGCACGATTATGAAAGGCATCGTGGGCGTCCTTCTGGTAGCCATCATTGCCGCCGTCCTGTTTGTGTTCGGCATACGCGGGGTCCTGTATTTTTCCAATCGCATTACTACCCCGAACGGAGTTGATGAAAGCATCTATGTTCCTTTAGACGGACAGGAGCAGTATTTGCTGATTCGCGGAGAAGATGTCAACAATCCGGTCATCATTTGGCTTCATGGAGGACCTTCCGGTCCGGATGCATTTATGAATTATCGGTTTCAAAAATATCTTGTCGGACAATATACCTTAGTGAACTGGGATCAAAGAGGATGCGGAAGGACATATTTTAGAAATTGTAAAAACGACCCGAATAATCAAACGGCCACTTTCGAACAGGCACAGGTCGATCTCGATGAACTGGTGAACTATGTCTTGGATCGCTTTGATAAAGAAACAGTCATTCTTGTGGGCCACTCCTACGGGTCGGTGCTCGGAAGCCGGTACACCTTATCTCATCCGGATAAGGTGGCGGCGTATGTCGGTATAGGGCAAGCGGTAGCGATCTCAGAAAGCGAGACCTACAGTTATGAAGATGCTCTTGAAAAAGCGAAAGCTCAAGGCGATGAGACTACAGACATGGAAGCAGCATATCGTGCTTTTTCGGAACATATGACATTGTCTACTTTGATGAACCTTAGACAGCATACGCTTAAGTATCATCCGGTAGAAAACGAAGTAAACAAGATATGGCTGGGCGTTATATCCCCATATATGTGGCTGAATGATGTTCGCTGGTTTTTGAAACAAGTTTCAGGTCTTGAAAAATATACTGCTCTCAACCAGCAGCTGTTTGATTTTACTGTGACAGCCGATGTTCGCGATTACGGATTAGAGTTTCAAGTTCCTGTCGGTTTTATTTCCGGGTCGGAAGATTGGATCACACCGGTCAAATATGCAGAAGACTACTACAATATGATCTTGGCACCGAAAAAGGATTTCGTTTTGATCGATGGTCCTGGCCATACACCTAACTATGATTCTCCTGAAGAGTTTTGCCGTGAGCTGGACGCCATGCTGGATAGTTTTTTGAAGTGATGATCTCCTGTTTTCTTGGGAGTTATAAATGAATGACAGAAAATCAAAGGGGCATTATTTTGAGATCCGACTTGAAAATAATGCCCTTGTTTAGTGCTGCAAACTTGATTACTGCGAGACTATTCATAACTTGGAATCAGAGATTCAAAAAATATGATTTCATCTTCGTGGCGGAAGAGCTGCGGGCCGTGATCGAGAGAGTTCTGCCACTGGATGAGGTGCAGGAAGCGCACCGGATTGTGGACAGCAGACACAAGCGGGGTATTGTGATTCTACTTGTGTCCGAGGGGCTACAACCTGAGGTAAAGCGGTTCGTAACTGAGGGGCATGTGTATGAGGGAGAGGAGGGTTGCTGATGCCGGCTGCAGTCTATATGGAAGCGCGACGTGTCCAGCTGGCTGTGTGCTGGGTGGCGCTGCTATTGATCTATCTGTTGGGGGATGTGCTGCGTCTCTATGAGAAAGGCCAGGAGGCCGCCGTGATCGATGGAAAGCCAATGGGTCAGCTACAGCTGCTGATGGCGGCTCTGCTGATGCTGATTCCCATTCTGATGGCGCTGGGCATGGTCTTCCTGCCACAGGGAGTCGCCAGATGGACTGGTATTATCTGCTCCCTGGTTCTTTTTATCGTCAATGTCTTTGGTGTGGCAGGCTATTCCGGCCTTTTTGACCGTGTGCTCATCGCTCTGAGTCTGCTGCTGAATCTCTTCATTGTCGTCTGGACCTGGCTCTGGTGACGGGCTGACGGCCAACAGGATGCTGGCGATAGGCTGCCGGGACAGGTGGAGCTGAAGTCAGAGATCCATTGTCTTTCCTGGTTTTGCAGCATTAAGCGCCAGTGGGCAGTGCTGTAAGACAGAAAGTCAGCAGGTGCTTAGTTGAGAGTGAACCAGAAGCCGTGAAAAAGAGATGAGTGACTGGATTCCAAAGATGACGCTTGCGACCTCTGAGATGGACAAAAAAATCTTGTAGTTGTGTCAGAAAAAGCTGACACAACTACAAAAGTTGACGATTTTGTTATTCGCACAAATAGAGTTCACGGGCGAGGGCCTTGCCGGCAGCAGTGCGAAAGATCGTGCCAAGCGTGTGCTCGATCCTTTCTTTCGTATAGGAGCTTTCAAAGAAGTTCACCAGAAAGTCCGCTTCAATCAGGATCTGGTGGTCAAGTCCACGTTCGCCGCCATAGCTGTGGTGGCTGCCGACGAGTTCTGAGACACGCTCCGTGATCTCCGGGGTCAGGTTAAGTTTGTCCAGCAGTTTGCGGGCGAGGGGAGCCCCAAGTGCCTCCTGCAGGGGGCCCGCGGAACTGCCGTACGTGGCGAGCGCCGGGCGGATGCCAATGTCGTGGGTAAGGGCGGCAAGTTCGATAATGAGGCGAAGGGTGGCGTCCGGCCCGTCCAGCGTCAGGGCTTCGCCGTCGGCGATCAGGCAGGCATAGCCGTGGACCGCGAGCAGGTGGCGGGCGCGGGCTGGCACGCCGCTTTCGTGGCGCATCATGAGGCGGGCGGTTTCGCCGATAACGGCGCGGGCGTCAGCGGCTGTCATTGGGCGATGTCCAGAATCTGAATCAGCACGACCGGGCGCCGCTTCGTCTTCTGAAAGAGCAGGCCGCGGATACGCTCGCGCAGCTTGGGGGCATCGAGCATGGTCGAGAGGGGCTGCCCGCTGTTTTGGGCCTTGTCCACATAGTTGCGGATTTCGCGTATACATTCGCGTTCAATCATGTGACTGTCTTCCTCATAGATGAAGCCACGCGTTATGATCTGAGGCTCGCCGACAAGGCGGCGACGCCGGGAGTCGATGGCGATGGCAACGGCGACAACACCGTCGTCCGACAGTGTCTGGCGCTGCTCCAGAATTTCGCGGTTGACGGTTCCGGTTGCCGAACCGTCGATGAGGACGGCGGAGGCGCTGGTGTAGCCGGCGATGCGCGCCGACTCCGGGGTGCACTCCAGAATATCGCCATTGTTGAGCAGATAGATCGTGTCCCAGCTCTGACCAAGGGTGTGGGCGACCTCTGCATGGATGTGGAGGTGGCGGTACTCGCCGTGGCCGGGGATAAAATAGCGCGGCCGGATCAGGCGGTGCATGAGTTCGATTTCGTCGCGATAGGCATGGCCGGAGACGTGGATGTCGGCCAGATCGGAGTAGACGACGGTCGCCCGGCGCTTGTAGAGCTCGTCGATGACACGGTAGAGGGACTTTTCATTACCGGGGATCGGGGTCGCGGAGATGATCACCATGTCGCCCTGCTGAATTTCAATGTTGCGGTGCTCGGAATAGGCCATGCGCGTCAGCGCGGACATGGGCTCACCCTGGCTGCCCGTGGTGATGATGACGACCTTATCCGGTGCGTGTTTGTCGATGTCGTCGGCATCTATCAGGGTGTCGGGTCCGATCTTGAGGTAGCCGAGCTTGCGCGCGGCGCGGAAGACGTTCAGCATGCTGCGGCCCATCAGGGCGACATGGCGGCCGTGAATCTCGGCGGCACTGATGACCTGCTGTACGCGCGACACGTTTGAAGAGAAGGTGGCGACGATGATGCGGCCGGTGGCCCGGGAGAAATGATAGGAAAAAGCATCACCAACTTTCTGCTCCGAAGGCGTGGAGCCGCGGCGCTCGATGTTGGTGCTTTCGCAATTAAAAAGAAGAACACCAGCGTTGCCCAGCTCTGCGAAGCGCCCGAGATTGATCGGTTCACCAAAGACGGGGGTGTAGTCGATTTTGAAGTCGCCGCTGTGGATGACGACGCCGGCAGGTGTGTGCAGGGCGAGAGAGGCGGCATCGGCGATCGAGTGGTTGACGTTGATAAACTCGACGCCAAAGACGCCGGCCTTAATAATCTCGCCGTATTCTACCGGATGCAGGAGACGGCTGCGGCCGCGGACGCCCTTATCCTCCAGCTTGTAGTCGACAAGGCCGATGGTCAGGGGGCGCCCGTAGACGGGCACGTCAATGTCGCGCAGCAGCCAGGAGATGGCGCCGATGTGGTCCTCGTGGCCGTGGGTCAGGAAGACGCCGCGCAGTTTGGCGCGGTTCTCAAAAACATAGGACATGTCGGGGATGACAGAGTCGATGCCGGGCTGATGCTCTTCAGGGAAGGCGATACCGACATCGACAATGATCAGGTCATTGCCGTACTCGTAGACGGTCATGTTTTTTCCGATTTCGCAGAGCCCGCCCAGCGGGATGACCTTCAGGGCGTTCTGCTTCGATTGGTTGACGTTGCGGTAGGAGGCTGTTTCCGGGTTGCGGCCGAGAGTACGCAGGGTGCTGAGGTCATATTGTGGTGAGAAGTTGGGCAGCTGACGGACCGAGGAGTCCTGGCCGCGGACATCAGCACGGTGGGAGACAGGGCGGCGGCGGTGGGTGGCGCGGCCGCGTGACAGTGTCTGCGGGGCGCCGCCTGTGTTCGGACGCCCGGTATCCAAGTTCTGCTCCGTGTTTGCGTTTTGTTTGGTGTCCGCGTTATGTTTCCCGTTTGCGTTTTTGTTGGTGTCCGAGTTTTGCTTCACGTTCCGGGTTGGGGCGGTAGAGGCTTTTGAGGGGCGGGCGGAAAGGGCGGCGGACCTGGATGCGCTGCGCTGTGTTGCGCTGCCTGTCGTGGCGCGCTGAGTGGAACTGCCTGTCGTGGCATTTCGTCGACCTTTCTTTGCCGGGCCATGTACACTGAAGCGATCAGAATAATGTGGCTGCTGCCTGGGACTCTGGTCAGGTGACTGATTTGTGTTGGAATCGGGGAGAGGATGGGGAAGAAAGGATGCGGAACCGGATCCGCGGTCACCGCTTCTTCGCGGTGTGGGTTTTCTGCGTCTGGCCAAATTGTTCTCCTTTCGAACAGGCTTAAATCGGGGCAGCAGAAAAGAGCGGGCGGAAGCATACGAAAGCTTCGGGCAGGGAAACAGCGGCCGGGTACACGGGGGGTGACCCTGAGCAGTGTGGGCTTCTTTTCTGAATCTGCACTTTGTTTATTTATCAGGGGATGATCTGCCGAACGGTGCAGCACCACGCCGGGCACAGGGATCCCCAAACGATCATAGTATCGATACGAGAAGTATAACACGCCCGCTGTGCAATGCCGTGGTGCCATGCAGGAGCGACGGGCTGGGGTGCAATGCCGGAGTGACAGGTGGGGGTGCAATGCCGGAGTGACAAATCTTGATCTCACCAAGATTGTTTTTCGGAGTTTTGTTCCAGATTCAGGGCCGGAATGAGAAATGTGACCGAGTGTACAAAATGACGAAGTTGTCCCGGAAGCGGGCAATATCGAAAAAATTGCTCAAGGGGTGGACAAAAAATGCGCTGGTGCCCCTGAATCGGGGCAGGAGCGAAAAAATTGTCCAAGGGTGGAAAAAATGCGCTGGTGCCCCGAAACCGGGGCAGGAGCGAAAAAATTGTCCAGGGGTGGACAAAAAATGCGCTGGTGCCCCGGAATTGGGGCAGGAACGAAAATATTGTCCAGGGGTGGACAAAAAATGCGCTGGTGCCCCGAAATCGGGGCAGGAACGAAAAAATTGTCCAGGGGTGGACAAAAAATGCGCTGGTGCCCCGAAATCGGGGCAGGAACGAAAAAAT
>JASGUW010000094.1 GCA_030055235.1 Bacillota bacterium
TGCCTGGAAGAAGCCTGCCGGCGGGTCGCACACGGCCCAGTCACCGTATGTTCCCTCCCCTGGGCTGTCTCCGCCACAGTAATAAACCATGCTAAAATTCGCAAACCAATAAGGGCCAAAAAAGCCGAATACCTCCTTTTCTCCCTCGCCCCGAATATCGGCAAGCCATTCGTCAGTCCACCAAGCCTCATTATTGTTATTGGTATAACCGTTTTCAACCATTTCCCTGGCATAATCCAGAAACGCTTCCCGTGCCGGATCGATTACCAGCTGGCCGTCTTTAAACCATCCCTGCTCCGAGCTCATCTCAATCGGCTTCCAAATATCTCCTGCGCCGGAGCAGATGCCGTATCCTTTTGCTTTTAACTCAGCTGCCGCTTTCATGAACTTGTCCCATCTCGGGCCGATTTTGCTGCTTATAACATCAGGGTCATCGGTTCCCCAAACCTTTTTGGCAATGGAGCGGCGGTAGATGAAGGCTCCCGCGGTGTTTTGGTATGCCAGCGCCACCAGCTTCCCCTGCGGGTTGGTGTATGCATCCATCATATATTGGGGGATTTCAGCCTCTTCTATTGTGGGAGCGGCTCCCCCTGCCTGAGCTGACCGAGGATCTGGTCGAGTCGCTGGGTGTGCCTGACGTACGAATCCGTCGCGAGTTCGGGCAGGCTGAGGTTGAGGTCGGTCATGGGCCATCCACCGGCGCCGGCCTGCTGGACCTCCTTGAGCAGGTGAGCCTGTCGCCGCTCGTGGGGCTGCTGGGAACGGCCAGCGGGCGGCCCCTGCTTTTGAACCTGGCGTCGGCCGAGACCGCGCACATGCTGGTGGTCGGCGGGCCCGGCGCCGGCAAGAGTGGCCTGTTGCGGTCGCTGGCCGTTTCCCTGGCCCTGCACAGCCGGCAAGCCCAGCTGCAGATGGTCTGTTTTCTGCCGCCCGGCGGAGAGCGCGGTGGGGGATCGCCGCTACGAACCCTGGCCTATCTGCCCCATCTGATGACCTCTCTGGTCACCGACATGGACGATATACGCGAGGTCCTTGCTTTTCTTGTCGCCGAGATCGACTACCGCCGCCAGGCCGGCGTGCGGCTGCCCCACATTGTCGTCCTCTTCGACGACGTGAGCTGCCTTTACGATGCGCGAAGTGAGGAGCTGGCCTCGTCGCTCCTGCGGCTCCTGAACGAAGGCGGCCCGGCTGGAATTCACCTGCTTGCCACTTCGGGGCCCCCGGCGACAGCGCGGCAGAAGCGCCTGCTGCAGGCCGATTGGCCTGTCCGCGTGGTCGGCCGGCTGGCGCCCGAGCTGGCTGCGGAGATCGGTATGCCTGATGCCGGCCGGCTTGCAGGGCAGGGTGGGTTTCTGGTCCATAGCCAGGGCGCGGAGCTGCGCTTTCAGGCTGCGGCCCTTGACGACTTTGATCTCCAGCTATGTCTGGACGAGCTGCAGCAGAGCCGCGGGCCGGCCAAGAAAGCAAACGGGGCGCCCTTCTCGCGTAATGGCGATGAAGTCGTTTTCGCAGCCCGGTAGCGAACCGCGAGTAGAATGTCCTGGAATTATGGCTCGGATGGCCGTCTGTTCCCCCCGTCAAGCTGCCGGCTGAGGATGGCCTGAGCAGCCATCCCGCCGAGAATTGTCAGAAGGCGCCGGTCGCCCTGAGAAAAAGTCTGCTTCTGTGCATAGGTTGCCACGCTGAGAACGCCAATACGGCGGGTATTGGCAACCATCGGCACGTAGGCCAGGGTACCCAACGGCGGTGCTTCGGGCATCAACTGGCGGGCGGCGTTGCTATCCAGGACCGTCGTCTGCAGCGTGCGCAGCACATGAGCGGCCGGACTGGCGTTCAGGGGGAAAGACGCCGGCTTCAGCGGGGCGTTATGGGCAGCGCGCATCAGGAGCTGGCCCCGCGACTCGTCGAGAAGAAAGAGAGCGCTCTGATCGGCTCGCGACAGGAAAGCTGCCGCTTCGGCAAGGCGCTGCAGCAGGGCATCGAAATCGGTTGTCGTCGCTATCATGCGGCTCAGGCTGTAAAGCGCATTGACCTGCTGGGTGAGGCGCCGGAGATAACGCTCCTGTTCTTCAAGCTGTTGCCGCAGCTCCCCGTGAGCGCCCATTAATCGGCTCTCGCGGAGAGCGCGGTCGATGGCCTCATCCATCTCCTTTACGTCGAAGGGCTTGAGCACGTAATCGCGAACGCCCATGCGCAGCGCCTCGATGGCTACCTTCTCGGAGCTGTGAGCCGTGATGAGGATGGCCGGGATGATAATCCGTCGCAGCTGCAGCCGCCGTAACATCTCCAGACCGTCCATGTTCGGCATCTGCACATCGACGATCATCAAGTCGGGCTGTTTGTCGAATGCCAGGCGCAGTCCTTCCAGACCATCCGTCGCCGTGAGGATTTCGAAACCGCGCGGGGCAAGGATGTATTCCGTGATAAAATCACGGATAGAGCTGGCGTCGTCGACGACCAGCACGCATTCGCGCGATGAGGGACCTTCTTCCTGAGCCATTGTATTAGCGACATTCTACCACAAAA
>JASGUW010000095.1 GCA_030055235.1 Bacillota bacterium
CGAAGTTTTTGACCAGAGAATGGACAAAAATCGCGGTATTGCCCCCGGAATCGGGCAATATCGAAGTTTTTGACCAGAGAGTGGACAAAAATCACGGTATTGCCCCGCAACCTGGGTGGGAGCAGAAAACTTCACCAAGGGTGGACTAAAACAAAAATCAAAAACGGGTCAGATACCGCTAATGCTCAGCACCAACGATTCATGCCGTTTTGTGCCTCGAGCGAAGCGAAAGGCATGGGGTACAAAAGTGACACAACTCCAAAAGTTGACCATTTGGGTGGGGAAATGGACAAAAAATCGAGTTGTGTCAGCAAAACGTGACACAACTCCAAAAGTTGGCCATTTGGAAGGAGAAATGGACAAAAAATCGAGTTGTGTCAGCAAAAAGTGACACAACTCCAAAAGTTGACCATTTGGGTGGGGAAATGGACAAAAAATCGAGTTGTGTCAGCTTTTCCTGACACAACAAGAGCTCTTATCATTTTGGAGGCTGAATCGGAATGGCATTTCAGGCATCCACCTGCGCACCTTACTCCAGAAACCCAGCAGATCAGCAGATGATCGTCCACCAACTGCGCAGCAACAAAAAAGAACAGCCAAAACGCATTTGGCTAACGCATTTGGGCCGTTCGATATTTTGATATTGCTAATTTAAAGACATTCCACCGTAAGCTTACAGGAAGCCTGGTGACCTCTTCTCAGGCAGGAGAGTGATTGGGCTCCGGAAGACCCAGAACAGTGTCCTCGTCTTCGTCCGTTTCTTCTTCTTCGTCTTCCTCGTCGTCCCAAAGCTCCTCTTCGTCTTCATCCTCGGCGTAAACATAGTCGTCTGCCGGCGCCTGGGCTTCCTGCATGGGCAGTATCATGTAGCGCATCACCTGGCGGTTGACAAAGAAGTTCACCAGCAACAGGTTCGCCCCATAGCCGAAGAGGATCATGTAGAGAGCCGAAAGAAAGACACCGGGCGCCCCAATCGCATACATCATGAGCGCCGGGACCAGGAAGATCAGGAAGAGTTGCCCAAGCACGATCAGAAAATTAAAAGGCAGGCGCAGAATGGAGAAGAGCAGGGCATTCTTCAGCATCTGGCGCACGGTCAGTTCAAAGGTCACCATCATCTGATAGATGTACATCAGCATCATGGTGAAGACAATCGCCGTGATGGAGAGGAAGGACAGCATCAGCAGGCGGAGAATGTCATTATTTATAGCCTGGGAGTAGAAGCGGAAGGCAACCGGCACCACAATGACAGCCACCAGCGTCAGGAGGCTGACGATCAGCGACTGCTTCAGGTTTTTGCGCGCATGCTCGATAAAATCCGACCAGACAAAGGCATGTTCCTCACGGCTGTAGTTGCGCAGCAGATAGGTGACACCGGCCTGTGTAGGACCGACCACGACATAACCCAGTCCCGTAATAAGATAGGTAAAGATCATGGTCATGATGAGAAAGAAAAGTGCGGAGAGCTGCTCCGGTGTAACCCCCTCCGACAGCTGTACGTTCTCAAAGGCCTTCGTCATGTTTTCGACGGTCAGCAGAGGCAGAAAACTGCTGTAGAGGACATTGGAGACGAAGAAAGCGAGGATGAGAGCCGGGATCGAGAAGACGGAATACATGATGCTGATCGTGCAGACCTTCCAGAACTTACGTCCCAGAACCCCGAAAAACGTGACAAATGGCCCCTGCGGCGGCGCATCCGGATCAACACCCGGACCTTCCTTCGTGTAGTCAAATAAACCAAATATACCAGCCATGGAGCCATCCTTTCGTAAATAGGCAGGAGCGGTCTGCGGCCTGCGTCTGCCTCAGGCCGGCGCAGTCAGCTATCGGTGGATTATAGCGGAAAAGCAGGACTCTCCGCCACCAGACGGGAACAGGCGTCAAGACTGCGTTCCACCTGGGCGCGGATGCGTTCCTCGCGGCGCTGTTTGCGCCCACGCACCGCCACCTTCTCCCCGAGCGGCGCCAGAAGCCCGAAATTGGCGTTCATAGGGGCAAAGTCACGGGTCGTGGGATTTGCAACATAGTGAAGCAGAGCGCCGGTGACGGTTTCCGGACCCGGCAGGAAACCAGGCTCCTTCACTGTCAGATCCAAAGCGGCGTTGATCCCGGCCACCAGTCCGGAGGCGATGGACTCGACATAGCCCTCGACACCGGTCAGCTGGCCGGCGAAGCGCAGGCGCGGCTCGCGGATCAGGCGCCCGGCAACGTCGATCTGTCCGGGTGAACGCAGGTAGGAATTGCGGTGCATGACGCCATAGCGGGCGAAGACGGCGGACTCGAGCCCGGGTATCAGCCGGAAGACGCGCTTTTGTTCCGGGAAGGCCAGCCGCGTCTGGAAGCCGACAAGGTTGTAGAGGCTGTCGGCCGCATCGTCCTGACGCAGCTGAACGACGGCCCAGGGCCTGAGGCCTGTACGCGGATCGCGCAGGCCCACCGGCCGCAGGGGGCCGAAGCGCAGCGTGTCCTCTCCCCTCGCCGCCATCGTTTCAATGGGCATGCAGCCCTCGAAGACCAGGCGGTCCTCGAAGCCCTGGACCTCTGCCCGGCGGGCGGCCAGCAGCTCGCGGACGAAGTGTTCATACTGCTCACGGTTGAGGGGGCAGTTCAGGTAGTCGGCCTGGCCACGGTCATAGCGCGACTGGCGGAAGACGATTTCCTGATTGATGCTGTCGGCCTCGACAATGGGAGCGACGGCGTCATAGAAGGCCAGACCCTCCGTGCCCAGCAGCCGGGTCAGTGCCGCAAATAGAGCACCGTCCGTCAGCGGTCCCGTGGCAAAAAGCACCATGCCCGCAGCGGGGACCTCAGCTACCAGCTCTTCACGCAGGGTGATCAGGGGATGTGCCCTGAGCGCGGCTGTGACACCCTCACTGAAAGCCCGGCGGTCGACCGCCAGGGCACTGCCGGCCGGGACCCGGACCTCGTCCGCCACCCGGATCAGGAGGGAGCCGAACTGACGCAGCTCAGCCTTCAGCAGGCCGGCCGCATGTTCCACATGATCGCTGCGCAGAGAGTTGGAGCAGACCAGCTCGGCGTAGCCCGGCTCCCGGTGGGCGGGGCTCCATGTCCCGGGCTTCATGTCGATGAGTGTGACACGGACGCCGCGGGAGGCCGCCTGCCAGGCGGCCTCGGAGCCGGCCAGGCCGGCTCCGATGACAGTCAGTTCCGCATCCCGCATCATTCCCTGGCGTCGGCCTTATTGGTGTCGGACTTGCCGGCGTCGGACTTGCCGGCGTCAGACTTGCGCTTCCTACGCTCGTTGGTCGGACAATCCGGGTTGCTGCAGCGCTCATAGTCACGTCCGCGGAAGCGCTTTTCCACCATGTAGGAGCCGCAGGTCGAGCACTGCTTGTCCGCCAGCGGCCGATCCCAGGAACGAAAATCGCAGTCGGGATCCTTCCCCTTCTGGTCGCAGACAAAGTACCTGGCGTTACGTCTGGTTTTCCGCTCAAAAAGACCCGAGCCACACTTGGGGCAGTTTCCCGGAGCCTCAACGTCAATGTTCTTCGTAAACGTGCACTCGGGGAAACCCGAGCAGGCGATAAAGCGGCCGTAGCGTCCGTTCTTGATCTGCAGCGGTTTCTGGCAGACGGGGCAGAGTTCGCCTGTCTCAATCACCGGCATCTCGACCTTCTCAATCTTGACCTTCGCCTCTTCCACGGCCTCATGGAAGGGCGGATAGAAACGGTCCAGAACCTCGATCCAGTCCACCTCCCCGCCTTCGACGGTGTCAAGCTGCTCCTCCATGTTGGCCGTGAAGGAAATATCGACAATGTCGCTGAAATTCTCCTCCAACATGCGGGTGACCAGCTCGCCGAGCTCGGTCGGCAGGAGATACTGACGTTCCTTCTCAACATAGCGGCGCTGCTGAATGGTGGAAATTGTCGGGGCATAGGTCGATGGGCGGCCGATACCGGCTTCTTCCATGGCCCGGATCAGGGAAGCTTCGGTGTAGCGCGCCGGCGGCCGGGTGAACTTCTGCTGGGGCTTGATGCCGCGCTCGGTCAGCTTCTCCCCGGTCGTAAGGGCGGGGATCAGCTGGCGCGGATCCTCGTCATCGTCTTCGCCTTCCGCCTCTTCACGCTTTTTCGGCAGATCCTCATAGACACGTAAAAATCCCGGAAAGGTGATGGTCTCGCCGTTGGTGCGGAAGAGCCTCATCGCCGCAACGGTATCGACGACCAGAGTCGCCAGCTCCGCCGGCTTCATCTGCGAAGCAATGAAGCGCTCCCAGATCAGGCGATAGAGACGGTACTGTTCGCTCGAAAGCTGGTCCTTCAGGCTCTCCGGATCAAGTTCAAAATGCGCCGGGCGGATGGCCTCATGGGCGTCCTGGGTGGCGTTGCGGTTGCGGTAGCTGCGCGGAGAATCAGGCAGATACTCATGCCCGTAGCGCTCTTCAATATGGGCGCGGGCGGCGCTTATGGCTTCCTGCGAAACCCGCACGGAGTCCGTACGAATATAGGTCACCAGTGCCGTCGGACCCTGACCGGCCAGGTCAATGCCTTCATAGAGCTGCTGGGCGACACGCATGCTTCGCTGGGCCGTGAAGCCGAGCCGGCGCGAAGCCTCCTGCTGCAGTGTCGAGGTGGTAAACGGCGCCTGCGGCTGGCGCTTGCGCTGGCCGCGGCGGATGTCATGGACGGTAAAGGTCTGGCCGCGCACGTCGTTGACGACGGCCATGGCCGCCGCCTCGTCCGCCGGCCTTTCGCGCTGCAGCTTGCCGTCCGCCCCCAGACTCCCCTGATAACGCGCGGTAAAGCGCTCCCTGGCCGCCGTCTCCAGCGTGGCCGTGATGACCCAGTACTCCTCCGGCACAAAGGCGCGGATCTCATCCTCACGGTCGACAATCATGCGGGTGGCGACGGACTGGACGCGGCCGGCGGAGAGGCCGCGGCGGATCTTCGTCCAGAGCACAGGACTGAGCTCATAGCCGACCAGACGGTCCAGAATGCGCCTGGCCTGCTGGGCATTGACCAGATCCATATCGATCGGGCGCGGTTTGGCCACCGCCTCACGGACGGCGCGTGCGGTAATCTCGTTGAAGCTGATGCGGCAGGAGCTCGCCGGATCGACGCGCAGCAGGGTCGCAATGTGCCAGGCGATCGCCTCACCCTCACGGTCCGGGTCGGTGGCAATCAGGATATCCTCGTACTGCTTGCCGAGCTCCTTGAGCTCACGGATAACCTTCTCCTTGCCGCGCATGTTGATATAAAGAGGTTTATAGCGGTCTCTGACATTCACTCCGAGTGTGCCGGAGGGCAGGTCACGGATATGGCCGACAGAGGCGGCCAGGCGATAATCAGGGCCCAGATAGCGACCAATGATCTTGGCCTTGGCCGGTGATTCTACAATGACGAGGGTTTGAGCCATTTCGTCCTTCCTCGAACTTGGCGCCTCGGGTTTAGGCGCTTTCTTTGATCTTTTACGCGAAAGTCCTTATCCGCGCAGCAGCAGCTTCGTCCGCCGGTCCGGCGGGGTGAAACAGGTGGTCATTATATACATGCGTCTTCGCCCGCTGTCAAAGCCGTCCCTGCCAGCGCCGGACATAACGGCCGTGGACGAGCGTTGTCAGACCGGCTGTTTCCAGCTCCTGCAGGGCCAGAAGCAGGCTTTCTTCCGACTGGCCGCTGATGTCGCCCAGTTCACGCAGATTGGCAGGACGCAGCGCCAGAACCTCAAGCAGACGCCGGGCCGGAAGAGACAGTTCGGCATCTGCCGGCAGCTGGGGCATCTCACCGCGCTCCAGGCGCTGCTGCCGCAGCCGTCGGCCGACCCCGGCCGCCTCCGGGCCCGCCGCCCCCTCCGCCAGTTCGGCAACCAGCCGCTCCACGTCAAGCAGAATCCCGGCCCCTTCCGCGATCAGGCGATTCGGCCCAGAACTTTCCGGAGAAAAAATCGACCCGGGCAGGCAGTAGACCTCCCGCCCCTGCTCCAGCGCATGCTCCACCGTGATCAGGGTGCCGCTGCGGCGGCCGGCCTCCATCACCAGAGTAGCCGCCCCAAGCCCTGAAAGCAGGCGGTTGCGTGCCGGGAACCAGGAGCGTCTGGGGCGGCTGCCCGGCGGGAACTCACTCAGAATCAGGCCCCTCTCCTGAATGGCCGTATAGAGTCCGACGTGTTCGGGCGGATAGACATGATCGACACCGCAGGCCAGTACGGCCACCGTCTGCCCGCCCGCCTCCAGCGCCGCACGGTGTGCCAGTCCGTCGATGCCCAGAGCCATGCCGGAGACAATCGTGGTCCCTGCGGCGGCCAGATTGCGGACAAAGTGATCCGTAGCCGCCTGACCATACCAGCCGGGCCGTCGCGTACCGACAACGGTCAGAACCAGTTTTCCCGCCGCCAGTGCGTCACGGCCACTGCCCAGCAGGAAAAGCGCGGCCGGTGGCTCGGCAATCGTCGCCAGGCCGGCGGGATAGTCCGAATCGCCCCAGAGCCAGACATCATGGCCCTGAAGCTCCATCCAGTCACAGTCGCGCTCAAGGTCCCGCCAGAATTCCTTCTGCGAAATTCTCTCCAGCACCCGTCCGCCGGCCCTGTCGCTCTGCCCCTCCAGCTGCCTCTTCAAGGCATTCTTAAGGCCTTCCCTATCCCGGGTCCAGTCCTTTCCCGCGAGCAGTTCACGGGCGTCCCGGTGTCTGAGCCCGCGCTCAACAATGAGACGCGCGATCAGCACCGCCACTTCGGCCCGCTGCCGCCATTGACCTCCGTTCATCTCTGCACCCCCGCCGGGCTCATGTACACGGCTGTATCCGGATCCAGGCTGGCCAGAACGCGCTCATGACGGTACTGGCCGACCCGCAGAACATCTGCACGCGAAACCTCCTCACGGCCGGCCAGGTCAGCCGCCGTACGCGCACAGGCAAGCAGCTGGCGGTAACCGCGGACGGAGAGCCCGAGAATCCTGGCCTCCTGTTCCGCACAGGCCAGGGCCTCGGCAGCGAAAGCGAAGTCGTCCAGCATCCTGGCCCAGGGCCAGTCGGCGTTTGCTGTGAGCGTGAGTCCCGCCTGCCTGGCCCGTTGCCGCTGTCGCTCGCGGGCTTCGCGTATAAAAATGCGCTCACGTTCCAGATCCAGCCGCTCCGAACGCTCCAGACTCTGGCGCAGCTGCTCAGGCGGAATGCGCTCCAGGACGGTAAAGAGCTCAATGCGCTCAGCAAAGGGTCCCGAGAAGCGGGAAATGCGCCGGCGAATCTCATAGGGACGGCAGCGGCATCTGCCGTCGGCTTCCAGCAACTGGCCGCAGGGACAGGGATTGGCCGCCGCGACAAAAATGAAGTCCGCCGGATAGAGGGCCTGATGGGCCTGGCGGATGACGGAGGCCTCTCCCTCCCCCATCGGCACGCGCAGCATGTCGAGCAGCGCCTGAGGCAGTTCGGCCAGCTCGTCAAGAAAGAGGACGCCGCGATGGGCCAGGGAGATCTCTCCCGGCTCGGCAAACTGGCCGCCGCCCAGGAGCGCCACGCTGCTGATGCCCGGATGTGGATGGCGGAAGGGCGGTCTCCGGTCGGCAAAGTCCGGCCGCTCACCGCCGCGCTTGGCACTGTAGATCAGGCGCAGTTCGCGACGCTCCTCCTCTTCCAGGTCCGGCAGCAGCTGGACCAGCAGAGAGGCCAGAAAGGTCTTCCCGCTGCCGGGGCCGCCAAGTAGCAAGATGCCGTGTCGGCCGGCCGCCGCCAGACGCAGGGCATCCAGGGCCGGACGCTGGGCGGGCAGGTCGGCCAGCGGCGGCAGACTGCAGGCAGCTTTCTCCGGTGCTTCGTCCGGCTCTGGGTCGTGAAAGGGCGGCAGTCGGCCGGCCTCAGCAACCGGGTGGCGGGCCAGAAACTGATAGAGATCGGAGAGATTTGCGAAGGGCAGCATCCGCCCGGACCCCTTCCCTCCCTCATCCGCCTGCATTGGGCAGAGAATGCGGCCAATGTCGGGTTCTGTCAGGCACTGCCCGAGAGCGAAATGCTCTCGTGTCGGCTGCAGATCGCCGAGCAGGGTCAGTTCGCCGTAGGCCCCGAGCCCTCTGGGCAGAGGCAGCTGGTCGCTTGCCTCCAGCAGGGCCAGTGCCAGCGGCAGATCAAGGACCGATGCATCTGCATGCGGTTGCGGCGGCGTCACGCTGACTACGATGCGCTGATCCGGATAGAGAAAGCCCAGATTGCGCAGGGCGGCGCGCACGCGTGTGCGGCAGGCCGTCGCCTGCCCCGCGGGGATACCGACCAGATCGGTATAGGGCAGGCCCGGGTGGAGGCTGACCTCGACTTCCACACGGCGCACCCCGGCCCTGCCGACCACTGCGCTTGTCACACGGGCGTAGCGGGGGCGGTGGCGCTGTTTGTCGCCCGCCTGTGCTGATTTTTGTCTGCTGGAATCTGTCATGGTTCTTTTCCTCTCCTTGCCTGTTCTTGCCGGTCCTTGACTGCCTCAAGGTCTGTTGGACGTTTCACTTTACGTACCGGTTTTCAGTCTAGAGCGCTGGCAAGTCGTGGAGAGAGAGTAATTTCCGCCCTTTTCCGCCTGAGGCGCCAGAACCCGCGCCATGTTCGGACTTAAAAGGGCTTTTAGGAAGGCTTGTGAACCTTGTGCATTGGGCGGCCCTGCTGGATCGAGTGGCTCCCGGCATCAGGTGTCGGATCTTATCGACAAGGAAGTTCTGAAAACAGGCAGTTTTTCGAAAGGGAAGCTTTTTGAAAGGAAAGCGGACCGGTCTGCCTGGATCCCCGCAGATCACGGGTCGGGCAATATCGAAAAATTTGCACAGACGGTGTACAAAAAAGTCGATATTGCCCCGCGGATCGGGCAATATCGGAAAAATGTCCACACCTACTCATTACAGTTGGCGGAGCAGCATCGCCGCTTTCTCTTTTTCTTTCATGTTGATCACAAAGCGGCGGCAAACGAATCGATAGGAAGCAGTCGTGCGGGCGACAAATGCTGAGGTGCTCCAAATTGGTGCAGGAATGTATGAGTGCCCTCGAATGCTCAAATGACACATTTGTACCTGTAGAGCAGGGCAGCGGATCCCAATTGAGCAGGTGAAACCTCAGTGAACTGCGTACAAGAGTGCGGTAATCATGTCAGTGATGTGTGTGGAGTCGAGATCTATTACCGAGACACGAGTCAAGTCGTTGACTCCTACACGACAAAACTCTCGTTGTGCCAGGAAGCGCTGACACAACTCCAAAAGTTGGCAAATCCGTCTTCAGTTTTGTCAAAAAGTCGAGTTGTGTCAGCAAAAGGTGACACAACTCAGAAAGTTGACAATTTGGAAGGTGAACTTGCCGTCAGTACCACCGCTTTCTCTTTTCCTGATCACAGGCGACGACTGATTTCTTGACCACAAGCGGCGGCAAATGAATTGAAAGGAAGCAGTCGGTCTGACGGGCGGCACTTGCTGTGCCTCCAATCGAGACAGGACCAGATAACCTGACCACGGCTGGTCAATACGGTCGTTGGTGCCTGCAAGTTATGGAGATGGATCCAAGTATAGTGCACCTGTTTGGTCCAAGGGGGACAGTGAAGTGTATGTCCTCACCCGCAACGGAAGATCGCGTCTTGTTTCTTCCAGGCATATCTCAACAGGCCAGATAAAAGTGTGGAAAGACACTTGGGAACCGTGGTCGGCGTTGGATATTTCCCACTGGGCAAGTGCCGTCAGCACAGAGGGACATGCAAAGGTGAATTTTTAATCGTTGCGCTGGTACTCAAAGCCAGGTATTTGCAGCCACGTGTGCAGCCGCTTTTCAGATGACCGAGCCGTCGAGGAAACAGCCAGATCGGAAGTCCATACCCCCGTTAATGGAAACAGGGAATTTCCTTGTTTATGCACTGCAGCGCTGGTGCGCATCCAGAATGTCGGGATGCAGGTGCAAATGAATGACAGGCAGAGAGAAGCGATCAAGCTGCTTTCTGGTGGTCAGAACAGCACGAAATGGCAAAGCAGGGTCACTGCATAGTATTAAACACGGAGGGATGCTGAGGCTGAAGCAGCAGTACCCGATTAGCTTCCAAGTAACTGCTAATCGCATGCTTTACAGTAAGGGTATCTCAATCGCCTCCGCAGCTTCACAAAGTATGCCAGCCATGCTCGCCGCCCGCCGCCATATCTCTTTTCTTTCTCATTTCAGCCAGCTTGAAAGGCTTAGCGCTACGCCTGACATTGGAGACATGCTTCCAATAGACATACTGTTCAAGCCTTCCTGAAGCTACGGTATTTCAGATGTTCGAGAAAGGTCTGGAAAAGAGTTTTACCCGTCTGGACAAACAGGACTAACACCCTTTTCAAACTTTGAGGGGAAAAAGCGGCAAAAATGACGTACACTTCCACAGGTGGAATCCTGACGCTGCCGGCACCTACGTGTCGGTAGATAATGACGTACACTTCCACAGGTGGAATCCTGAAGTTGTAAGCACAAACGCGTCAGCAGACAAACACCAGGCGTCAACATATATACATAAGGAGATATAAAGACAAGTGAAACTCGGAATTGTGGGGCTGCCCAATGTCGGCAAATCCACGCTCTTCAATGCGCTGACCGAGGCCGGTGCCGAGGTGGCGAACTACCCCTACTGCACCATCGAACCAAATGTCGGCGTCGTCCCTGTGCCCGACCGCCGTCTGGACTGGCTCTGTGACTACTACCATCCGCTGAAGTGCACACCCGCGACCATCGAATTCGTTGACATCGCCGGCCTCATCGCCGGCGCCAGCCAGGGCGAAGGACTGGGCAATAAATTTCTGGCCAATATCCGCGAAGTCGACGCTGTTGTCCATGTTGTGCGCTGCTTCGAAGATGACAACGTCATCCATGTCAGCGCCAGCACGGATGCCGAGCGCGACATTGCCGTCATCGACATCGAGCTGATGCTGGCCGATATCGAGCATCTTGACAGGCGCCGCGAGCGCCTGACACGCCAGCTGAAGGGCGACCGTTCCGTGGCCCCGGAGCTGGAGCTGGCCGACCGCATTGCCGAGGCCCTGGAAGCCGGGCAGCCGGCACGCACGCTCGACTACGACAGCGAAGAACTGCCCCTGCTGCGCAACTTCAGCCTGCTCACCCTGAAGCCGATCCTCTATGTCGCCAACATATCGGAGGACATGCTCGCCGACCCCATGGCGAATCCCCATGTGCAGGCCGTCCAGCAGGCAGCCACGCGCGACCGCGCCGCCATGCTCGCCATCTCGGCTGCCATCGAAATGGAAATCGCCTCCCTGCCGCCGGATGACCGCGCAGCCTTCCTCGCCGATCTGGGGCTGGAGGAATCCGGCCTGGTCCGCATGATTCAGGCGGGCTACAGCCTGCTTGAACAGATCTCCTTCCTGACCACGGGCGAAGACGAGGTGCGCGCCTGGACCATACGCCGCGGCACCAAGGCACCGCAGGCAGCCGGAAAGATCCACAGCGACTTTGAGCGCGGCTTTATCCGGGCGGAGGTGGTGGCTTTCCAAGAACTCGAACATTGGGGCTCCATCGCCGCGGCACGCGAACACGGTGTCTACCGCTCAGAGGGCCGTGACTACGTCGTACAGGATGGTGACGTCATCCACTTCCGCTTCAATGTCTAGTCCCGCCCCTCTCAGGAAGCCCAAGCCCTTTGTCATCGGGATCACGGGCGGCATTGGCTGCGGGAAATCGACCGTGGCCGCCCTCTTTCGGGAATGGGGCCTGGAGGTTCTGGACGCCGATGCCATGTCGCATGCCCTGACCGCGGCCGGCGGGGCGGCCGTGGATGAGGTGGCGCTTGCTTTTGGCGAAGACATGCGGGCGTCCGACGGCGGCATCGACCGCCGGAAGCTGGCGGCTCTGGTCTTCCGCGACAAAAACGCGATTGACCGCCTGTCCTCCATCATTCACCGCCATGTCATCGCCGGCCTGATCAACGGAGTGGCGGATGCCGGGCGGCGGGGACTTGGCGCCATCTGCCTGGACGTGCCGATCCCGGTACGCGAAGGTTTCCTGGATCTGACGGACTATGTCGTCGTCGTCTGGGCGTCGGAGGACGTGCGCCTTGAGCGCCTGGCCGCGCGTGGCATGGAGCCCGCGGAGGCCCGGCGGCGCATCCGCATGCAGATGACGGAGGAGGAGTACAGCTCCCTGGCTTCCACGGTGCTGCGCAATGACGGCGACAAGGACGAGCTTCGCGAGCTGGTGGACGGGATCGTCCGTGACCAGCTCCATGCCCGCGGCATCCGCCTACTTCGCGCTGAACCAGTCGGCGGCGCGGCGGACCTCGGCGACCAGGGGGACATCCAGGGAGACGACGTCGACCATCGCCCGCTCAAGTAGTTCGGCCGCCGCCTCACTGTCTTCAAGCGCGACCTCCAGAATCAGCTCGTCGTGGACCTGGGAGACCAGGTGCCCGCGAATTTTTTCACGTTCCAGAGCCCGGGCGATCGCCACCATGGCCATGCGGATGATGTCGGCGGCCGTCCCCTGCACCGGCGCGTTCATGGCAGCGCGCTCACCGAACTGGCGCAGGTTGTACTGGCGGCTCTTGAGTTCTTCAATGTAGCGGCGGCGGCCGAAGAGGGTTTCGGAATAGCCGCGCTCCTTGGCCAGGCGGATCGACTCCTCCATGAAACGGCGCACCTCCGGGTAGAGGGCGTTGTAGTCCTCAATGTAGCGGCGGGCCTGGGCGATCGGGATACCCAGATCCTGGGCCAGACTGAAGTCTGAAATGCCGTAGACGATGCTGAAGTTGACCGTCTTCGCCGCGTCGCGCATGGGCCCGGTCACCTTATCTTCCGGGCAGGCAAAGATGCGCGCGGCGGTGCGGCGATGGATGTCACGGCCGCTGCGGAAGGCCTCGATCATGTGGGGGTCACCGGACATGTGGGCTAAAAGGCGCAGCTCGATCTGCGAATAGTCGGCGTCCAGCAGCACCGCGCCCTCCCGGGCCACGAAGGCACGGCGGATTTCGCGCCCGATTGCCTGCCGGACCGGGATGTTCTGGAGGTTCGGGTCACGGCTGGCCAGCCGGCCGGTATTGGTGAAACTGGCGTCAAAGGTCGAGTGCACGCGCCCGTCATCCGGGCTGATCCAGCGCTTGATGCCCTGCAGGAAGGTCGAATCGAGCTTGGTCAGCAGACGGTAGTCCTCAATGTAAGAAATGATGGGATGCAGATGGCGCAGGCGGTCGAGCTCTTCCTGGGCGGTCGAGTAGACCCCGGACTTTCCCTTCCGTCCGGTGGGCAATTTGAGATCCTCATAGAGCACTTCGGCCAGCTGCTTCGGCGAGCCAATGGTGAATTCGCGGCCGGCAGCCCGGTGAATGGCGTCAGCCAGCTCCAGGCTGCGGGAGGCGAAGTCCGCGCTCAGCTCCTCCAGGATGTCCGGGCGCACCAGGAAGCCCCGCGACTCCATCGCCGCCAGAATCGGCACCAGCGCCTGGTCCGTCCGGTTCAGCGCCTCGAGTCCGCGCTCGGCAATCTCTCCGCGGAAGCGCGGCTCCAGCACAGTGGCGGCCAGGAGTTCGCGGGCGGCGCGGTAACAGCGCTCCTGGAAGGCGGCGGCCTCCTCGTCCTCAAGCAGCGTGGCGGCAGGCTGCCCGACGGCCGGCACCTTCCCGCCCAGGCTCTCCAGCAGCGCCGCCGCCCCCGTCACTGCCCGCAGCGGATAGGAAAGGAGATAGGCGGCTGATTCCAGGTCAAAGACCCCTAAAGTCGTCGGCACCTCCCCGAAGTGCAGCCAGGCTTTCAGCCCATAGCCCGTCAGGGTCTCCCCCCGCCTGGCAACACGTCCGGCAACAAGTGCCGGCAGGCTCTGGATCTTCTCCCTGTCGTCCAGGCGCACCTGGCAGAGTCTGGCCTTGGCCAGATCCTCCACCCCGTCTGCATCCAGCCAGCTGACCAGGGCCGCCCCCTCCGGAGAGGCAAAGCCACTGTCGGCAACATCCACATGAAAGTAGAGGGGTCTTTCCGCCACAGCAGCCACAGAAGCCGACTCCGCCGCCAGGAAGCGCCACAGACAGTCAGGCTCGAGCAGAACGCCACAGCTCCAGCCCGCCTCCGCGGCGGCTGCCCCCGCTCCCACAAGCGCAGCAGCCCCGGGCCCCGCGTCGGGCACCAGCCCGATACGCTCGATCAGGGTCTGGAAGCCATAGGAGGCAAAGAGAGCGTAGGCGCCCGAGCGGGACAGCTCCGGCAGGATGAGATCCTCGGCCTCCAGCGTCAGCGGCACCTCACGCTTAATGGTCGCAAGTTTCTGCGAAAAACGCGCCTGGTCCTGCTGCTGCTCCAGATTCCGGCGCTGCCGCGGCGTCAGCTCTTCACGGTGGGCGATGACGGACTCCAGGTCACCATAGCGGCGGATCAGACCCAGGGCCCCCTTCTCCCCGATGCCGTCGACCCCGGGAATATTGTCCGACGGGTCGCCCATCAGTGCCTTGACATCGATGAACTGGCGCGGCTCGATCCCATAGCGTTCACGGAAGAGCGCCTCATCGTAGAGCGTATCAGCAGCGCCGCGGCTGCCCGGCACCAGCACCCGGGTGCGCCCGTCAATCAGCTGGAAGGCGTCCTTATCCCCCGTCATGATGATCGACTCCAGGCCCCAGGAAGAGGCCAGGCGGCTGACCGTGCCGAGCAGGTCGTCGGCCTCAAAGCCCGGCGCCGTCAGCCAGCGGATCCCGAGCGCCTCCAGGCAGTCGCGCAGGATCGGCAGCTGCCGGGCCAGATCCTCCGGCATGGCCTCCCGCTGCACCTTATAGTCGGCGAAGGCCTCATGGCGGAAGGTCGGCTGCGGCAGGTCAAAGCAGATCGCCAGATGACTGGGGCCATACTCGTCCAGCTGCTTCAGCAGCGTGGTAAAAAAGCTGTGCACCGCCCCCGTTGGCGTCCCCTGGGCGTCGGTCATGACGACGCCGCGCAGACCATAAAAGGAGCGGTAGATGAGACTGTGTCCGTCCACCAGCAGGAGCGCTCCCGCATTTTCCCTCGTACTGCTCATTTCACGTCTCCTTCCAGAGGAATCAGTTCCATAATGCTTTTTGCGAAGTCCTGCCAGACGCCCGTCAGCGGCGGCCGGCTGGTGATTTCAAGTGGTCCCCGCCCGGTCGGATGCTCCAGGGCCAGCCGCCAGGCATAAAGAGCCGGCGCCGGCCCCAGCCCGCTTACGGATGGCGGCGCATAACGGCGGTCGCCCAGAATCGGATAGCCGCGGGCAGCCAGCTGCGCCCGGATCTGATGACGGCGGCCGCTCCCCAGCGCGATCTCCAGCAGGCAGCGCCCCGTCCCTGTGTCCCGGGCCAGCAGGCGGACGCTCAAGCTGGCCTCCTGCCCCTCTGCCCCGGCAGACACCCCGACACTGCGGCCGTCCGCCTCCCGCTCAAGCACATCCGTCCAGAGCACCGTATCTCCGACCCTGAGAGTCGGGGCGCCCGGAGTCCGGGCCACCACCGCCAGGTAGCCGCGCTCCACGCGGCGCTCGCGCAGGGCGGCCGACAGGCGGCCGGCGGCCTTTGAAGTACGGGCAAAAAGCAGAATGCCGGCCACCGGCTGGTCCAGCCGGTGCACCGGGTTCAGCCAGACGCGGCCGGGCTTCTGAAAGCGTTCCTTCACCCAGTCGCGCAGCAGACTGGTCGCATCCGCCTTTGCCTGGCCGCCCGGCTGGCTCGGCATCCCGGCAGGCTTCAGGACCGCCAGCAGATGGTTGTCCAGATAGAGGATATCGGCCTCCTGGGGCCAGGGCGTTTCATGTTGAGACATGGACCTATCATATAATAGTTGAAGCAGCAGTTGACAGGAGGAAGCATGGCACAGATCGCACATATTCTTATTGCAGATGACGATCCCGTCGTCCACGAGTCGCTCGGCCTCTACCTGGATGCCGAACACTACACCCACTCTTCGGCCTTTGACGGCAATCAGGCGCTGCGCATGGCGCTCGACGACAAGCCCGATCTGGTCATCCTGGACCTGATGATGCCGGGGCGCTCCGGCATGGATGTCTGCCGTGATCTCAGGCGGGAGTCCAATGTCCCGATCATCATGCTCAGCGCCCGCGGCGAAGAGATCGACCGCGTGCTGGGCCTGGAGCTCGGCGCCGACGACTACATCACCAAGCCCTTCAGCCCCCGCGAAGTCCTGGCCCGGATCAAGGCGGTGCTGCGCCGCATCGACGAGCCGCGGGAACTGCGTCCCCCGCTGCGCTTCGACGGGCTCGAGATCAGCCTGGACAACTATCAGGTCAAAGTCGCCGGGGAAAGCGCCGGCTTTACGCCGAAGGAGGTAGAAATCCTCTACCTCCTGGCCTCTCACCCGGGTGTCGTCCTGGGCCGCGAACAGATCATGACGCGCGTCTGGGGCTACGAGTATGTCGGCGACACGCGCACGGTCGACACCCACATCAAGCGCATCCGCCAGAAACTCCAGCTGGAAGACGCCGGCTGGGGCCTGATCACGGTCTATGGCGTCGGGTACAAGTTCGAGGTCTTCGCCTAAATGCGCGGCAGCGTCTTTCTGCGCCGCATCATGATCCTTCTGGTCAGCGCCATCGTCCTGACGGCGGCCCTGACCATGCTCTTCTACAGCCAGTTCACCTCCGACATCATCTACATCAATGCCGCCCAGAGCGATTTCAGGCGGAAGGGCTCCTATCTGGCCGAAGAGGCCGGGGCCTGGCTGCAGGGCGAGCGCTCAGAGGAATTCTGGCTGGCCACGCTGGAGGCGGCGCCGGAGATGCTGAACGCCACCCTGCTGGTGTCGCTGACGGACGCCGCCCGCAGCAGTCCCGCGGCCCGCCACGCAACGAGCTTCGACACCACGGAACAGGTCACCGTCTATCAGACGACGGCCCCCGACCTGGACCCCTCGGCACTGGCGGCCGTCCGCGCCCGCATGCAGGAGCTCGAGCCGGAGCTGCTCGCCGGCTCCGCGGTGCAGGAGCGCGCCGCCTACGGCACGGCACAGCTCGACGCCCTTCTGGCCGGCTACCCGATCAGTGTCTATGACCAGGACACCGGGCGCCGCCCGGTCCTGGGCGCCATCTACATCGTGCAGTCCATGGAGCGCCTGCGCACGGGGCTTGGCAGCTTCAACTTCGCCCTGATCTTCGCCTCCGCCCTGGCCATCCTGCTGATGCTGCTGCCGACCTGGTTCGCCATCTCCCGCCTGACCCGCCCCCTCAAGCAGGTCAAGGACGTGGCGACGGCCATGTCGGCCGGCAACTTCAGCCTGAGGGCCGACACCGCGACCGCCGGAGAGATCGGTGAGCTGGCCAGGGCTGTCAACGAGCTGGCCGCCGACCTCGACAGCTCGATCGCCGCCCTGATGCAGGAGCGCAATCGTCTGCAGCAGATTCTGGATGGTTTAGGCGAAGGAATCATCGCCGTCGACCGGGATCTGGAGCTGACCCACATCAACCCCATGCTGGCCGTTCTGCTCGGGGAGAGCGGCATCGAACAGCTGATCCGCAGCGGCGATTTCCGGCAGGCCATGGAGAAGCGCAAGCCCGTCACCCGTTCGCTGCAGCGCAACGAGCGGGTTCTGGAACTGGAGATCACGGCGCTGGAGGACGGCGATCAGGCGGTGATCGGGGCGGTTGGCCTGGTCCGTGACATCACGGCCGCCTGGCAGCTGGAGCAGACCCGCCGCGACTATGTCGCCAACGTCTCCCATGAGCTGCGCACACCGCTGACGGCCCTGCGCGGCCTCATCGAGCCGCTGTCGGACGGTCTGGTCAGCCGCGAAGAAGACCGCCAGCGCTACTACGGCATCATTCTGAACGAAACGCTGCGGCTGTCGCGCCTCATCGACGACATGCTCGAGCTCAGCCGCCTGCAGGCCGGCCGCACCGCCATCCGGCGGACGAGCTTCCGCCTGGTGACGATCCTCGAGCCGCTGGCCGAACGCTACCGCCAGCTCGCCGCAGAAGCGGGCGTGACGCTGTACTTCGCAGAAATGGAAAACAAGCAGCTGCGTGTCTACTCAAATGCCGACCGTATTGAGCAGGTCCTGGTCATCCTGCTCGACAATGCCCTGAAGTTCACGCCCGAGGGCGGAGAGATCCGCCTCAGCGTCAACGACAGCGCCGAGCGCGTCGTGGTCACGGTTCGTGACAGTGGCATCGGCATGTCGGCAGAGGATCAGGAGCACGCCTTTGACCGCTTCTATAAGGCCGACAAGGCCCGCGGCCGCGGCGGCACGGGACTGGGCCTGTCCATCGCCCGGGAAATGATGCAGGCCCTGGGCGAGCGGATCTGGGTGCGCAGCCAGCCGGATCAGGGCTCAAGCTTCCACCTGACGCTGACCCGGGCCAGTTCCGAAATCAAATCGTCGGTATCCATTCACAATCGCGCCACAATGGAACGGTAAACTTGTCTTAACGGGGCGCAAAGTCCCGCCTGCGAGGAGGCCTTCCCTGTCATGGTTATCAGCTGCATTGCCGATCCCCAGCGCGCCGAAACGCGTATACGCACGGGCCTGAGTCTGGCGGAGAGTCTGGACACCGATCTGGTCGTGCTGACCAGCGTCCGCCCGGGCGATGCCCGCTCGATTGCCCGGCAGCTCAGCAGCGCCGCCATCGACAGCCTTCTGGATATCTGCCGTGAGCTGAGAGTCGAGCTGCAGCTCTTCTGCAGCGACGACCAGCTGGAACCGATCAGCGGCTGGGTGGATGAACAGCTGGCGGCGGGCGAAACAATTGACGCCGTCCTGATCGGTGAACCGGGCATTTTCATGAAGTCGGGCTTTCTGGACCGCTTCCAGCGCCGCCACCCTGAGCTGCCTGTCTATCAGGTGGACGACTCCGGTATAATGAAGCCTGTTCAGCAAGAGCGTTTTCTGGCCTAGCAACTGGCCGAAGCTGCAGGAGTACGCCACAAATGAGCTCCCCGAGCGCGCCTTTTCCGGCTGCATCTGAAACTTCCGAACCCCGTCTGCGCCTCAACAAGTACCTGTCCGAACGCGCCGCTGTCTCCCGTCGGGAGGCCGACCGCCTGATTGATGCCGGGCGTGTCAGGGTCAACGGCCGGGTGGCCGAACTGGGGCAGCAGGTTTCCCGGCAGGACCGGGTCGAGCTTGACGGCCGCAGTGTCGACCCCGAACGCTCCGGCCTCCACTACCTGGCCTTCAACAAGCCCGTCGGCGTCGTCTGCACGACCGACCGCCGTGAACCGCGCAACATCATCGACTACCTGGGCTTCCCCGAGCGCATCTTCCCGATCGGGCGCCTGGACGCTGATTCCGAAGGGCTCATCCTGCTGACCAACGACGGCGACATCGTCAACCTGATCCTGAGGGCGCGCTACGGCCATGAAAAGGCCTACGATGTCTGGGTGAACCGACCCATTGATACGGACTTCCTGGAGCGGATGGCCGGGGGTGTCCCCATTCTGGGCACAGTTACCAAGCCATGCGAAGTCCGACAGGTCGGCCGCCGCCGCTTCCACATCATCCTGACCCAGGGGCTCAACCGCCAGATCCGCCGCATGTGTCAGGCCCTGGGCTATGAGGTCGTCCGCCTGAGGCGACGGCGCATCATGCACATTGAACTGGGACGCCTCCCCGTAGGATCCTGGCGGGAACTTGGTCCCGACGAGCTCAGCCGGCTCTTCAGGGACATTGAAGAAAGCAGACGCGAGGTCGACGGTCTGCCGGAAGGAACTGAAGAATTCATGGAAAGTGATGAGGACTGGGAACAATGATGCCTGATTGTCGTCCGACGCTGCTGCTGATCAACTTCCATGCCGGGCGCTTCGCCGACGGCGCCGCGGTCGGCCATGTGCTTGACGAACTGACCCGGGGCGGAACCGAGGAAGTGCTGGTGCGCCAGACCCCTGCGGAGCTCACCGGCGACCTGGACTGGATCCGGCCCGAGCGCTACCGCCGCATCGTCATCATGGGCGGTGACGGAAGCCTCAACAATGTCATCAACGCCTTCGCTGCCCACGGCCCGCTGCCGCCCATGGCCCTGATTCCGGCCGGGACGACAAGCGACTTCGCCAGAAGCCTGGGCCTCCCCCTGGGCAATTACCGCGGCGCCGCCCGCGTCGCCCGCGACGGCGAGCCAAGCTTTCTGGACCTTGGCCGCATCAACCGCCGCTTCTTCAGCTATATCGCGTGCTTTGGCGCCTTCGTGACGGTGGCGAGCGATACCCCGCGCGAACTCAAGCGCACGCTCGGCCATCTGGCCTACATGATTGAGGGGCTGCGCAGCGTGCTTGCGGTTCAGCCCATCCGAACCCGCATCCATCACGAGGGCACGGTCTACGAGGAGTCACTGCTCTTCGGCGCAATCGCGAACACGACCTCCATCGGCGGCCTGCTGCGCCTGCCGGCCGCTCAGGTCGACCTGTCCGACGGTGAGTTCGAGGCCCTCTTCGTACGTGCACCCGCCAATCCTCTGGAGGTCCCGGCGATCCTGAACACCGTCCTGGCCGGGCGTCTGGACGACCGCAACCTCCTCTTCTTCACCGCCTCCAAACTGGAGCTCGAATTCGACGAGCCGGTTGACTTCGTCGCCGACGGCGAAGCGGTCGGCAAACTGGACTCTGTCTGCATTCAGAACCTGCACCGCGCCCTGCCCTTTATCCTGCCCGCCAGGTCCCGGAGCTGAAGCGGGTGCGCGCGCCGCTGCACGGCGCACAGGCCGCTGAGCGACAGGCAATCCGCTGAGCGTTGCGCATGGTCAAAACAGCGCGTAATCCAAAAAACGATTTGGATAGCAGGCTACTTTGACCACGAAGAGCCTGTTTCTGGTCAAAATTGCGTGTAATCCAAAAAACGATTTGGATAGCAGGCTACTTTGACCACGAAGAGCCTGTTTCTGGTCAAAACAGCGTGTAATCCAAAAAAACATTTGGATAGCAGGCTACTTTGACCACGAAGGGCCTGTTTTTGGTCAAAACAGCGCGTAATCCAAAAAACGATTTGGATAGCAGGCTACTTTGGCCACAGAAGGCCTGTTTCTGGTCAAAATAGCGTGTAATCCAAAAAACGATTTGGATAGCAGGCTACTTTGACCACAAAGGGCCTGTTTCTGGTCAAAATTGTGTGTAATCCAAAAAACGATTTGGATAACAGGCTACTTTGACCACAAAGGGCTGCGCGCGCCGCTGCACGGCGCGCAGGGTCAAAACAGCGTGTAATGGTAAAACCGATTGCCATTTCAGCCCATCTTGACCACAGAGAGGCCGCGCGCGCCGCTGCACGGCGCGCAGGGTCAAAACGACGTGTAATGGCAAAACCCATTGCCATTTCAGCCTATCCTGACCACAGAAGAGCTGAGCACTGGCTGGTATACCAGCGCCGGATTACCTTTCATCTCACTGGTTCAGAGCAACCGAAACAGGATCACTCCCCATTTCCCTAATAAGCGTGCTCATCATCCTCGTTGCTCGCTATCTTGATCGCATTCCGTTTGCTTTCCGGAAATTTGTGAGACTGATCGCTACGCAAGCAACTGGAGGAGTGATCTTATAAAAACTCAATTACAAGCTACACAAAAACTGCGGTCTTTCAGGTGTTTTAGGAAAGCTCAGATAAAACGTTTTACCAGTCCTGACAAATATGACGCATACTTGGATGCTGGCACATCCTGTACAAAGATCATAAAGCCTGCTATAATCTGAACGATTCTTGTGAATCCGCTCTAATTTGTAGCGTCTTTGACAAGTGAATTACGTATGCGGGGACGTACTGGTTTCGACAGGGTCGTCAACGCGAGACAAGCGGGTAGTGGATTCTCGTTGGCCACTTTAAAAAACGGGAACCTGCAAATAACTGCAGACAATACTTCTGTAGCTGCTCCCAGCTACGCCTACGCTGCTTAATTTAGCCAGCGTCATCGCCCCATCCGATCTGCAGGATGGATAAGCGGTGTCAGTTGCAGACCTTAACGTCAGGGAGGTTAAAGACGTGAATGGGACGGTACCTGCTCCGACACCGTCCGGCATCAGGAGCTACCGGATCGTACAGGGGTCAGCCGGCTGTGCGTGAGGGGGAAACCTTTATCGGTTGACTGCACCCGGAGAAAACCTCGCCACGGCGGTTTTGGACAGGAGTTCGACTCTCCTCGTCTCCACCAATTGTGGCAGCAGATTTTGATAGAAGGTCTGCTGCCTTTTTTCATATAGTTGATTATCACTGGACAAAGCAGAAAGAAGATTTTTCTGATGAAAAGCCTCAAAGTGCTTGACATTCCTCCAAGGCAACAATTGAGGGTACGACATAGGCATTTCACAGAAGATCATGAAACGATCCAGATTCTGTTGCCCTGAAGCAATATGGTAAGGTGATCCAGCCCGCCTACGCGTCTTCGTGGTCAAGATGAGGAGAAATACAAATTCTTATTTTCTTGGATTTTCTTTATTTTGGCCCTGCGCGGCGTGCAGCGGCCTGCACGCCGCTACGCGGTGTTCGCGACCACTGCCAGCCGTCCTGCTGGTATGATCACCCACGCCCCCGGCATTTCGGACATTCGTCCATTTAAGCCTCCGTTTTCCAAAATAGTTCAATTGCTATTATTATCGCATTGAAATATCTCTATATTTACTTTTGTATTAAAAATGAATTTCCTGATATGCCTATCGATATAGAACCATCAGAGACAATTGAACATTATAGATGCACAATACTTCTATGCCTGTCTGTTCACGCCAATGCTCGAAAAACCGAATTGTGCCGCTCGAATCTTTATACGCATATCAACATCTTTCTTAATCTATACGGCAATAAATTTACTAATCCACATAAATCGTGTTCATAGGACATTTTTCTGGCGTCGATAAACATCTCTTCTATGAAAGGCATTTCCAGATAATAGGCACTGTATCTGTATTCAATGGGCTTACCATTTTTAATGTTATAAATATTTTCCAGGACTTCCAAAAACAGTAATGAAAAGAAATTCTTATCAGCAATTACCCCGAGATCACTAACACTGAGATGATGCTGAATGTTATTGTTGATCATTAAGATCTGGAGTTTCAGATGCAACTCCATT
Organism: Bacillota bacterium; assembly: GCA_030055235.1. Taxonomy (GTDB): domain Bacteria; phylum Bacillota; class Clostridia; order Saccharofermentanales; family Fastidiosipilaceae; genus JAEZYR01. Next base: position 22,941 of record JASGUW010000095.1, read on the forward strand.
TCCATCTCTACATTAACGTCAAATGAATCAACGTCCTTCAAAGCATCTATAAAATCATAGTTCAGTACATTCTGATATATACATAATGTAAGCACTTCATTGTATAAATCAAACTCATTATATTTTAGATGGACAAGTAAAATCATTATTGAATAAAGATTCATCCCCATTAAAAATATTAGTAAGAAGTAACTATCTAAATAAAAATATACTGCAGATATTATTACAACAGCGGCAATAAGGATTGAAAATTTAATCTTCTTGAATTTATAAATATCACTAAAGGTAAAATTATTGTTCTTATCAGGATATATTCTGGGCCCATTTTTACCGATCAGGATATTTTCCAATGAATTATCAACATAGAATTTCTTGTTGTAGCAGACGTTGAGAAAAGTCACGCAATTGTTTTTGAATACTGTCAGTGAAATTATGAAATCTACCAGGTTGAAGAGCACAAACGAAATCACAAGTCCTAATACAATCAAGCCTAACAACTTAAGGCTAGTAATTACGACTGCATCTAAGTCGAACACTTGATTTATGACAATAACAGAAAACAATCTGCATAATAAGAATACAAAATACGCGGCAAATATGACTAAATATACATAATACAGCTTTTTATTATTCATAACGCCCTATAACCCATGAAGCAGCCAGTTCGACAGCAAATAACGTGGCTCGGTCTTCACACCTTGGCCCGCGATCACGAACAGCTTGCAGCAGCTACGCTCGCCAAGTGCTCTATGAAAATTGTGACTTTTGGTGGCATCAGTCATCTTCTCTCACTTTCCTCGGTGAGCAGGGATTGCTCATAGTACCTCCCAAATGAATCAGGGGAATTCCACCCATTCGCCCCTGCAGGTAGCTTTTGCGGATATCCTTGTCGTACCTGACATCCTGGTATTCGCTGAAGGAGATCAGGTTTGAGGCTCCGGTGCTGCCTTTTTCGGCGACCCAGATCTCGTCACATCGCAGGACTTGCTGACTCATGAGCTGTACGTCATGGGTAGTCAACAGCAATTGCGATCTACTTTCCGTGGAGCAGCTGGCCAGGTACGCTTCGAGCAATCTGCGTGTCAGCAGCGTGTGCAGGCTGCGGTCGAGTTCGTCGATCACGTAGACCTTCTTTGAAGCCTGGGCCGAGAGCTCAAGAAACACAGGCAGCAGATCGATCACCCGTCGTGAGCCGTCCGACTCCTGCCGCAGTTCGAACCTGGTTTCCGTGCCGTCTGCATTCGGATGATAGGTCACCAGCTTCCTGGCGATCAGTTCTCCATTTTTCCGAGTCACCACAAATCGTTCCCTGATCGACTCGTTCCGCAGACAAACGGCCATGCCTTCCTTCACATCTTCCAGCAATCTGGTCTTCAATGGCCCGGGCAGAGGAAGGTTCTCGAACGGAAGCTCTTCGCCACCCAGGTGCGCGATGCCGATGTCGAGCAGCGGCAACATCTCGTTCATGGTCGAGTAGAGCGGATCATCCTCGTCAAAGAACGGCTCGAAAGGCTCGAAGCGGGAATCGGGCGCGTGCAGCACGAGCGTGTCCTTGAACCAGTCGTAGACCGGCCGGAAATTGTCGATCTTCTGGGAGACTGAGTTGGTCAGGAAGAGTTGCTTATCCTGGGTCCCTTTGAAGGCAAAGTGGAGGAACTGATCCCTGGCCAGGGAATCGTCAAAGTTGGGCTTGCCGTCCCGACGGTGGTAGAGCAGCTTCTCACTGGTGCTGGTGATAGCCACCAGTTTCTCTTCCAGAACTGCCTGGCGGGTCACTGCGAAGCTGTACTCGTAAATGATCTCATCGACCAAAAGTTCGAAGCGAAAGCAGGAAGGCTGTCCGGCCGCCTTGGCATCCAGACGGAAGGGCTCGACAGGAATCAGGCTGTCGGGCCGGGTCCCCTCGACGACCAGCGCCTTGGCAAAACTCAGAGCCTTGAAAAAGTTGCTTTTGCCCGATGCATTGCCGCCGTAAATGACCGCAAGCGGAAGAACTCTCGCCCGGTACTTGCCAAGCCTGGGAACTCTGTCTCCATGCCGGCGCTCCCTGCTGGCGACCATCGAAAGCGTGACCTCGCCGCGAAAGGACATCCAGTTTTCGAGTGAGAAACTGACTAGCACCTTACTACCTCCTGGAGCATGATAATCGTTTTCCCATGCCTTTAATATAAATACAGAAGCGGAATGGTGAGAAAGCTAAAAGAGATTCCTTCTCGTTCTGCACTTCCATGACCGCTGCGCTAATCAAAGTTCCTGGTATGACCCTGCGCCCCCTCACGAAGTCGGCATCAGAATCGTTGTGATAGGGTCAATCAGGCTGATCCCCTGCCTCCGCCCCGGCTTCGACATCGCTTCACGCCTCATCTTTACTATCATGAAGCCGCTTCCCGCTGTGCCTATGCCGTCAGATCCCCAATCCCCAGGAGGCAGCATGACCAACGCGATTTCATCATTCCGGCGCGTCCAGCATTTTTATGTGGCCGCTGCCAAGCACCTTTTTTACCATCCGGACTACGGAATCGTGTCGGCAGGAGACGCCATCCGGATCCAGGAAGCCGCCCGCTACAACCTGAGCCCCCTCCTCCTCTACGGGCTGACTCTGGCCGGGCTGCCCGTTCGCTGGCTTTCCTTTTCGCCCTTTTCTGAGCCTCTCCCCCTGCGCAGTTTCCTGCTCGAAGCCTGGCGGCAGGCCGACGGTCTCAGAGGGCTGCCGGATACGCTCCTGGTCAATCGCCATCTGGCGGCGTCCTGTCCGGAACTTGCTGACTGGCTGGCCGGACTTGGCGTGACGCTGAAAATCGCCGCTCCCACAGACAGAACCCTGACCTCCTCCCTGCGCTCCGCCCAGATTGCGGCCTACCGGCTGCGGAGCGAAGAAGGCGACAACTGCGGCTCAGCCGCCGCCTGCTGCGCGGAGCTTAACCGGGTCGCCCGGGACCAGCATCTGAGTTACTACTATGACGCGGCTTCCCTCGGCTACAGCCCAAAGCAGCAGCAGCTTGATGATCTGTACACGATGCTGCCGCAGCGCGAGCTGCCTCCTGATGCCATAGCCGTTTCCACACTCGACTGGACCAAAGGCTCCTGGCTTTACTCTTGGGAAAACTCCCTGCCCCCGGAAAGGCCGCGCAGCTTCGATTACTCCGACTACACTCGCCGCCACTGTCTGGTTTACGACGAAGACACTCTCTACCCGCCAGCCACTCACGATCTTTGGCCGTACTGGAACGATGAGATTCGGAATGACATCGCCAGATATCTGGTAGCCTGCTGGCCCAATCCGCCGCTGGAGATCGCGCGTGCGATCGGGATCAGCGTGAAGGAACTGAACTGGTACCTGAATAAGAAGACAGCTCTGGACGAGGATAAGCAAAGAGCACTGGAGAAGCTTCTGGGCATTGTTCATTCCGGCGACTCTTTCATCTGCCATGCGGAAGTCCGTCACTTTTGCTCGCCACAAGCCCCAAGGCGATAGAAGAAAGCTGCGACCAGCTCCTGGCCGGAGGCGACGCCAGCCCCTGCGAACTGATTCCAGCCGGGGATGTGGAGGACCCCGCCTGGCGCTACTATCTGCTAAATCCCTATGGCAGCCCTCCGAGCATCCTCATGGCTGCCCACGGAGCCCCCATCAACGAACGCCTGCCAAGGTTGCTGATAAACTATTCCGGCAGCCGCATCATTGCGCCA
>JASGUW010000096.1 GCA_030055235.1 Bacillota bacterium
TATAGGCGATGGCGAAGGCGAGCGAGGTGTCTTTGACCAGCGTGATCACCTCATTCGTGATCGAGGGCAGCACCCGCCGCAGCATCTGCGGCAGCAGAATCGTGAAAAAGGTCCGCTCGGGGCGGTAACCCAGCACGAAGGCCGCTTCCCTCTGTCCTGCCGGAATGCTCTCGAAGCCGCCGCGGTAGATCTCCGCGAAATACGCCGCATAGTTGATCGCAAATGCGATGATAACCGCATAGAAGCGATACGACATCGAGATCCTGATTCTGAAGATATAGTAGGGTCCGAAATAGACCACCAGCAGCTGCAGCATCAGCGGCGTGCCGCGCATCACGGAGATATAGATCCGCGTCAGCAGGGCAAGGGGCTTCAGCCGGGACATCCGCCCGGCTGTGACCACAAGACCCAGTGGCAGAGAGAGCACAAGCGTCCATGCGAAAATCGCAAACGACCGCAGCATGCCTTCGGCCAGCTGGAGAATCATCTGCATCGGTCTTTACCCCGCCCCGCTGTGACAGACAGCCTTACTTGCTGATCTTGATGGCCTCGCCCAGACCGTAGTCATCGGCGATCTTGGCAAAGGTGCCGTCGGCCATCATCTCAAGCACCGTCTCCCAGACCTGGTCGCGCAGGGCCTCGCCGCCATCCAGCTTGAAGCCGATGCCGTACTCTTCCTGCACGAGCTCGTCTTCCAGAATCACATAGGCGCCGGCCTCACGCTTGTCGATCTGATAGTGGGCCACGCCGATGTCCATGGCGACGGCATCCACGGCACCGCTCTCGAGATTCATGAAGGCCGTGTTGTAGTCGGGTACCTGTTCGAGTTTCGCAAAGCTCGCAGTCAGCTTGACCGCTTCCTCATTCTCTTCATCCTCCAGAGCTGCCAGTGCGGAGGAGTCGGCCTGCACGACGACGACCTTCCCGGCCAGATCCGCCTGCTTGGCAATGCCGCTGTCACTGCGGACGACGAAGACCTGCGAGTTGTCGACGTAGGCCGGCGTCCAGGCATAGAGTCCTTCACGACCATTGATGGTGAAGCCGTTCCAGATGCAGTCGATGCTGCCGCTGGTGAGCTCCATGTCCTTGGCATCCCAGTCGATGGGGCGCTTGACGAGCTCCCAGCCGCGGCGCTTGCAGACTTCCTCCGCCAGAGAGAGGTCAAAACCCTTGTACTCGCCGTCCTCAAGATAACCATAGGGCGGGAAGTTGGCGTCAAAGCCGACTACAAACTGGTCACCCTTGGCCTTTGTTCCCTCGACGGCCGGCGCTGCAGTCGTCTGCGGTGCGGCTGTGGTCTCAGGTGTCTTTTTCTCCGGAGCCGCGGTTGTGGTCGCGGCCGTCTGGCCACAGGCAGCGAGCGCCAGCAGCATCCCGGTGGCTGCCAGAGCGGCGGAGATGCGCTTCATGATTCGCGAATATGTTTTCATGCTTCCTCCATGAGCGGACCTTTTCGTGTCGTGGCGGTCCCTCAAATCCAAAGTATTGAACCACAGTCGACGACCCGGTGCAACGCACTGCCGCGCTAAAGTGCTTGCGGCCTCCTGCCTTCGACCTGGGTGCTTTCTGGATCCCTGGTTTCAACCTGGGTAGAGTATGCAATGTGCAAAAAATCAATTTGTGCGCATTTTCGCGTGTACAAGTCGATTTTGTGCTCACAAGCACGCTATGCAGCCGACGACAGCCGACCCCTAAGACAGCCGGCTCAATACCAGCCGACAAGCTCCACGCGCTCACGCCGCCGGGCGCTCTCGATGGCGCCGAAGAGCAAGGCCAGGCTACGGATCTTGTCGCCGGCGTCCGTCTCTGCCGGCCAGCCCCAGAGCACAAGTACAGGTCCAGTGACTCTCCTCTGGTGAACTTTATAAACATAAGAACTTGAAATATTAGTAAAATGCGATTTGTAATAATCCACTTTTCGTGGATTTCATTCTCAAAGAAGTGAAGAATTTAGCTTGTATTTATTAGTTTGATAGTTTCGTTAGCGGCATTTCGATAATGATATGCAAAAATTAGTATTAAAACGATCCTAATATATAAACAATATAAAAGCGGTGAAGGACTAATGCTGGAACATACAAATGTGTTCTACAAGGCCAGCAGCATGAGTGTAAGTCAGAACAGATATATAGTCTTAAATACCAGCTTATCGAAAATACCACATTATCAAACAAAAAGCAGAGGGCGCATAGTATACTCCTAACGCCCTCAGGAACTCCTTCTACACATGGCAGATGAGCTGCTTCTGTTTTAGCAGCGATGAGGCTAAAGTGCAACCTGCGTTTTGATTGGGTTGAGTCGATGATGGTGACACAACTCCAAAAGTTGGCAAATCTACCCTTGAATTTGTCAAAAAAGCGAGTTGTGTCAGCAAAAGGTGACACAACTCCAAAAGTTGACAAATCCGTCCTCTGTTTTGGCAAAAATGCGAGTTGTGTCAGCAAAAGGTGACACAACTCCAAAAGTTGGCAAATCCGTCCTCTGTTTTGTCAAAAAAGCGAGTTGTGTCAGCAAAAGGTGACACAACTCCAAAAGTTGGCAAATCCGTCCTCTGTTTTGGCAAAAATGCGAGTTGTGTCAGCAGAAAGTGACACAACTCCAAAAGTTGGCAAATCAAGTAGATTAGAGGTGCTGGAATCTCACAGCTATTCCCTCAGAGCAACTGTACAAGTCGATTTTTCGCTCACAAGCCCCTTATGCGGCCTGCCGCAGGCCCAAAACCAGCCGCTCCAGACTTCCGGCTCAATACCAGCCGCCAAGCTCCACGCGCTCGCGCCGCCGGGCACTCTCGATGGCGCCGAAGACCATGGCCAGACTGCGGATGTTGTCAGCAGCGTCCGTCTCGGCCGGCCGACGCTCAGCCAGCGCCGCGAACATCTCGTCCAGGCAACCGAAATGCCCCTCGCGCCCCGACCAGCCAAGCTCGCCGTCAGCCAGCTCCCCGCGCACCGTGTCGCGGATAAAGGGCATCGGCTCCGCCTCCACCGGCGTCTCGTACCAGGGCGCCTCCACCCCGTCCCAGATCGCCGTGCCGCCGCTGCCCACTGCGCGCCAGCTCGACTCCCAGGACGTGTTCGCGCCCTCGGCACACCAGGAGCCGCGGTAGCTGAACACCGAGCCGTCCGACATCTCGAAGAGCGCGACGGCACTCGCCCCCTCGGCGTACCACGAGCCTGGCGGGTTGAACTCATGACAGTAAACGGCTACCGGATCAGCGCCGCTGATGAAGCGCGCCGCGTCGAAGGTATGAATCGCCATGTCGAGAATCAGGGGGCTCGACATTACATCCCGGAAACCGCCAAAATGCGCCCCGATATAAAAGTCCGCCGTCAGCATGCCGACCGTCCCGATCCGTCCCTCCGCCAGAATCTGGCGAAAGGCACGGATCCGCCGGTCGTAGCGGCGGTTCTGCATGATCGCGTACTGCCGCCCCCGCGCCGCCGCCAAATGCACCAGCCGCCCGGCCGCCTCCATGGAATCCGCCAGCGGCTTCTCGCTCAGCACATCGCAGCCCGCCTCAAGCGCCGTTGTCGCGATCAACTCGTGCGCCGCGGGGATCGTAACGTCAAAGACCAGGTCCGCCCCGGTCGCCCGGATCGCCTCCCCGAGCTCCCGGAACAGCGGCACGTCCAGCCCCTGCTTCGCCGCAAACGCCCGCGCGGCCGCCTCCACGACGTCCACGAGAGCGACAATTTCCACATCGGTCCTCTCTTTTGCATAACGCACCCACTCCTGCGCCATCGAGCCGCAGCCGGCCACAACCACCCGTTTCACAGCTGCCACCTCCTCAAACGGGATTGGGGACGAAATCCCCGCCCCGGCAGGACTTCAGGTAGTTCAGCGCATGGACCTGCCCGGTCATCTCGAGCTCGCCGCGGTAGACCGGATCGTGGAAGCCCTCGATATCGATATGCCCCTCATAGCCGCCCTGGCGCAGAATCGAGATCACATCCGTCCAGTTGGTGTCGCCGAAGCCCGGCGTGCGGTGCCAGACAAACTGCCGCGGCCCGTGAATGCCGTACTCGCGCACGATATCCCAGGCAATCGTCGCATCCTTCCCGTGCACGTGGAAGATCTTCGGCAGCCATTTGCGCAGCTGCGGAATCGGATCGATCAGGCTGACCATCTGGTGGCAGGGTTCCCACTCGAGCCCCATATTGTCGACAGGCAGGACATCAAACATCTTCTCCCACATCGTCGGATTGTGCGCGATATTCCAGTCCCCGCGTTCCCAGGTCCCGTCCATGTCGCAGTTCTCGAACGCAATCCGCACACCCCGGTCCGCCGCCCGCTGCACCAGTTCGCCAAACACTTCTTTAAACTTCGGCAGCGACGCATCGAGCGGCTGATCCACCAGCCGTCCGGTGAAGCCCGTCACCAGATCGGTCCCGAAAACTTCCGCCGCATCAATCAGGCGCTCCCAGCTGGCGAGCGTGTCGCTGTTCCGGCCCGTCCCCGTCAGCGGGTTGCCAAAAATCGACAGCGCCGACACGATCACGCCCGCGGGCTCCAGAATCTCCCGCAGCCGCCTGGCGAGCTCCCCTAAATCCACATCGCCCGTCGTCTGCCAGAAGGTCAGCGCAAACGACTCAAAGCCATGGGGCAGAATCTGCGGAATCACCCGTAGCGCATCGCCGCCCGACACCAGCGTCCCAATCCGAATCTGTTTCATTTTTTGTCATCCTTTCATGCATGCGAAGATCGCCGCCTGCCGTCCGTTCACCAGTATGTCCCAGCGCCCCGTAATCTGAAAGCCCCCCGCCTCAGCCGCCCGCTGCCAGTCCTCCCGCGCCCCGCTCAGCACAATCAGCCGTCCTCTGTCCCTGAGCACCCGCCCAGCCTCAGCCACAAAATCGCGGTAGAGCTCCGCCACATCGATCGTCTCAAACAAACCCCAGGGCGGATCCGTCACGATGGCGTCCACCGATCCGTCCGCCAATGCCTCCAGCCGTCTGGCGTCAGCCACCATCCCCACGAAGCGCACCTCCCGCGGCCAGCCTCTGACATGCCCAGCGTCAATATCACTCAGATACATGCGTTTAAATGCGAAGTCCGCCGCCGCCCGACCGATTGCCCCGCTGCCGGCGAAGGGATCAAGCAGCACCTCCCCTGCCCGCGGCCGGGCCAGTGCCACAAGCAGCCAGGCGAGTTCCGGCCGCAGCTCGCCGGGCTCAAGCTCCCGCTCCGTCAGTCGCTGCCGCTCAAGCCGCCGCCCGTACCAGGCCGTCCCGCTGCGCCTCGTGATATACCAGAACTCCGTGTCCGGGTTTACGCGATCCGGCCTGGCCCCCGTCGCCTCCGCAACGATTCGTTCCGCCCGCGCCATCGTCTCAGGCGCCACCCGCTCCAGCCGCCCCTCCCGCTGAAAACGCAGGCGAAAGCTCCCCGTGACCCGCCCGTGCTGCGGTCGCCGTCTGCCAACCTCTTCGACCAGCCGCTCGAAGGGCATGGCCCGCCCCTCATGGAGCAGCCGGAAGAGATTGTTGAACAGAGCTACGGTCACGAGCTTCGCCTCCGCCCCCGTATAGTCAAAGAGCACATAACCCGGCTCGACATGCCGCAGCCTGGCCCCCGGCAACACCCGGGGCAGCAGTGGTCCGACCAGCGGCTCGATCCCCGACGTGCACGAGGCCAGATAGCGCCGTCCCCCGCTACGCCGGTTCCGCTTCGCGGCAGGCATCGAAAAAGGCCTCGATATTCTCCGGCGGCACCTCAGGCTCAAGCACGTGGGTCGGCGACAGGATCAGCCCCCCGTCCTGCCCCAGCTCGCGGCGGCTGCGGCGCACCGCCTCACGCACCCCCGCCGCATCGGTAAAAGGCATCGTCGTCTGCGTCCCGATTGTCCCGTCAAAGACCAGTTTGTCTCCGTAGCGGCGCTTCAGCTCGAGCAGATCCAGACACTCCGGCTGCAGCGGGTTCAGGATGTCAACGCCGATCTCAATCAGCTCGGGGATGATATCCGCGATGTTGCCGTCGCTGTGGTACCAGATTTTGATATCGGGATGGATGGCCTTCGCCGCGGCATAGACTTCGGCCCAGCGCGACTTGATAAAGCGTCGCCAGAGCTCAGGCGCGAACATCAGTGCCCGCTGATTCGCCACATCGTCGCCGGTGTAAAGGATGTCGACCCCCGCCCTGGCTGCCGCCCGTGCCTTCGCCAGATTCCGCTCCTGCACGCGGTCGAGCACGTAGTCACAGATCTCCGGCGCCTCAATCATATCCATAAGAAACTCGGTATAGCCGCGAATCTGCCAGGAATCCTCATAGAGATGCGTCAGGTACATCCCGGTGACCCGCCCGGCCCGATGCGCCGCCTCAACCTCGGCCGCCAGATGATCTTCGCAAAAATCCTTAACTGAGGGATAGGGAAAATCCATCACCTCCGCCAGCGTTGTGGCCTCCCGCAGCGGGCTCAGATAGGAGGTAAAGTGATAAAGGCTCCCGGGCGTCTCCAGCACGCCGAGATGATTGATGAAGGCTCCGGGTTTCTTTTCGATCTTTGCAAAGTACTTCCCGAAGTCCGGCTTCTCCCAGTCCGCGGGCGGCCGGAGTGCCACAGCCAGCGGTTGGAACATACCAAAACGCTGGCCGAGGTCCTCCGTGTCATCGACCCCGAGCCAGGCGCGAAAGCGCGCCTCCAGCGGCGGCGTGAAGCGCGCGTAGTAGAGGAAGCGCTCCTGCCGCTCCCGGCGCATGGTGCGCCTGAACTGCTCCAGCTGATTCATGGTCCCGCTAGGAGCGGTAGCTGCCGTTGATCGACACATAGTCGTGACTGAAGTCACAGGTCCAGTAGCGGGTCTCCGCGTCACCCGCGTGGAGATCGACCGTCACCACGATTTCCTCTGCCTGGAGGATCTCAAGCGCCCGATCCTCGTCGAAGTCCGTCGCCATGCCGTCCCGGCAGAACTCCAGATCGCCGATGTGGATGGTGACCAGGTCGGGATCGAAGTCGACACCGGCATAGCCGGCCGCCGTCAGAATACGGCCCCAGTTGGCGTCTTCGCCATAAATCATGGTCTTGAAGAGCGGCGAACGCGCGATCGAGCTGGCGATCTGGGCGGCATCCGCATCGGTCCTGGCCCCGCGGACCCGGATTTCGATGAGCTTGGTGGCGCCCTCGCCGTCACGGGCGAGCTGGCGGGTCAGTTCGATCGCCAGGGCGTCGAGCTCGGCCTGCACGGCTGCGGCCGTTTGGCTGTCGGGATCGCTGATCTCGGGATTGCCGGCCTCCCCGGAAGCCAGCAGGACGACCATGTCACAGACCGACATGTCGCCGTCGACAGAGAGGCGGTTGAAGCTGCGGTCCGCCGCGCGCTTGAGCATGGTCTGCAGGCAGGCGGGCGTGATCGCCAGGTCGGTCAGGAGCACCGCAATCATGGTGGCCATGTTGGGGTGGATCATGCCGGAGCCCTTGGCCATGCCGGCGAAGGTAGAGGTTAAGCCGTCGATGACGGCCGAGCGCCGCTCGAGCTTGCGGTGGGTATCCGTCGTGCGGATGGCCTGGGCCGCCGCCTCGAAGCCGCTCTCCTCCGCCGTCAATTGTGCCGCGGCGGCCGCGATACCGCGCTCCATGGCCTCCATGGGCAGGCGGAAGCCGATGACGCCGGTCGATGCCGTGAGCACCGTCTCAGCACGGGCAGCGGGGATGGCCGCGGCGACGAGTCCGGCAACCTGCTGGGCATCCCTGTCGCCGTCGGGACCGACGCAGGCATTCGCATTGCCGGAGTTGACCAGCAGAGCGTGGACAGGGGTGCCGGTGCCGATCACCCTGATCGAGCGCTGCAGGGAGTGCCCCTTGACCACGTTCGTTGTCGCTATGAGTGCGCCCTGGGCTCCGGCCTGACAGACCAGGAGCGCCAGATCGGGAGCGCCGTTTTTCTTAATCCCGGCCGCGGTACCGGCCGCAGTGAAGCCCGGAACGAATGCCTTCTGAACCGCCATCCTTTGTTCCTCCAAGATTTAAACAGTCTGGGGACCCTGAGACCTGCCGGCCTGACAGAAACCCCCAGCGAGAGGATAACACGCAGCCGCCAATACTGGAGAGGAACGACAGAAAAGCGCTCTGTACTTCCTCAAGCTTTGTAAAATCTCAAAGCTCTCAGGTCATTTATTGCTGAGCTGAGCTACTTGGTCCGCTAATGATCAGGGTATATGACATGCACCCTCTACGGTCTTTCATCTCTCTTTTGATTACATTCTGCGTAACACGGCGCAGAGCTGCGCGGCACACGGCTGCGCGGCGTAGCGCTGAGCCGCGCGTCCTTCTTTGCAATCAGATAGCGAGAAAGTCTCGTTTTTCTTAATCCCAGCCACATTGCCGACCCCGGTAAAACCCGCAACAAATACCTTCTAAACCGCCAGCCTTTGTTCTTCCAAGCTTCAAAGAAGTCCGGAGAAGTCCGGAGTTCCCAGAAATGTGCAGCTGCTGCACGAAGAGAACACGCAGCAAGAAGATACCACGCACCTGCGAAGGCAAGGAGGCGGATCCGAATCCGTGCGGGGCTGATAAAGGTGGAAAAGGCCAGTGCCACTGAAAGGCAATCCACTGCACTCCATATTTTCTATTCTCAAATGCCATCCGCTTAGAAGTTCCGTCTTCATTCAATGAAAACAATCTTCCGCTGCTGCTTCACATCCTGAAGGGAAGTGTGCCATGAGAATCCAAAATCCCAATTATCCGGTCTATCTGGCTGTCGGTGTGAGAAATCTGCATGGCTTGATGCCATGACGTCGAAACCCTCTCCTTACTGTTTATAGGGTCAACTACCTACCCCCTAAAGAGAATGCGTTTTCGCACCTAAACAAAACAAATGAAGAAGTGCTGTTTCACTTTGCTTTTGCACCGAAGTGGTGCACGGGAAGCGGAACTTCTTGCTTTCAGTCTGCAGGTTCAAACGTATTTTGGCCTTCATTGATCGTTTTTCACATATCCATTTCAGAGCAGTACAGCAAGTGTCGCCCGTACAACTGCTTCCTATCAATTCGTTTGCCGCCGCTATGTGATAAAGAACAAAAAAAGAAAGCGGCGGTGCAGACCGCCGGTTAGAACAAGGGCAGTGGACATATCATTCAGCTCCTGCCCCGATTTCGGGGCACAAACGCATTTTTTGTCCACCCCTGGACAAGTTTTTCTGTTCCTGCCCCATTTTCGGGGCACAAACGCCCTTTTTTGGCCAGCTGTGGACAAGTTTTTCTGTTCCTGCCCCGGTTTCGGGGCACCAGCGCAATTTTTGTCCACCCCTGGACAATTTTTTCGTTCCTGTCCCGGTTTCGGGGCACCAGCGCATTTTTTGTCCACCCTTGGACAAGTTTTTCTGTTCCTGCCCCATTTTCGGGGCACCAGCGCATTTTTTGTCCACCCCTGGACAATTTTTTCGTTCCTGCCCCATTTTCGGGGCACCAGCGCATTTTTTGTCCATCTGTGGACAATTTTTTCGCTCCTGCCCCGGTTTCGGGGCACCAGCGCATTTTTTGTCCACCCTGGGTCAATTTTTTCGCTCCTGCCCCGATTCGGGGCACAAGCGCCCTTTTTTGGCCAGCTGTGGCCAAGTTTTTCTGCTCCTGCCCCGGTTTCGGGGCACCAGCGCATTTTTTGTCACCCCTGGACAAGTTTTTCTGTTCCTGCCCCGATTCCGGGAGAAGATCTTGAACATTAGCTGTACGAGGAGCATTGGAAGCGATGCCAGACTGCACCTTGCAGCAAGCTGTCGGAGCTCTTGACACCCCCCTATCTCCTCTTCATCATGAATCGTACCCAGTTGGCACTACACAGCCGGGACCAGGCAGCTCGACAACACGCTCCGTCATCATGCTTCGCTTCCTTCAATGATCCCCCCGGCCAGTACCAGCCCTTCCCCGTCATAGAGAACGAGGGCCTGACCCGGCGCCGGCGCAGGGAACGCCCTGTCGAGTTCCACCCGAAGTCGCCCGCCCTCAAGCGGCGTCACCACGGCCGGCAGCTTCTTCTGCCGATAGCGCATCCGCACAAAACAGTGAAGCGCCCCCACAGACTCAGGCGCAGGCTCAGGCACTGAGACCCAGTTCATCTCCCCTGCCTCGACCCGCCGCACCAGCATCTCCTTCGCCGTTGCCAGCACCACCCGATTCTGCTCTGCATCAAGCCGGCGTACATAAAGCGGCACCTCGGCCACGACACTAAGACCCCGCCGCTGCCCGACGGTATAGTGCGACAGACCCTCGTGGCGCCCCAGCACCCGCCCGGACAAATCCACAAAGTCCCCCGCCGGCTCAGCCACCCCACGCTCCCGGGTCAGAAAAGCACGATAGTCGCCGTCCGGAATGAAACAGATATCCTGCGAATCCGCCTGTTCCGCATTCACCAGGCCCGCCGCCCTTGCCCGCTCCCGGATCACGGCCTTCTTAAGCCCGCCACAGGGCAGCAGCAGCCGAGCCAGCTGCTCCTGCCGCAGCCAGGCCAGCATGTAGGCCTGGTCGCGCGCCGCATCCACTCCGCATCCTAGCAGTTCACGCCCAGTCACAGCGTCCCGCCATACCTGCGCATAGTGCCCCGTCGCCACCCAGTCACAGCCATGGACCTCCGCCGCCTCAAGCAGCTCAGCCACTTTCACGTCCCGATTACAGCGAAAACAGGGATTCGGCGTCTGCCCCCGCGCATAAGTCTCCACAAAAGGCCGCACGATCCGCTCCCGAAATACCCGGCGCCGATCGATCACCTCATGCCGGATACCAAGCTCGACCGCCACCTTCTCCGCCCGCCGGATCTCCGCCTCCGCCGCCTGATCCAGAAGCAGCGTCACCCCAATGACGTCCGCCCCCGCTTCCCGCAGCAGCAGCCCGGCCACGGTCGAATCCACACCGCCGCTCAGAGCCAAGAGGACCCGTGCCCCGGCCATGTTCTCTCGATTCTGTTTCACTGCCATAGTCCCAATACTACCCTGTCACAGCCCCAACACCAAACGAAAAGAGCGGCCCGCTCCCGGTGAGCCGCTCTCTTTCCGCATTAAACAGCATTCATCCGCTTGATCGCCAGCCGGCCGCTGTCACAGGCAGCCAGCCCGAATCTCAAAGTACATGGACGGACCCGGACCCCAAAGCTCAGTTCACAAACCCAGACTCACTAGCCCGAACCCCGGACTCCAGGCCACCAGTCACGCACCCTACATGTAGTGGATCTGATCCTTGTAAGCCTCGAACATGCGATCGTTGTACTCGTCGCCGCCCGGCATGTTCGCGCTCATCAGCACCGGCACGTGCACACCGCGCTCCAGCAGCATCTCCACAGTTTTCTCGATCAGCGCACTGGCGACGATGCCGCCCATCACGGTAGAGGTCGGCGCCACCTTCGCCGGCAGCCCCGGGAACGACAGGCAGGCGTCACCCGGCTCGCCGCAGTTGTCGATCACAACGTCGCCGAGCTCGTAGAGCAGCTTGCCGGACGGATGCCGCGACTCACTGTGCTCGGAAAACGCCAGATTCGTGATCACGATCACCTGCGCCCCCAGCTCTTTCGCCGCCAGCGCCGCATCGATCATGACCGTGTTACGACCCGACACCGAGTGCAGAATGACGACATCGCCCTCTCCCACACCCCGATAGCGGATCAGGTCGGCACCATAGCGCTCATAGCGCTCCATCTGAGAGCTCAGAGTAAACGGCATCACATCAAGATCCATGCCCGGAGCGGGTATCGGGTTGATGACAGCCAGTCCGCCGGTGCGGTAGACCATGTCCTTGGCCACCAGATTGGCGTGCGTCGTCCCGAAGGCCCAGATGCACTTCTTCTTCTCAATGGCCTCAGCCATTAAGGCCGCTGCCTGGGTGATGGTCTCTGTTTCCTGCTGCTCCAGCTGTTCCAGCATGTTACGAATATGATCGTAAAACCGCATCTTACCCTCCTCCGGTCTGCTCGGGAATCCCATGGACCCCGAAGCGGCTGCCTGCTTTGGTGCCCGCATACACGGGCACGGCCCATGTCTCCTACGTACGCATGCGGAAGTCCAGGTGTGCCGGAATCGGCCAGCGACGAATCACGGTCTGACGTGCCTCGACCTCATCCAGTCCCACGAGTTCTTCTGCGTGTTTCTTTTTCTGCAAAGCTACCCAGATGTCCGACAGCAGCACTTCACCCTCACGGACATCTGCAATCTCCAGCTCGGGATCGGCCAGAATAGCCTCTGCCCGCTCGAGCTCCCCGGTCGCCACCAGCGCCTCGGCAAGCAGAATCCGCGGCCGGTCCGCCCGGGCCAGTTCCGCCGGCATCTCCTCGTAGAGCCGGACATAATCCGCCTCCCGCCCGTTCCGCACCAGCGCCCGGCCGGCCTCAATCACCAGCGGGAGAATCGGCCGCTCCCGATAAGCCTGGTACAGCAGCTCCGTTGCCTCTTCCATCTCGCCCCGCTGGCGCAGCAGCACCGCGATATTGCGTCTGGCCCAGGCATTGGGCCGCGCTGCTTCAGACTTTTTGAAGGCCTCCATGGCTCCGTCGACATCACTCGCCGCATAGCGCATCACGCCCAGCTGCAGCCAGCCCTGCCAGTGATCGGAATCACCACGCGCCACCGACGCCTCAAGCAGTTCACGCCAGTCTTTCTGTGTCAGATAGGCATGGGGCTCGTCCGCCGGATCGCCCTCAGGAAGAATGCCTGTCCGCAGCAACTGCAGCCAGGGCTCCTGTTCGGCTCCGAGCGTCTCCGCTCCAAAGACGGCCGTCTCCGCGTCGAAGCTCCGGGCTGCCTCCCCGCTCTCCGCGCGTCGCGCCAGTTCGAGCGCGGCCCAGCCGCTGCCCGTTGCCGTCCAGGCCTCGAGCTGCCTGCCCTCAGCTGCCAGTGCATCCTGTGTTTCCGCGAAGATCCGGTCGACTTCGGCGCGCGGGAAGTCCGCCTCAAGCTGTTTGTCAACCGCCCGCCAGGCACTTTCCCACTCGGCGTGCGCCGCCTCCGGGTCGACCTTCACCGATCCGTAGGCCTCAAGCCAGTCCCAAACCGCGCCGCCCGGCATGGGCAGATGCTGCATCTGCGTTTTGGCCAGCCCCGCCTGCGTCTCCAGATACGCCCGTCCCGGCTCTGCCAGGAATTCCTGCCAGCGCAGACCACCGGGACCGGTACCCCAGCGGAAGAGCTTGCGCCCGACCAGGCGATCGGTCGACGTATGTATGAGACCATAGCCGTTTTTGTCAACGGCCGCCTCCCACTTCCGCGTCGCGTCGTCGATGTCAAAGAACCAGTCTCCCGAATGCTTCGCCCGCACCGAGTAGCTCAGATCCACGCCATCCTCATATGGCACCTCGTCGAGCGTGATGCCGCGCCCATAGCCGTAGTGATAGGCCATGCCGGTCGGTGCCAGCACCCGCGTCTCATCCTCGAGTTCCACGGCCATGTTGGACCACCAGTAGATCGGTGTCTCAGTATCACGCGTATTCACCAGACGCACACGTACAAGCAGGTACGGTAAATCGGCCGGCAGCCAGACGTCCATCTGATAGGATACCTGGCGTATGCGCTCCCACTCATACATGCGCAGCACCGGCGTGCCGTCCGGCAATTCATGGACCGCTACGTGCAGGGGCGAAAGCGTAAAGGGCGTGTGCCCTGTCATGCCGATGTTCCACTCGACCCCGCCGCTGGTCCAGGCGTTGCGCAGAGCCAGATTGGCCGGCTGAAAGACGGGATTCTGATGGAGAAGATCACGCCCGGTGATCCGATCATGGAGATTCCAGAGCTTGCCGCCGTACTGCGGCGTAAAGGTCGCGGTAAGATACTCGTTCTCAAGAATGACCACCGGCATCTGAGCCGGACGACGACGTCGGCTGTAGCTGTCCTGGAGGCGGTAGGGCAGAATTGTGTGAACCTTGCCATAGTTGAAGTAGGGGCGTTGATCGGCCGGGATGGATGCATCCAGCTGCACCTTTGCATGCGGATCCAATACCGGTTTCATGTCCGGCAGCGGATTCTCCGGTCCCAGATCGGCCATTGGCAAGCTGATGCTGTCAATGCGCAGAACACTAGTCATTTGCGGGTCTCCCTTGGGTTGTCAATATCCCACATCGGGACTGATTCAGCTGAACAGATATAGTTTAGCAGGTATTCCCGAGCGGGCAAAGTGTCAAATAAATTGCTCTTTTCAGCCTTGATATTGGTGTAAGTTCAATCAAAGGAAGAGCATCACCCCGACACGGAATACAGTCATCCGCGCCGGGGTGATATTCAAGTTCTCAGCCCGGCGTCAGCCACCGGCAGGCGGCAGCCGACGTATCCGGATCATTCACGACTGCTCAGCGATTGGCAAGCCACTCGTCAAGCTGGCGCTGGCACTCGTCAACGATGGCCTGGTAGCCGTTGGCCTCCAGCTGGGCGATGAACTCGTCCACCTGGGCGTCGACTTCCTCTTCGGACTCGAAGCGGCCATCATTCAGGTTGGGCTCGTACTGGTCAACCGCGCTGGCGCAGGCAGCATACTCATTCTGGATTGCCGTCTGATCGAAGACAAAGCCCAGGTGAGCCGCACGCACGGCTTCCTTGTTGTACTTGTCCATGTTGATCAGCATCTCGTTGTTCGGGCCGGTCAGATTCGGCGGAGCTTCGACGATCATCAGGTTGCCGACCGACGCGAAGTACCAGTGGAAGTAGCCGCGGTTGGCCACGTCGCTGTTGCGCGGGCTGCCATCCATGGTCATCTTGCCGTTCTCATCGCGGACATAGTGCTCGCCCTCGACACCGAAACGCAGCATGGTCGCCAGCTTGGGATCGGTGTTGACCAGGTTGAGGACCATCATGCAGCGCTCGGGGTTGGCCGAGTTGGAGGAGATGGAGGTACCGGCACTGTGGTAGTTGCCTGTATCGGTGAAGATGTTGGTGGAGACCTTGAACTCACTGGTCCAGTTGTCGCTGACCAGATGCTCGGTCATGTAGGTGTAGCCCCAGCCCGGCATGCCGAGATAGCCCGGGCTCTGCTTCCACTCTTCCTTGTCGGTGTAGTCATAGGCCATGACACCGGAATCTACCAGGCGGAATCTGTGCTTGGCATATTCGCGGTACTCGGGTGTGGTATAGAGGCAGAAGACCTCGTCGATACCCTTGTCGGCGATCTCCATGAAGGGATCGATGTTGCAGCTGGCCAGCTGGCTGTTGGAGATGAAGTTTTCGATGGCGAAGTTGTACGGGAAGGCTCTGCCGAGGCTGCCGACCAGAGGCAGATCGTCATATTCGCCCGGGAACTTCTCATCGCGCTTGGCCTTGGCATCTACCAGCCAGTCTTCCATGGCACGCCAGTTGGTGAAGTCGAAATTCATGTCGAGCTCGAGCTCTTCGACCAGTTCCTTGTTATAGATGAAGGACATGATGTAGCAGTTGTCCTTCAGGGTCGGGATACCATAGATCTTGCCGTTGACGCGCATGCCGTCCCAGAGGCCATCGTCAAAGAGAGCCTTGACGCCCGGGCCATACTCGTCGAACAGGTCGTCAAGCGGCAGGGTCTGACCGCGCTGAGCCATCTGGACATAGTCCATCTTTGTCTGCACGCCAAAGGAGATGATACCCACGTCTTCCTGAGCATTCATCTTGATCGGCATGTTGGCCGCCCACTCCGTGCCCGGCCAGTAGTACATTTCAACCGTGGTGTTGAGCTTCTCCTGCAGATACTCGTTGATCGCGGCAACGACCATCTCTGTGTCAGGCATATGGTTGCCGGCCAGATACCAGGGCAGGGTCACAGGATCCAGATCACCGGGTACGTCCGCGTCCGGAGCATCCGTCTCTTCCGGGGCATCCGTTTCCTTGGGAGCTTCCGTCTCCTTGGGAGCTTCCGTCTCCTTGGGAGCATCCGTCTCTTTAGGAGCGTCCGTTTCCTTGGGTGCTTCCGTCTTCGGGGCTGCCGTAGTGGCTTTGGTGGTATCCGCCGGAGCCTTGGTTGTCGCCCCGCCGCTTCCGCAGCCTGCCACCAGGACAAGCAGGAAGAGCGTGGCGAGCATCATGGTGATGACACGTTTTCTCATTGCCTTACCTCGACTTTCGTCATGCGTTTGTGTGCCGGCAAAGCCCTTTGCACACAAGGTCCGATGTCTGTTTATCGTTGGCGTCCGGGGCCAAATCAGCCCTTGACGCTTCCGACCGTTAATCCCGTAACAAAGTAGCGCTGGAAGAATGGATAGGCGAAGATGATGGGCAGAATAACGATGACCGTCGTCGCCATGCGCAGGTTCTGGTTCGGCAGTTCGCGCAGCAGGCGCAGGCCGTCCGGGGTGTTGGCCAGCTCGGAGTTCTGCTTCAGGAAATCAATGGTCTGCTGAATCTTCATCAGCATGGTCTGCAGCGGAATCAGGTGCGGCTTCTGGATATAGAGCATACCGGTGAACCAGTTGTTCCAGCGGCCAACAATCTGGAACAGGCCGATGGTCGCAATGCCGGCCTTAAAGAGGGGCAGCACCACACTGAAGAAGATGCGCCAGTGCCCGGCACCGTCTATGCGCGCCGCCTCAAAAAGGGTATCCGGGATCGTCGAGTTGATAAAGGTGCGCAGGATGATGACATTGTAGGCAGAGACCAGACCCGGCAGCAGGAAGATCCAGATGCTGTCGCCGATGCCAAGATAGCGTGTATTCAGAATGTAGGTCGGCACGAGGCCGCCGCCAAAGAGCATGGTAAAGAAGAGAATCCAGGTGTAGAAGAGACGGAAGCGGAAACGCCGCTGCGCCAGCACATAGGAGTAGAGCGTCATGACCGCCATGGCCATCAGTGTGCCGACGATGGAGTGGAAGATAGTGACCAGATAGGAGTTCAGCAGCTGATCGCCGACTCTGAAGAGGTACTTATAGCCGTCAAGCGTCCATTCCGTCGGAGTGAAGCTGAAGCCAACCTTGGTAATGGACAGCTCCGAGCTGAAGGATACGATCACTACCAGCGCCATGGGGATCAGGATAAAGAGACTGAAGATCCCGATCAGGAGCATGAAAGCGAAGTCCCATGGTCTGGAAATCACATTGAGGCCGGACTGGTGTGGCCGGTATCTGCTCTTTGTGCTTCTGGTGGTCTCCACCGTCGTGCTGTTCAGATCAACTGTAGACATGTGAAAACCTCCTTAGAACATCGAGCTTTCGGGGTCGATGCGGCGCACGATCTGGTTGACCAGGAGCAGGGTAAAAAAGCCCACAGCGCTCTGGAAGAGACCGGCGGCCGTCGACATGCCGACGTTATTGAGGACACGCAGCGAACGATAGATGTAGGTATCAATGACATCTGTCACCTCATACAGGCGTCCGGAGTTCATTGGCACGTTGTAGAAGAGGCCGAAGTCGCCGCGGAAGATGTTGCCCATGGCCATGATGATCGAAATCGAAATGATAAAGCGCAGGTGCGGAATGGTGATGTACTTTGCCTGCTGCCAGCGCGAGGCACCGTCGAGCACCGCCGCCTCATAGTACTCATCGGAAATACCGGAAATGACCGCCAGATAGAGAACCGCCGAGTAGCCGACACTCTTCCAGGCATTCACCGCCACCAGCAGCGGCGGCCAGATGCTTTTTACCGTATACCAGTCGGTCGGCCGTGAGCGCCCGGTCATGCGCGCAATGAAGTGATTGACCAGCCCGTCCGAGCGGTGCAGGAAGGCGTTGACGACAATCGCCACCACTGCCCAGGACAGGAAGTAAGGCAGCATGAAGATTGTCTGCGTGACCTTCGCATAACTGCGGCTGCGCAGCTCCGTCAGCATCAGGGAGAGCCCGACGGCCAGCAGCATGTTGACGAAGATGAAGACGAGGTTGTAGACCACCGTGTTGCGGGTGATGATCGCCGCATCGTTGGAGGCAAAGAGGAAGCGAAAATTCGCAAGCCCGCACAGGGGGCTGCCAAAGATGCCGTCGCGGGCATTATAGTTCTGAAAGGCCATGATTAGACCAAGCATCGGGAGATACGCCCAGATGATCAGATAAATAAGGCCCGGCGCGGCCATGACATGCAGCGCCAGATCCTCCTTGGGAAACAAGGGGCGACGCTTAAGTCGCAGTTCCGTCTGTGTTTTTGCCATCACACACCTCTTCCCTTTCGTGCAATTTGGATAAGCATTTTATAATGCAAAGAGCATTTTTTATGCGTATCCACCATCTTTAGCAACATTTGGACAGTACTCAATGAAAAGAGTACTGTCAAGTCCTAGGCGATTCAACCAAGCAGAAAGAATCAAACAACTGCCTAATTTAGTTAATTTTACTTTCTAATTTTGAAATCGTCAAACATCCACATTCATGTGCATTTTTTGCATCTTTTATTGTGAAAGATATATCACATGTATCAGGTATATGTCAGGAATGTTAGAGTTCAACAAGTATGCTTGCCCGCGGACAGAACTTGGGTGAAGTGTATTTGTGCACCTGGTAGCAGCAATTTGTTTTGATTTCACTATTTATACCATCACTTTTTGTGCATATTTCATATTGGGGACGTCCGTAGGCGCCGGGAGGCGGCCGCAGCTCGGCAGATTGAAGCGAAATAAAGTCCAGAGCGTAAATTTTGCTCACCCAGAGCCATTTTCTGTGCAATTTTTACGCGCTGGACATCCACAGGAAGCCAAGCGACTGCAAAACCTGTCCAGAGCGTAAATTTTGCTCACCCGGAGCCAATTTCTGTGCAATTTTTACGCTTCGGGCATCCACAGGAAGCCAAGCGGCTGCAAAACTCGTCCAGAGCGTAAATTTTGCTCACCCGGAGCCGTTTTCTGTGCAATTTTTACGTTTCGGACAGCTTTGCTGTCCAATGGGATGGCCGCGGCCCGGCAAAGGCCACCAAAACCTGTCCGAAGCAGAAATCCTCCGACACATAACAGTTCGAGAGGAAGGAGTTGTACGTTCGGAACATGCGCAGACCAAGACAAACAAAAAACATGCCGTATTCCAATAACAGTCAGTGCTGCTCTCAGCTGCGCAGCTTATCGATGGGTGCAGCAGAAGCACTCATATGGAGACAGATCCTGGCGAAAAGGCAGCCGGCTCAACAAGAGACAATCTATCGAAAAGCAGACAGGATGCATGGCGCCAATAACTATTCCCGGCAGGGCATTTATAGTGAATGCTACAGTCTTCAGGTCTTTACCTTGACGAAGTCTGACATAAAGCCTATATATTTAATTCAGGTTCGAATTCCCCAAAGCCCTTGTGTCACAAGGCTTGGAACCAGAAAGAGGTGGCCTATGGCCGATAGCAGAACGGACAACCCCAAGCTGATCGCACTGCAGACCTATCTGAACGGTCTGGAAAAGGACGAAGGGTCACTCATTGTGGCCCTGCAGAGAGCACAGGAACTCGTCGGCTACCTCTCGGAAGAGGCTATCTTCATGGTCGGTCAGACCCTCAACATCCCGGTGTCGAAGGTCTACGGCGTGGTGACCTTCTATTCCTTCTTCCGTACCAAGCCGCGCGGGAAGTATGACATCAAGGTCTGTCTTGGCACCGCCTGTTTTGTTCGGAAGGCGCCGGCAATCCTGAATGAGCTCGCCACACTGCTGCAGATGGAAGTCGGTACGACCAGGGAGGACATGAAGTACTCCCTCAACACCGTCCGCTGCCTTGGCGCCTGCGGTTCGGCTCCCATCGTCCAGGTCAACGACGACCTTTACGCCAACGTACAGGTCAGCGATGTAGCCGGCATCATCCGCCGCTACCTCGATTAGAGTTCAGGCGGAGGGAAGCGTATGCAACAGATCATCAAACGCTGTGACAGCCTTGAGGGCCTGCTTGAGCTGCAGAGCCAGTACAGCCACATTGCGGACTTTCGAACCGGCCGCCGTCAGGAGGATGGCCGCCGTGAGGTCCTGATCTGCGGCGACACCGGCTGCGTAGCCAACGACAGTACCGAAGTTGTCCGGGAGTTCAACCGCCAGCTGGCCGCAGAGGGGCTGGAGAGTCAGGTGCAGGTCTCGGTCATCGGCTGCTTCGGCTTTTGCGTGCAGGGCCCGATCGTGAAGATCATGCCCGACAACACCATGTATGTGAAGGTCAAGCCGGAGGATGTCTCGGACATCGTCCACCAGCACCTGCTCGACAGCCGCCGTGTCAAGCGCCTGCTCTATCACGATCCCACTTCCGGTCGCGACCTCGAGCACTCCGAAGATTTCCCCTTCTATAAAAAGCAAAAGCGCGTGGTCATGCGCAATCTTGGTCTGGTTCATCCTGAAAAGATGGAAGAGTCGATTGCCTTCCGCGGCTATGAGGCGCTCGCCCGCAGTGTCTGTGAAAAGACGCCGCAGGAGGTCATTGACATCGTTCGCGCCTCAGGCCTGCGCGGCCGCGGCGGCGCCGGTTTCCCGACCGGAATCAAGTGGCAGGCCGCCGCCGACCAGCCGGGCGACACTAAGTACATCGTCTGCAATGCTGACGAGGGCGACCCCGGTGCCTTCATGGACCGCGCCATTCTGGAGGGCGATCCCAACTCCGTACTGGAGGCCATGGCAATTGCCGGCTACGCCATCGGCGCACACGAGGGCATCATCTACATCCGCGCCGAGTACCCCTCGGCCATCCACCGCCTCAAGCTGGCTCTGACTCAGGCACATCAGTACGGTTTCCTGGGAAAGAACATTTTCGGTTCGGGCTTTGACTTTGACATCACGCTGCGCTATGGCGCCGGCGCCTTTGTCTGCGGTGAGGAAAC
>JASGUW010000097.1 GCA_030055235.1 Bacillota bacterium
AGAGGTATCATCCTTCTTCTTCACTCTATTCACGTTTGCTCTATTCACGCTCTCTTGAGTGGATCTGCCTATACCTACAATACAGGATGCTGTCCACCCCTGGACAATTTTTTCGCTCCTGCCCCGATTTCGGGGCACCAGCGCAATTTTTGTCCACCCCTGGACAAGTTTTTCTGCTCCTGCCCCGGTTTTGGGGCACCAGCGCAATTTTTGCCTACCCCTTGAGCAAATTCTTCGATATTGCCCCGAGGCCAGGATAGCAACCTGGAAAATCAGCTGCACAGTTGGATGTGCTGAGAATAAGGACGCCTCAACATGCGAAGTGTTTTAAACACATATTGGATACGGTTTCGAAACTTCATCAATAATCATGGCACAGGTGTCACCCGTCCGATTATGAACCGCTTACGCACGAGGAGCAGCGGCCTGCACGCCGCTATGCAGCGCGCGCTGTCCTTACCAGCCATCTTCCTGGCAGGTTTACCCGCTTCCTGGAATTCCTGGCGTGCATCTTGACGCGGCAGGTGAGATTGACGCGGCTGGTGGAGAGGACGTATAGTGTGAGGCAGCAACCACAGACAGTCTTCGGGGCGGGGTGAAAGTCCCTACCGGCGGTGATGCGTCCCTGGACGATGAGCCCGCGAGCCCAGAGCCGATCCGGTGTGAACCCGGAGCCGACGGTAAAGTCCGGATGAGAGAAGAATGACGTGCGGCACGCGTGTCTTGTCCCGTAGCACCCACAGGGCGGTGTTGCGGGATTTTTGCGTTGGGCTGGACGACCTCGAGACCGTCTCATGAAAAAGGAGGCGACTCAAATGGATCGTGGTAAGACTCAAACACAGCTTCTGCGGCTGACCAGCATCGGCATCTTCGCAGCTCTGTCGATTGTGATGCTGCTGGTAATCCCGGGCATTCCCTTCCCGCCGGCACCTTTCTTGAAGTACGACATGGCCGATGTGCCGATCCTCGTCGCGTCACTCCTTTATGGGCCGGTGGCGGGTATCGTCATCCTGGTGATCGTGTCGGCGATTCAGGCCTTTGGGATCATTGGGGATGGCATCATAGGTTTCTTTATGCATGTTGTGGCCTCGTCGGTTCTGCTGCTGATCCCGGCTCTGCTGACCCGCCGCCGTCCCGGGAGGGTCGTGATGTTTGTCGGCCTGGGTTTGGGGGCTGTCGGGATGGCGGTCGCCATGATTTTCTTCAACCTTCTGATCACGCCGCTGTACACCGGGCTCGAGCGCTCGGTCATAGCGGGCATGCTGCCGCCGATCATCCTGTTTAACCTGATGAAGGGTGGCCTGAATGCCGCCATCGCGGGCCTGGTCACTCTGGCGCTGCAACCGCTTGTTCAGCGCCTGGTTCGCCGGACACTGTAGGGCGGGTTGGTTCTGCTCAGGCTTACTTGGCGTTCTACTGCTCTCCGCGATACAATGCACTCACGTTCACGGGCTGCATAGGCTGCAGGTCGGCTGAAGGGGAGGAAAACAATGCCTGAAGATAATTCCATTCACCGCGATCAGGTTCTTTGGAGAGACCGCAAACGTTATTTCGGGATGCCGATATCGTTTACCCGCTATGAACTGACGTCGATGTGTCTGACGGTGCGCCGTGGCCTCTTGAGTACGACTACGGATGAGACGATGCTCTACCGTGTTCTCGATACCCGTCTGCACCGTACGCTGGGGCAGAAGATTTTCGGCGTCGGCACCATCATCCTCTACACGGCGGATCGCACCTGCCCGGAACTTCACATCAAGAATGTGCGCAAGTCCAGGGAGGTGCACCGGCTGATCGGTCGCCTGATCGAGGCTGAGCGTGACCGCAAGGCGATTACGGCCCGTGAGCTCTACGGCAGTACAGATTACGGTGTCGATATGGATGGAGACGGTATTCCGGATCACCTGCAGTGAAATCGAAGACGAATATATTGCTCGCCGTCATGGGCGGCGTGGTCCTGCTGCTGCTGGTTATCCTGATCGGGGTGAACCTGAGCCAGAAGTCGGGGCGGACGGCTGTTCAGATCCCGGACAACGGAACATCCGGAGCGAGGCTTGAACGGACGAGCGGTAGGGAGACGTCGAGCTTCGCAGAAATGACTACTACAATGCCGACAACGACGCTGCCGCCGACAACGACTACGGCCGAGCCGACGACTACCGAGCCGCTGCCCGGAGTGGGTGAGACGGTGACGGTCGTGGGGGGCGGCGATGTGCTGATGCATACCTGGCTGCTCAATGGCGGCCGGAAGAGCGATGGCAGCTACGACTACGACTACATGCTGAAGTACCTGAGGCCCGTGACGGGGACCGCGGATGTGGCGCTCGCCGATATGGAGGGGACGCTGGCCGGGGAGCCTTATACGGGTTATCCGCTGTTCAGTTCGCCTGATGCCGTGGCGCGGGCGATGGTGGCGGGTGGTTTTAATCATGCGCTGGCTTCGAATAACCATGCGATCGACCGTGGGACGGCCGGGCTGAAGCGGACAGCTGAGGTGCTGCGGGATGCGGGGCTGACGGTTGTGGGTACGAGGGCGGCGGCGGACTGGCCTCGCTTTACGATTTCTGAGCACCGGGGGGTCAAGATCGGTGTGACCGGCTGGACCTACGAGACGGTGCGGCAGGGGGACAGGCGGGCGCTGAACGGTATCCTGATGCCTGAGGATGTCCTGGATCTTATCAATAGCTTCAGTGTCGAGGACCCCTGGATGACCGAGGACTTTAACGCCATGGCGGCCATGGCGCGTGACATGCGGGCGGCCGGGGCGGATCTGGTGGTGTTTTTCCTGCACTGGGGTACTGAGTATCAGACGACGCCGACGGGCTATCAGACGAATCTGGCGCAGCGGCTCTGTGAGGCCGGGGTTGATCTGGTTATCGGGAACGGGCCGCACGTGATGCAGCCGATCCATGTGCTGACATCGGAGGATGGCAGCCACGAGATGCTCTGCTACTACTCGGTGGGGAACATGGTGACGGATCAGTATTTTGATACTGCGAACAACCAGGGTTTTGCGGAGGATGGGCTGCTTGCGCACGCCAGCTTCACGAAGCAGGAGGACGGGTCGATGCGGATCGCGCGCATCGCGTATCTGGATTTTTACTGCTACAAGAACAAGTACGCGTCGGCGGAGACGCTCAACACGCCGATCCCGATTACGGCGGGGCTGGAGTCGCCGGGGTCTTACGGGCTGAACAGTGATCAGCTGTGGATGCTGCGGAACTCGGCCGACCGGACGGCTTCGGTGATGGCCAGGAACGAGACGGGCGACTACGCGGTCGAGCGGCTGAGCGGGTATTAGGCTGGACGGCTGGACGGCTGGGCAGCGGGACGGCTGAGTGGCGGGATGGCTGAGCGGCTGGGCAGCGGTGTTGACCCGGCGGCGATGCAGCTGGCTGGCGTAGCCGGGGTAGCTGTGCCGGATTCAGGCGGCGATGCAGTAGGCTGGCGGAGCTGCAGGCTTGGCAGAATGGAAACGATAGGAAAGTACAGTCGGCCAGGTTGGGTTCGGGCGGCGAAGCGGCAGGTTTAGCGGAGCAACGGCGTAGCTGATTGTCGATTCTGATGATGATTAATGTAGATTGACCACGAGCGTCCCTGCCCGTGGTCATTTTTTGTGGATCTAAATCCTGTTTTGTTATCACGCAAAGTAGAGCATGGGAGGGGTCGTGCGCCACAGCACGGCGCGCAGGGTCAAGATCGCGCGAAATGGTTATTTCGATTGCCATTTCGGCCCAAGTTGACCACAGAGAGGAGGTTTCTGGTCAAGATCGCGTGGAATGGCAAATTCGAATGCCATTTCAGCCCAAGTTGACCACAGAGAGGTTGTTTGTGGTCAAGATCGCGTGAAATGGCAAAAACGATTGCCATTTCGGCCCAAGTTGACCACGTAGAGGCTGTTTGTGGTCAAAACGACGTGAAATGGCAAAAACGATTGCCATTTCAGCCCAAGTTGACCATGAAAGGGCTGTTTGTGGTCAAGATCGCGTGAAATGGCAAAAACGATTGCCATTTCAGCCCAGGTTGACCACTGAGAGGCCGCGCGCGCCGCGGCACGGCACACTGGGTCAAAATCGAGAGTTTTACAAAAAGCATTTTGTATTTCTCCTTATCTTGACCACAATGGGGCCACTACGGACGGTGAAAGAGAAAACGACCACCACATACTGCCGCCCCAACCACCTCCGCGGCAGGTCTCTGAAGTCCCAGCCCGCCGATTGACTTCAAAATAAAAGGTGCCGCCTCGCAAGGGGCGGCACCTCCATGATCCTTTTGAAGATCGACTACAAAGTTATTTAACCTGCTTGTCGCGTGTTTGCCGCGCTGCCCGATCAGCCGATCTGCAGCGTGAAGCGGAAGGTGAACTCGCGCTCGTTGAGGCGGTACTGCTCAAGCAGCGCCGGGCCACAGCTGTTGGAGCCGACACCGCTCATCATGTAGTCCAGGCAGAGCCAGGTGCAGTCCGACTCCTCCAGCAGGTGGTCGTGCGTCTTTGCCGTCAACTCCTCCTGCGAGTAGACCTGGCAGTTGAAGCTCAGGCCCTTGTAGGGGGCGTCGGCGTCGGCGACCACGCTGAGGAGCGGCAGATCGCCGCTTGCCCGGCCCAGCATCAGCTGGCTGACGCCGTAGTGGCTGCCGTTCTCCTGGGGCATGAGGTAGTGCTCGGTCTCGTCGACGACGTCGTTGGCGTAGAGGCCGACACTGCTCGAGCGGCGCTTGTCGATGTAGGACTCGAGCGGGCCGTAGCCGAACCAGGCGACGCGGTCGTAGCGGCGGTCGAGCGGTAGACGCAGGCCGAAGCGCGGCAGCCACAGCGGCGCCTCGTCGGTCCAGGGATGCGGGTTGCCGCGGTCCGCCGTGATCTCGCAGGCGATCTCACCGTCGGCGCTGACACTCCAGGTGGCCGTGCCGCGGACGATGGCCTGGCGGAAGATCGGCAGCAGGGCGTAGTCCACCTTGAAGACGATCAGGTTGTCGTCGGTCGTTGCGGTGGCGGAGTAGATGCGCGTCTGGGCCTCGTTGAAGCCGGCCGCCTCCCACTCCTTGCGGATGTACATGTCGTTGTCGGTCGGGGCACGCCAGACGTTGAACTCGACCGGGCCGGCCAGCAGCTCGACCCCGGAATGGATCAGGCTCGTGAACTGGCCCAGGCGGCGGCTGAACTCCGCCGAGAAGTCGTTGCCGAAGACGCGCCAGCCGTCGCTGGTCTCCAGCAGGCGCAGACGCGTGCGCCGTCTGCCGACCGAAGCCGGGGCCGTGCCGCCGCGCCGCCCCGCCTCCGGGGCATCCGACTGCACCGCGGCCGCCAGGCGCTCGCCCACGCGCTCCACCGTTGCGGCGTCCACTGCGCGTCGGAGCACGATCTGATCTTCGCCTACAGCATCCAGGCACTCAACGCCGGCGCCGGGCTCACCATCGTCCGTCTCATCCACCAGCGCCTGGAACCAGCTGACGTGCAGCACCAGGTTGCCGTCGGCGGGCAGCTCAAGCGCTGCCAGTTCCGGCAGTTCCAGCATGGCCTCGGCGTGCGGGGCGATATCGAGGTTCTCGATCCAGCCGGAGCCGATCTCCTCACCGTCCTGCTCGACGCTCCAGTGGCCGACAAGTTCAGAGGCATTCAGGAAGTCGTAGTGGTTCTTCACCAGCAGGCGCCCGGCCGCCACGTCGGAACCTTCGCCATAAACACGCAGCGGACGAATGACATTGCGGTACTCGAGCAGACCCGTGTGTGGTGTACGGTCGGGGTAGACCAGGCCGTCCATGCAGAAGTTGTGATCGTTCGGGTAGTCGCCCCAGTCTCCGCCATAGGCGTAGATCGGGCGGTTGTCGGGCGTCTGGCCCATGTAGATCGCGTGGTCGCACCACTCCCAGACGAAGGCGCCGCAGAAACCGTCATACTTGTAGATGCGCTCCATGTAGTCCTCAATGTCGCCGGGGCCGTTGCCCATTGCGTGGACAAATTCGCAGAGGATAAAGGGCTTCTCCGAGTACTTTTCTGCGAAGTAGCGGTCGATGTAGTCGACCGGCGTATACATCTGGGAGACCAGATCCAGGTTCGAGTAGTCATTCTTATGGTCGCGGTGCTGACTGTTGGCGCCCTCGTAGTGGGTCAGGCGGCTGGGATCCACCGACTTCACCCAGGCCAGCGCCTTCTCAAACGAAGGCCCGAAGCCCGACTCATTGCCGAGCGACCAGATCAGGATGGAACCGTGGTTATACTCACGCTCCACCGCCCGCTGCACGCGGTCCAGGATGGCCTTGTCAAAACGCGGATCCATCGCGATTTCACAGTAGGAATCCGTCTCAATCGTCGTGTTGGACACGCGCTTCTGCTCACCGCCGCGGTAGAGCGTCTGCACGCCGTGAATCTCCAGATCGGCCTCGGCGATGACATAGAGGCCCAGGCGCGTGTACCAGTCATAGGCCCAGGGCGCGTTCGGATAGTGCGCCGTGCGCAGGGCGTTGACGTTGTGCTCCTTCATCATCAGCAGGTCCTCAAGCAGGGCCTCCGGGCTGATGGTGTAGCCGGTCTCCGGGTTCGAATCGTGGCGGTTGACGCCGCGGAACTTGACCGGACGTCCGTTGACGAGCACCACACCGTTCTCAATCCGCACTTCGCGGAAGGCCACGGTCTGGGCAATGGTTTCGTCTTCATGCTCCAGGTAGAGCGTATAGATGTTCGGGGTCTCAGCGGTCCACAGATCGGCTTCAGGCAAAGCCAGCGACAGCCGTCCGGTGAGCCTTTCCTCACTGTCGTTCCAGCTGGCCAGGTCGATGGACGTCTCTGTACGCGCGACCTCATTGCCGGCGCTGTCCTCCAGAATGGCCGTGAGCGCGAAGTTCAGGTCGCCCGGCCGCGGCAGCGGACGCCGTCCCCGGCGGCGCGGTCCCCGGGTGCGCAGCCAGAGGTCGACGTCGAGCTTCGCATCACCCTTCAAACCATCCTCACTGATCGGATCGATGGTCATGCCCAGGCGGAAGTCGTGGATGTGGCGGTCCGGACGCCGCAGCAGCAGAACGTCACGGAAGATGCCGCTCATGCGCAGCTTGTCCTGATCCTCCAGGTAGGAGGCCATGCCCCACTTCAGCACCAGGATGCTGAGGCGGTTGCTGCCGACCGAAAGCTTGCCCGTGACCTCAAACTCCGTGGAGGAGTGCGACACTTGGGAGAAGCCGATGTAACTGCCGTTGACCCAGACGTGGTAGCAGCAGTCAACGCCTTCAAAGTAGAGGAACTGGCGGCCGCGCAGGTCGGTGCGCTCCAGCTCGAAGTCGTGGATGTAGGCGCCCGTCGGATTGTCCTCCGGCACGTAGGGCGGGTCGTAGGGGAAGGGGTACTTGATGTTGGTGTACTGGTGATTGTCGTAGCCCTGGGTCTGCCAGCAGGAGGGCACGGGGATGTCGTCGAAGTCGAAGTTGTCGGGGTCGAAGTCGCGCTCGGAGAAGGACTCCGGAACGGCGCCCGGATTTGGATGGTAGCGGAAACGCCAGTCACAGCCGGAGAGCATGGTCAGGCGGGTGGAAAGCGGGCGCAGGTCGAGTGTCTCACCCTCTTCCAGCATCTGCTGGTGGGCACGGGCTTCCTGAATACTTGCCTCGGGCACATACCAGCTACGGTTGATTTCACTGCCGACGTGCAGTGTTTCGAAACTTAGATGTTCGTCATTCAGCTTCATTTCGTGTGCTCCTTGAATTAATATCTCACGCGGATAAAGGTTCTGCTATGATTATAGCCGACGATTTCATCTAATAGTATGCCAATATCGCCTTGACTAGTTTTACCTTTGATTAAAACCGCTGGAAAGCAGAACTTCCAGCCCAAAAGTCAGGAGGGGATCCCAAGTCGTGAATGCGTCCGCGATCGCTTATCTGGCCCGTTACCTGTTCGCGGGGCTTTTCGTCCTCATCGCCGGCCTGCTGCTGGCGAAGGCGATCCGTGATATTTCCGGCCGCATGCGCCGCAATCTGCGCCCGGTTGCCGGCCACTATCTGCTCGTGATCGAAGGCGAAGGCGCCGCCGCCCGCACGGTCAAGCCACTGCCGCTCTTCCACACGACCATTCTGGGCCGCAGCCGCGTCTGCGACATCCGCCTGGGCACCGACACCGTGGGTGCGCGCCATGCGATTATCTACCGCTTCGAGGGGCGCTGGTTCATCCGCCCGGTGCGCGCCAGCCTGCCGCTGCTGCTGAACGGTGCCGAGATCCGCGACCCCGTCCCGCTGGCCGACCAGGACCGCATCACGCTGGGGGAGGTCAACCTGGTCTATATCCAGGACGAGGCCGCCCAGGAGCTGCTCGCCGCCGAGCGCCAGCGCCTCTACCGTGATCGCGGCATGCTGCCGACTCTGGGCACCTGGTTCTGGGTCAACATCTTCTACGGCGCGCTCGCTCTGCTGCTTCTCTTCCTGCTGCGCGGCGACCGCCTCTTCCTGCGCGAAACGGTCCTCTTTCTGGTCGGGGCTGTCTGGATTCTCTTCAACCTCTACCACTTCCTGCTGCCCTGGCTGCTCGATCCCCTGGACCGCCCGGCCTGGCTCGCCATGATGATGGTGGCCATCTTCGGCATGGTCATGCAGGTGCGCTTCTCCGGACTTTCAAACCGCCTGCGTGAGATGGATCCGGAACGCATGCGAAATCTTCTTGGCGATATCCGCATTCAGGGCATCGCCCTGCTGGCCGGACTCATCCTGCTGCCCATCATCGCCGTCATTGCCCGCCGCACCCGCCTGATCGAGCTCTTCGTCCCCGTCTGCTTCGTCCTCACCCCACTTCTATTCATCCTGACCCTGATCCTGGGCCGCGGGCGGGAGACCCACGGCGCCACGCTCTGGATCCGCGTCGGCGGCATCTCTCTGCAGCTGACGGAGTTCGCCAAGCTGACCTACCTTGTTGTAC
This sequence comes from Bacillota bacterium, assembly GCA_030055235.1. Lineage (GTDB taxonomy): Bacteria > Bacillota > Clostridia > Saccharofermentanales > Fastidiosipilaceae > JAEZYR01. Next base: position 8,897 of record JASGUW010000097.1, read on the forward strand.
TGGCGGGTTTCTTCAAAACCCGCCCCGAACGCCGCGTCCAGATCGGCTTCGCGGCCTGGGCGGCCGTGATCTTCTTTCTGATCATGCTGCTGCCGGACCTGGGCTCCGCCATGATCCTGATGATGGTCACGCTGGTCGTCTACGTGGTGATGACCTCCGAATATCTGACGACCTTCGCCATCCTGGCCTCCGGCACCGCTCTTGGCGCCCTGGCCTTCGCCCTCTTCCCCCACGTGCGCGCCCGCATCAGCGGCTGGACCACCCTCTGGACAGAGGTCACGCCGCGCAACGCCCAGATCGTCTACGGCCTGCAGGCGATCGCCCGCGGCGGCCTGCTGGGGCGCGGCCTGGCCAACGGTTCACCCGAAGGCATCCCGCTTGCGGCCAGCGACATGGTCTTCGCAGTCGTATGCGAAGAGTTTGGCATCCTGGTCGGCCTCTCCATCGTCGTCTGCTACATCACCATCTGGCTGCGCGGAGCCAAGTCCACCATGACCGTCCGCGACGGCTTCACCTCCAGTCTGATTCTGGGCATCGTCACAGCCCTCTTCGCCGAGGCCGCCATCGTCATCAGCGGCGTCACCGGGCTGCTGCCGCTGACCGGGGCGACGCTGCCCTTCGTCGCCGCGGGCGGCTCCTCTCTGCTCGCCAAGTTCATTATGATGGCGATCTACTTCGGCCTGGCTGCCCGCCGCGAGGAAGACGTACTCTGGCTGCAGCCGACGGCCGGCGGTGTCCCGCTCATGACAGAGGAGGACGGCCTGTGAGACTTCTTTTACGCAACATCAAGATCGTCATGATCGTCTTCGCCCTGATCTCCGTCGGCCTGCTCGGCGGCATCCTGATCCAGCAGTACCGCGCCCAGCGCGATCTGCGCGTGGCTGCCGGGGAGAACAAGGCCATCCTCCGCTCCCGCTACGCTTCCGCCGGCACCATCTTCTCCGCCGACGGGGTGGCGCTCGCCCACAGCAGCGAGGGCCGCCGCCTCTACGCCGCCGACGCCACGCTCGCCCAGTCGCTCTCCCAGCTCGTCGGCGACTACACCCACAACATCCACAACACCATCGAGGCCCAGTACCAGGGCCAGCTCACCGGCACCGAGCGCAATCCCTTCTCCCAGCTGCTCTTCGATGTGACCGGCCGCGGCCTGGCCGGCGACGACATCACGCTGACCATCGACAGCCGTCTGCAGCTGGCTGCCTGGAACCTGCTCGGCGACTACCGCGGCGCCATTGTCCTTATTGATTACCATTTGGGCGCCATCCGCGCTATGGTCTCCAAGCCCGCTACCAGCCCGGAAAACATCATCAATTATGAAAACATCCCCGACACGGCCCTCTTCAACCGCGCCCTGATGGGCCGCTATGCACCTGGCTCAAGCTTCAAGTTTGTTACGGCGGCGGCATTTATGCGAAGTCCGGTCTGGAACCCCGACCATCTGGTCTTCTGCAGCGGCTCCGAGCCGCTCGTCCCGAACGGCGTCCGCGAGCACGGCGAGGGCCACGGCGAAATCAACATGACGCGCGCCTTCCAGGTCTCCTGCAACCATTTCTACGGCAACATCGCCCTGGCGGCCGGCTACGAGAAACTCCGGGAAACGGCGGAGGGCTTCGCCTTCAACCGTCCTCTTATGGTCGATCGCCTGGACGCAAGCGGTGGCCGTATCTCGTCGGATCCTTTCGATCAGGCCCTGCTCAGCTGGCTCGGCATCGGCCAGCCGCTGGGCGAGTCGGTGCTCCAGGTATCGCCGCTGCAGCTGGCCATGATGGCCGGTGCGGTGGGCAACGGCGGCGTCATGATGGAGCCGCACATCGTCGAGCACCAGACCAATCCGCTCGACCAGGAGTACCAGACGCTGGTGCCGCGCGAGCGGGCGACGGTGCTGGACCCCGAGACGAACCGTCGGGTGCGCGAGCTCATGCTAGCCGGCATCGACGGCGGTACGGGTGAGCTGGCGGCCGTGCCCGGCTACGCAGTGGGCGGCAAGACCGGCACCGCCGAGGTCGAGGGCCAGGAGCGGCCGAACGCCGTGTTCCTGGCGTTCCTGGACAGTCCGGCGCACCCGTTCGCGGTTGGCATCGTCTGCGAGAACGCCGGCTACGCCTCCGGCATCGCCGCGCCGATGGCCTCCGAGCTGTTCCGGCTGGCGATCCAGCTGCGGGGCTAGCGGCGCGGCTGGCAGCGGGCGGCAGACGACGGGGTTCGGGCAGCGGGCGACAGGCGGCGGGCGGCGGGCGACGGGCGTCAGGCGGCGGGCGACAGGCGGCGGGCGACGCGGACAAGTGGGAAAATGAAAAAATGATAAAACCGGGCGTGCGGGCGGCGAGCGGCATGGGTGGCAGAGCTGATATCGACCTCCCTCAAAACCCAAGATCGATGCGAGTCCAATTAGGATGTATGGATTTCGTGTTGATTTGATTCAGTGCTCGTCGTTAGACAAACATTTCCGATGATCGGAGGGAGGTAGCGGAGATATTACAGCGCCTCTGATCTACTCGGTATGTCAACTTTTTGAGTTGTGTCAACTTTTCCTGACACAACTCGACTTTTTGTCCAAATCGAGGGCGGAATGGTCAACTTTTGGAGTTGTGTCACTTTTTTCTGACACAACTCGCTTTTTTGTCAAAATTCCCGTCCGATTTGCCAACTTTTTGAGTTGTGTCAGCTTTTCCTGACACAACTCGCTTTTTTGTCAAAATCCCCGCCCGATTTGTCAACTTTTTGAGTTGTGTCAGCTTTTCCTGACATAACTCGCTTTTTTGTCAAAATCCTCGTCCGATTTGCCAACTTTTTGAGTTGTGTCGATCCTATCCTTTTTTTACAGCTCTTTAATCGCTATCAAGTAAGCGCCTGCTTACGCCTGCCTTACGGAAAGCAGCATAGAAAGGTCTCTTCTTGATTGTGGAATTCCATTCTGGACACTTTTTTGAGTGATACAGTTCGCTTGAACAATTTGATGCAGTGTCCTCCTTTTTTATGAATGAGTCGAAATGGCCAGAATATCAGGCCGAGTTAAAGTACCGAGTAAAGTAATAGAAGAAAGAATCTCAGAGCGGACAGTGACTTCAAAAGTGTGCAAAAAGTCGATATTGCCCCGCAGATCGGGCAATATCGGAAAATTTGCACAGGAAGTGCACAAAAAAGTCGATATTGCCCCTTGGATCGGGCAATATCGAAGTTTTTGACCAGAGAGTGGACAAAAATCGCGGTATTGCCCCTTGGATCGGGCAATATCGAAGTTTTTGACCAGGGGGTGGACAAAAATCGCGA
>JASGUW010000098.1 GCA_030055235.1 Bacillota bacterium
GTGGGGCAATCTCGGCTTTTTTGTCCACCCCTTGGTCAAAAACTTCGATATTGCCCGATGCGCGGGGCAATCTCGGCTTTTTTGTCCACCCCCTGGTCAAAAACTTCGATATTGCCCGATGCGCGGGGCAATAGCGGCTTTTTTGTCCACCCCCTGGTCAAAAACTTCGATATTGCCCGATCCGCGGGGCAATAGCGGCTTTTTTGTCCACTTTCTGGTCAAAAACTTCGATATTGCCCGATGCGCGGGGCAATACCGCAATTTTTGTCCACCCCCTCATAGGTACGAAAGTGATCCGTACTCATGGAAAGAATCTCCTCCCTGCTGCGATGCACATCAGAACCAGGCAAAGCATCTTAGCCTAAGCTATCTTTAAAGAAATATGCAGCATCCTATAAGGAGCTGCCAGCATGTGCATGTTCGAAAGTGAGCCAAGAGCTGTGATAATGAAGAAGAGCAATGGGACTCCAAAAGTTGACAAATCATACGGGGATTTTGACAAAAAATCGAGTTGTGTCACGAAAAGCTGACACAACTCCAAAAGTTGGCAAATCAGACGGGGATTGTGACAAAAAATCGAGTTGTGTCACGAAATGTTGACTCTGACGCCACAAGGTCAGTAAACAAACTTGTATTCTGCTGCAACTAGTGAATCCGGGTTTCCACATGATTCCGCCTTTTGAGCTCACAAAGCTGCCAGTATACCGGGATATCCTGCCGGCACAATAAGACTTCCAGCATCACTCAGTGGAAGACTCCCAATGAGTACCAAGCTCATCCATGCCATGGCTTCGTAGCGTCATATGTTTTTAGGTGCGGTGTCAACCCACTCCCTTTAGGAGGTGGATAGTTTACACATGCACTCAGACGGAGCAGCCAACAGAGCAAAAGACACGATTCCACCGTTCAAAAGACGACAGCAGAGCCGTGTTTCTCATTCAGACCAAGAGACTCATGTATCAAATAAAAAGAAAACAGCCATCCATGTATTTCACATGGATGGCTGCTCAAAATTGGTTGCGGAGGCGGGATTCGAACCACGCGACCTCCGGGTTATGAGCCCGGCAAGCTACCAGCTGCTCCACTCCGCGGTATCCATAGCGATTTGGTGCTCATGACCGGACTCGAACCGGTACGGATCTCTCCGACGAATTTTAAGTCCGTTGCGTCTACCAATTCCGCCACACGAGCGAACCGCTCAACTGGAGGATACTTTACCGAATGTCGGGCAGCTTGTCAAGTTTCGCGTTAAAAACCTTTTAGCTCCGTATTATGTCCTACGTATTATCTCCCTGCGAACGAACGCCAAAGGCGTAGACGGTCGTAGAGGTCTGCACTTCGCCGGCCCGCAGCAGCGGACTGGGGAACCATGTTCTGTTCGGGCTGTCCGGGAAGAGCTGGGTCTCCAGACAGATGCCGCTGAAGCGACCGTAGCGGCGCCCGCCCGCACCGGCAACGGGGATGGGAGAGTTGGTCGTATAGATCTGGAGACCGGGCAACGTGGTGCGGCAGATGAGCTCGCGTCCGCTGGCGGGATCATAGACGCAGGCCGCCTCCGTTAGAGCACCGCGCTCCGTCTGGCGCAGCACAAAGTTGTGGTCGTAGCCTCCTCCGTACTCAAGCTGCCGATCCTCAGCTTCAATGTCACGGCCGATGAGTTTCGGCGCTGTGAAGTCAAAGGGCGTCCCGGCCACCGGAAGGATGGCGCCGGTGGGCAGGAGCTGGGCATCGACCTCTGTGATGAAGTCGGCTGCAATCTGGAGCTCCTGGGCGGATACCGTGGTCACCTCCGGACCCCCGATGTTGAAGAAGACATGGTTCGTCAGGCTGGCCACGGTATCCCGATCGCTCTGCATACGGTAGTCGAGCGTCAGCGTGTGGTCAGCATCGAAGCGATAGCGCACTTCACAGTCCAGGCGGCCGGGAAAGCCCTCCTCCCCGTCCGGGCTGCTGTAGCGGAAGATCAGGTCCTCTCCCTGAACCTGGGCCGTCCAGTTTTTTCGATGAAAGCCCGTGACACCGCCATGCAGGGTATTGCCGCGCTCATTGGCCGGCAGCTTGTAGTGCCTGCCGTTCAGAGCAAAGGCGGCCCCTCCGATGCGGTTGGCGTAACGGCCGCAGACCGCGCCGTGATAGCAGCCGGCTCCGAGCCAGTCCTCCAGGTGATCAAAGGTCTGTGTGACCTCTTCCACCCGGCCGCTGCGGTCCGGCACCTGAATCGAAAGGATCCGGGCGCCGAGCGTCGACAGTGTGACCTGTGAGCCGTCCGGGTGGCGGCGGGTAAAGGTCAGTAGCTCCCCCAACTGGGGATCCGTTCCCAGGGTACCGGGAATCCAGGCGCTCTTATCCGGCTGCTGTACATCATTCATAGTGACTCTCTCCCTTCGATGCCCGCCTCTCTGGCGGGTGACTCTTCGATGCTTTCTTCATTCTGCTCTTTGAGGTATTTGTCAAACCAGGCCAGTATTTCATCCAGACGGCGCAGGCGCTGTCTGGGTTTGCCGTCCCGGCTCAGGCCGTGATCCGCGCCGTGGAAGATAACCAGGCGGGCATCCGTGCCGGCCAGGCAGAGCGCGGCGAAGAACTGCTGGGCTTCAGCCAGCGGACAGCGATAGTCCTGATCTGAATGCAAAATCAGGGTCGGCGTCCGCACCTGGGGCGCCAGGCGCAGGGGCGAGGCCTCCCACAGCCGTTCAGGGTCCGTCCAGGGTGTCGCCGCCAGCTGATCCGAAACAAAATAGTAGCCGATATCCGAAAGGCCGTACATCGACACCCAGTTGGAAATCGAGCGCTGGGTGCAGGCCGCCGCAAAGCGCGTCTCATGCGTGACGATCCAGCTGGTCATGAAGCCGCCGTAGGAACCGCCCAGAACACCCAGCCGCTCCGGGTCAATCGCCGGATAGCGGGCCAGGACGGCCGCGGTCAATGCCATCAGCTGCTCGTAGTCGCGTTTGCCGTAGCCGCCACGGATGTCGGACCAGTCAGCTCCCCGGCCGCTGCTGCCGCGGGGATTGGTGAAAAAGACAATGTAGCCGTGACTTGCCAGCAGCTGCAGCTCGTGGAAAAGAATCGTGCCATAGGCGGTCTTCGGCCCGCCGTGAATGGCGAGCAGGGCCGGATAGCTGCAGGCAGGATCATAGTCCGGCGGCAGCAGGACAAAGGCTTCCAGGCTGTCTCCTTCCGACACAAAAGAAAAGCGCTCGAAGCGGCCAAGCCTCTCTTCCTCCCAGAAGGCACCGACGTCGGTAAGGCGCCGCTCCTCTCTGTGGGCCGACAGGTCGAGGCGGTAGAGATCGCCCGCCCTCCGGCCGCGGAAGGCCACATGGATGAGAAGACTTTTATGTACTGCGAAGCTCTCGACGCTGCCCTCCGCGGTGACCAGATCCTGGATCGTGCCGGTTTTGTCCACCCGGGAGAGATGAGCATCCGAGCCGCGGGTATGGATAAAGTAGAACCAGTCCCCCGCGGGCCGCAGCTGGCAGCCGCCGCCACGGCGCAGGTCGCTGTTCACGGAGTTGCCAAAGTCAATCCCGGTCATTTCGGCATTGATGAGGCGGCGTGGCTCAGAGCCTTCCGCCAGGAGCCAGAGATCGCGGTCCTGATTCAGGCCGCCAAGCTGCATGTCGCTGCCGCTGAAGGCTATGTCGTCGCCCCAGAACCAGGCGGCACCATAGACATAGTCCGTGAAGGGGCCGATCTCCCGCAGCTCGCCTGTTTTATACTCATAGATGCAAAGTTCGCTAACCAGCGGCCGGAGCCCCGACCAGCGCCGCCGGATCAGAAGAGCTCTGCCTGTCCGGCGGCAGACTTCGAGCCCGTCGCAGTCGTCCAGTTCAGCGCTTAGAGGGGTCAGCGCCTTCGTATCGCGGTGGTAGAGGTAGAGACGGCGGCGTACCCGGTTCTGGTAACTGCCGCCGTTCGACCAGAACGGCAGCTCTGTCAGCACAGTGACATCCCTTTGCTCCTTGAGCTTCCGCAGGGCAGCTTCGCGCCCGGTGCCTTCGAGCAGGCGGATGGCGTCCCGCTCCGGATCGTGACGGGCTATGAGGAGAAACGTGTCCTCATCCAGCGGCTCAAAGTCCAGCACCTCAAGGGGGATCTCCAGAAAGAGGCGAGCCTCACCGCCGCGGCAGTCAATCAGCCAGATGTCGGTCTGGGGCAGAAGCTTCGCCTTCTTCTCCTCTTCCGTTCCCGTTTGACGTCGGGCAATGAAGAGCAGGCGGTCATCATCAAGCCAGCGGGCCCTCTGTTCCCCGCTGCCGTTGGTCAGCTGCAGGCTCTCCCCCGACTCCGTGTCCAGCAGCCAGAGGTGGGAGATGTAGTCATCCTTCTCCAGACGGGCCTCCGAACGGCTATAGACCAGGCGGCGGCTGTTCGGTGAAAAGAGCGGTCCTGAGAGCATCGGGACAGAAGCAAAATCCCGGCTTTCCAAGGGTTTATAGCTGCCGTTCTCCGGCATGGGGCTGGGACTGCTGCTCATATCCTTTCGCTCCTTTCCGTCACTTGAATGTCACTTTGTATGTCATTGCTGGTTCAGATGATCAAAAGGCTCAGGGCCATGACGGCCATACCGGAAACGACGCCCAGGATGGCATGGTGATGGCGGCCGTACTTCTCCGCCGAGGGCAGAAGCTCATCGAGCGAGATGTAGACCATGATGCCGGCCACGGCGGCGAAGACCAGACCCAGCAGCCGTGCATCAAGCCAGGGGCGCAGAAGCAGGAAGCCGACAATGGCGCCAAGAGGCTCGGCAACGCCGGAGAGGACGGCATAACGCAAAGCCCGCCGCCTGCTGTCCGTCGCATAGTAGACCGGAACGGCAACCGAAATCCCTTCCGGAATGTTGTGGATGGCGATGGCCACCGTGATCGACAGGCCCAGTGCCGGGTCTTCGAGTGCGCTCATGAAGGTCGCAAAACCCTCCGGAAAGTTATGGATGGCAATTGCAAGTGCCGAAAAGAGCCCCATACGCAGCATGGCCTGCTTTTTATGCTCATGCTGCTGCTCCTGCTGCTGCTTCTGGGCATCCGGAGCCATGTCGTCCCAGTCCTTCGGCTCATGGGGGTTTTCGGCCTCCGGAATCAGGTTGTCAATGAGGGCAATGAGGCCGATGCCGACAAAAAAGGCGATGACCGTGACCCAGGGGCCGCTGCCATCGCCATAGTGCTGAACCAGGGCCTCCTGGGCCTTCGGCAACATCTCCATGAAGGAGACATAGATCATGACGCCGGCGGAAAAGCCCAGAGCGATGGAGAGAAAGCGCTGGTCGAGCTGGCGTTTGCGGACGGCGATGAGGCCGCCAACGCCCGTCGCCAGACCCGCGATGAGGGTCATCAGAAATGCACGCAGAAAGTCAGTCGTTGTAAGATCCATATACACTCCGCACAAGTCAAAGTGGCTGGATTATAACAAAGGCCCCTGCGGCTTTCTGTTACGAAAGAATCAGGTTTCGAGTTTGTACCAGCCCGGCTGGATGAGACCGCGGCGGCGCAGCAGCTCGGAGGTCACAAGCGAAACCGCGGCCGGGATGACGAAGTAGAGCAGGACGATCTTCAGAATCAGGAGCCAGGGGGCATGGGTATCAATCATTTCGGCATAGGTCGTGATCGGGCCGACCATGCCGCTCGTGCCCATGCCGGCACCGTAGGCGCTGTTTTCCATCTTGAAGACCAGAGTCGACAGGGGACCTACGACCACGGCGGCCACCGTCGCCGGCACCAGCAGAATGGGGTGGCGCATGGTGTTGCCGATCTGCAGCATGGAGGTGCCCAGGCCCTGGGAGACCAGGCCGCCGACGCCGTTTTCGCGGTAGCTGGCGACGGCATAGCCGATCATGGAGGCGGCGCAGCCGGCCGTCGAGGCACCGGCTGCCAGGCCCGACAGACCGAGCATGATGGACAGGGCCGCTGAGCTGGTCGGCAGGAAGAGGACGATGGACATCACGACCGAGACGGCGATGCCCATCCAGAAGGGACGCAGCAGCGTGGCGGCATTGACGAAGTCACCCAGGGTGCGCATGAAACCGGCAACTCCCGGACCAACGAGATAGGCGATGATGCTGCCGCTGATGATGGTAACGGTGGGGATCAGGATGATGTCGAGCTTGGTGCGCCCGGCAATGAGCTGGCCGAGTTCGGCGCCGACGACGACGGCGACAAAGGCCCCCACCGGCCCCGCACTGATGCCGCCGGAGCTGACCGAATAGCCGATCGCACCGACTACGACTGAGCTGTAGACGACCAGGGGCTTCTCCTTCAGCCCGACGGCGATCGCAGCGCCGATCGCGGCGCCGACCACCGGCGAGGCGGCGCTCGTCTGCGCATTGATCAGATCAGCGATGATGCGGACGGGTTCGGCGTCGATGAAGTCAAAGATGAGCTTCAGGATGATGCCGATCAGAAGCGAAGCAAAAAGGCCATAGGCCATCGACCCCATCGCATCGATAAAGTAGCGCTGGAAGATGCGGCCCACAAGTGACTTGGGGCTGGCGGCAGGTTTGGGGCTGGCAGCCCGCTTGGGGCTGGCGGCAGGTTTGGTTTTGGACATGAAAAAGCACTCCCTTCTCAACTCTCAACAACGAATCTACGAGCGTTCTGGCCGAATCGCACCGGGCTGATTCATGGACGAGAAAGAAATGCTGTTCCCTCTTGTCTGCACTGATCGTTGATGTTAACAAAACATGAGGGGATTCGCAAGTGTCGGATCCTGCCGGAAGTGTGCGTCAGGAATGTTGGGTTTGTTGGAAGCTTGGCAGGAGATGGCGCGCAGAGCAGGTAAAGTATCAGGGCCCTTCTTTGTCAGCATAATCTGAATCCCTGATTCCCGAAACCCCTGATACGTCGACGTTTCAGGGGTATTTTTGTAATGAAATTGTAACATATATCTATAGTGATATATAGTGATATGTGGTATAATCAGCGCCGGGGAGGTCGTAGATATGTTTTTGAAAGTCGACGAGAAGCCGGACGGCAGGATTTACATGAGTTTCGCCAGGTCCATCCATGTTCCAGGGAAGTATCCGAGGACGAAGGTGGTCAAGTCGCTCGGTTATGACGTGGATTATCTGGACCAGTACGATGACCCCATCGCACATTTCCGAGCCGAAGCAAAACGCCTGACGGAACTCGAGAAGGAAACGGGAATTGCCCAGCTGGACCTGGATCTGTCTGACAAACTGAATGTAGATGAGACCTACCGAAAGAATCTCGGTTTTCTTATATTCAGCTACATCTACCATGAACTCGGACTCGACAAGTTCATGCGCAATCGTCAGCGATATGAGAACTTTGAGTTTGATGCCAACGCGATCCTGAAGCTATTGGTCTATGGTCGTCTTCTCTTCCCCGGCAGTAAGAGAAAGACATGGAAGAAGCGGGAGATGTTTTTCGAGAACTTCAACTTTACACTGGAATCGGTCTATCGTTGTCTAAGTTATCTTGCCAAGCTGACGCCGAAGTTCCCAGAGTACCTGAACCGGAAAATACGTGAGAATTACGGCAGAAACACCGAAACCGTCTATTACGATGTCACCAACTACTACTTTGAGATTGACGAAGAGGATGAATATCGCAGGAAAGGTATGGGTAAGGACAAGTACGGTGTACCCATCATTCAAATGGGCTTATTTCTGGATGCGGACGGTCTTCCTATTCTATATAACCTGTTCCCCGGCAACACCCATGACAGTGTGACCCTGCGGGGAATGGCTCGAACAATTCGGACCGAATATGAGCTTGGTCGGATTATCGTAGTAGGTGACAGCGCAATTGGCAGTGCAGACAACATCTGGTATTTGCTGTCCTGTGGCTATGGCTATATCTTTTCGCGATCGATCGCCAAGTCCAGTCAAGCCTTCAAGGAATATGTATTGGATCCATCCGGCTATTCTGTCAGTAAATCCAAGAAGATCGTGCAGCAGGATGGATCGGTATGCGAAGTACCGACGTTCATGATGAAGTCACAGCGGATACCCCGAGAAATCCAGGTGACATCGACAAGCGGGGGGAAGGTGAAGAAAGTGGTAGACGAGAAGCTTGTCGTCTACTGGAGTGCCAAGTACGCGAAGCGTGCGAAGAAAAAACGGGCGAAAGCCATCAAAAAGGCAGAGCACTACATCAAGGTGCCCTCAGAATATGAGGCAAACAGATCCGGTGGTGCCAGTAAGTACATCCGCAATCTCAAAGTCGATAAGGATGGCTGTATCCGTGAAGATGTCTACGACCACCTGAGTCTTGACCTGGAAGCGATCGAGGCAGATGCCAAACTCGATGGGTACTACGCCATGGTCAGCAGCGAGATGGAAAAAAGTGACGCGGAAATCGTGGCAAGCTATCGTGAACTATGGAAAATCGAGGATGCCTTTCGCGTCAGCAAGTCAGATTTGGAGACCCGGCCTGTTTATCTCTCGCGTCAGGACCGGATAGAAGCCCACTTCCTGACCTGCTATCTGGCCTTCCTCCTCTTGAGACTGGTACAAAGACGACTTAAAGTTCATTTGTCCACTGAGAAAATCCTCGATGCTCTACGTGCATGCAACGGCACCAACATCGCCGGGAATTACTTCTGCTTCGAGACGCTTTCCGAGGATCTTTTGAACATAGGTAACAGTTTCGGCGTGGATTTCGAAGCCCGATATAGGACACTTGGAGAAATACGCAAAATGGTGGCGGCGAGCAAAAAATAGCGAAATATCACTATGAATCCGCGTTAAAAGAAGAACGCCTGAAATGACTGGTGCTGCAGCGTTTCAGGCGTTTTTGCTTGTTCTTTGCTGACAAAGTCGAGAT
>JASGUW010000099.1 GCA_030055235.1 Bacillota bacterium
ACTTCGAGATTGGTCGTCGCATTGTTGAGCATGAACAGGGCGGCGAGGAACGGGCTGAGTATGGCAAGGCGTTGCTCAAGGAACTCTCCGCTGCTCTGACGGCTGAGTTCGGGCGGGGGTTTTCCAAGCGGAATCTAGAGTACATGCGCAGGTTTTATCTGGCTTACCAGGATCGCCGAATTGCGCAGATGCCGTCTGCGCAATTGCCGTCGATGGAAAAATCCCAGATGCCGTCTGGGAAATTGACGAATGTTGAGCAATCACCCCAGATTTGGCTGACGGCATCTGCCAAATTCAATTCTCCTTTCAACCTAAGCTGGTCGCAGTATGTCTTTCTGATTTCCATCGACAACCCGGACGAGCGCAGTTTTTACGAGATTGAGGCTGCGCAAGGCGGCTGGACACTGCCGGAACTCAAGCGCCAGTTCAATTCAGGGCTGTATGAGCGCCTCGCCCTCAGCCGCGACAAGGAAGGGGTAAAAAGACTTGCCGCCGAAGGGCAGCTCGTCGCCCGCCCCGAAGATCTGCTCAAAGAACCCTACGTCCTTGAGTTCCTCGGTCTCGATGAAAGGGCGAAGTATTCCGAATCCGACCTGGAATCGGCCATCATCGACAAGCTCGAACATTTCCTGCTGGAGTTGGGCAAGGGTTTCCTGTTCGAGGCCCGGCAGAAGCGCTTCACCTTCGACGAAGAGCATTTCTTTGTCGACCTGGTTTTTTATAACCGCCTGCTGCGCTGCTATGTGCTGATCGATCTCAAAATCGGCAAACTGGGTCATGGCGACCTGGGCCAGATGCAGATGTATGTCAACTACTTCGACCGCTTTGTAAAACTGGACGAGGAATCGCCCACCGTGGGAATTGTCCTCTGCAAGAAGAAGCATGACGCCCTGGTTGAAATCACCCTACCCAAGGACGCCAATATTCATGCGCGGGAATACCAGCTCTATCTGCCGGACAAGGAATTGCTGCGCCGGAAGCTTGCCGAATGGGGCGAGGAGGTGATGGAGTGAGCATCGACCGTCAAGAGAGCGAATTGCTTGGCATCCTGACCGAACTGCGCAAACTGCCCCGCGAAACCGAGTGGGTCGAGTTCAAGCACAATAATGACGAACCGGACGAGATCGGCGAATACCTCTCCGCCCTGGCCAATGCTGCTGCCCTGACCGGGAAGGTGAGCGCCTGGCTCGTCTGGGGCGTAAGCAACGACACCCAAGAGGTCATTGGCACTACCTTCAACCCAGCGGTGGCCAAAGTCGGCAACGAGGAGCTGGAAAGCTGGTTACTGCGTCTGCTCTCACCCAAGATCAACTTCCGCTTTTACGGTGTTCAGGCCGAAGGCAAGCCCGTCGTTCTGCTGGAGATCAGCGCGGCCTTTCGCCATCCGGTGCAGTTCAAGGGGACGGAGTTCATCCGCGTCGGCTCCTACAAGAAGAAGCTGAAAGATTTCCCGGAAAAAGAGCGCGAACTGTGGCGTGTGTTCGACAGCACGCCCTTTGAAAAGGAGATTGCCGCCGAAAATATTGCCGCCGAGGATGTGCTCCGGCTGCTCGATTACCCCGCCTATTTCGACCTGCTCTCTCTGCCGCTTCCCGAGGGGCGGGACGGCATTCTGTCGGCCCTGGCGGCCGACGACGTGCTCTCCCCGGGCAAGGGCGGCAAGTGGCATATCACCAACCTCGGAGCCGTGCTGTTCGCCAAACGGCTGGCCGATTTCCGCACCCTTGCCCGCAAGGCGGTGCGGGTGGTGCTCTACAAGGGTGAAAGCCGTGTGGAGGCCGTGCGCGAGCAGGAGGGCAGCAAGGGGTACGCCGCCGGATTCGAGGGGCTGATCGGTTTTGTCACCAACCTGCTGCCCAGCAACGAGGTCATCGGCCAGGCCCTGCGCAAGCAGGTCCCCATGTTTCCGGAGCTGGCCATCCGCGAGCTGGTGGCCAACGCCATTATCCACCAGGATTTTCACCTGACCGGCACTGGCCCCATGGTGGAGATCTTTGCAGGCCGCATGGAAATCACCAACCCCGGCCTGCCGCTGGTGCAGACCGACCGCTTTCTCGACAGCCCGCCCCGCTCCCGCAACGAAGCCCTGGCCTCCTTCATGCGCCGCATCGGGGTCTGCGAGGAACGCGGCAGCGGTGTGGACAAGGTGGTCTTTCAGACGGAGCTCTATCAGCTTCCGGCACCACTCTTTGAAACCGCCGATGAGCATACCCGCGCCGTTCTTTTTGCTCACCGCGAACTGAAGGAGATGGACAAGACCGACCGCATTCGCGCCTGCTACCTGCACGCCTGTCTGCGTTATGTGCAGCGGGATTTTCTGACCAATGCCTCGCTGCGTGAACGGTTTGGGGTGGCGGAGAAGAACAAGGCCGCTGTCTCCCGCTACATCCGGGAGGCGGTGGAGGCCGGTGTTATCCGGCCAGTCGATGAGGATGCGGCCCGCAAGATGATGAAATATAAGCCGTTCTGGGCCTAGCCGGCTTAATTGATGGGTAATTGATGGAAAGCATGACGTGAAGATGATCGATAATCATAGGTCATTGAAAAACAGGGAGTTAGTGTCGTCTGGTTTAATTGACGGGCATTTGATTGCCGACCGGCCCGATGCGGCAACTGTCAAGGAATCCTTGACAGTTCAACACGAGGGCGGCCACAGGGCCGATGCCGAGGAGATCGCCGAGCTGGCGCGGATTGAAGAACAGCTTGAACTGAAGAAGGAAACGCGATGAATCCGGCTATCAGCATTGAGCAAAGGCGTCTCAAGTATGCGGCGACAATCAACAATGAGTCTCTCACCGAAGCGACTGAGCCTGACTACGAGTTGCAATACATCGACATTGGTAATGTCGATTCTTATGGAGCCG
>JASGUW010000100.1 GCA_030055235.1 Bacillota bacterium
GCCCGGTCGTCGGCGCCAACCTGGATCCGAGCCATCTCTTCTGGCAGGGCATCGACCCGGTCGCCGCCATCCGCGAGCTCGGCGATGCCATCCAGTTCTTCCATGCGAAGGACACCAAGATCGACGAAATCAACACCGCCCGTAACGGCGTCCTCGACACCAAGCATTATGGCGACGAGATCAACCGCAGCTGGATCTTCCGCTCCGTCGGCTACGGCCACGATTACCAGCTCTGGAAGGACATCATCTCCAACCTGCTCATGGTTGGCTACGACGATGTCATCAGCATCGAGCACGAGGACAGCCTGATGTCGGCGAACGAGGGCCTGACGAAGGCCGTGCGCTTCCTGCAGGAGGTCATGACCTTCGAAAAACCCGGCGGCATGTACTGGGCCTGATCCGGACCATAAAGGAGGCAGAGAGATGACGAACAAGCTCCGCGTCGGGCTGGTGGGCTATAAGTTTATGGGCAAAGCTCACTCCAACGCCCTGGCGCGACTTGGCATGTTTTTCCCGACCGACAGCGAGGTGGTGCGGCAGGCCATCTGCGGTCGTGACGCCGAATGGGTCGCCGAGGCCGCCCGGCAGTTCGGCTATCCGAGCTGGGAGACCGACTGGCAGACGCTGGTCGCCCGTGACGACATCGACATCATCGGCATCACCGCCCCGTCCAATGTCCACCGCCAGATCGCCATCGGCGCCGCGGAGCATGGCAAGCATGTTTTTTGCGAAAAACCCCTGGCCCTCAACACCCCCGACGCCCGTGAGATCCTGGCCGCTGTCCAGAAAGCAGGGGTGCGGCATCAGGTGGGCTTCAACTATCGTTTCGCACCGGCCATCCGCCTGGCCAAGCAGATGATTGAGGAGGGCCGCCTGGGCACGATCTACCGCTTCCGCGGCGAGTATCTGCAGGACTTCATCATCGATCCCGAGTTCCCGCTCGTCTGGCGCCTGGACCGCGAGGTGGCGGGATCGGGTTCGCTCGGCGATCTGGGTGCGCACCTCATTGACCTGGCACGTTATCTGGTCGGCGAGTTCCGGCAGGTCCTGGGCGCCCAGAAGACCTTCATTGAGGAGCGGCCGCTGGTTGAGCGCATGACGGGTCTGAGTGCCCGGGCTGACGAATCGGCCGGGCGCGGTCGGGTCACGGTGGACGATGTCACACAGTTCCTGATCGACTTCGACTGCGGTGCCCAGGGCTCGATCGAGGCGACGCGCTTTGCCATGGGTCATAAGAACAACCTCAATTTTGAGATCAATGGCAGCCGCGGCAGCCTGCGCTTCTCGCTCGAACGCATCAACGAACTCGAATACTACGATGCCGATGAACCCGAAGGCCTGCAGGGCTTCCGCCTGATACAGGTAACTGAAGGCAGCCATCCCTATCTGTACGCCTGGTGGCCGGCCGGTCACGTGCTCGGCTACGAACACACCTTCGTCCATGAGTGGTACGAGTTCATCCGGGCGATTGAGACGGGCGGGGAGACGGCGCCTTCTTTTGAGGATGGCATGCGCTGCTGCCAGATTCTGGATGCCGTGGAGAAGTCCGCGGCGGAGGGCGGCTGGGTCGAGGTCGCTTCGATCTAGGCTGACACTTGCCTGACTGATGACTGAAGCCGGTTCCGGGGCAGGAGAAAGTCCCCGGAGCCGGCTTTACTGCTGTATTCAAAGGTCTCCAGCCCCTTGACAGCAGGGGTTTCCTCCAGCACGATTCAGGAGATGAAATACCAGTGCCGGCAGGGCCGGCCGCCTATCCAAGGAGGTACTTATGGATCAGCCGAAGAATGCGCTCAATGCGCCACAGACAGAAGACCTGCCGGAGTCGCCGATTCGTTTTGGTACCGGAGGCTGGCGCGAGCGTATCGGCGAGACCTTTACCCGCGCGAATGTAGAGCTCGTTGCCGCCGCCCTGGCCGCGAAGATGAAGGCAGAGGGCCATGGCGATGAGCCGCTCATCATTGGCTTTGACCGCCGCTTCCTGAGCGACGTAGCCGCCTACTGGTTCGCCTGCCAGCTGGCCGCCTGCGGCATCCGCAGTGAGGTCATCAAGCGCCAGGCGCCGACCCCGCTGGTGATGTACACCGTTCTGCGTGACAGCCGTCCCTACGGTATCGCCGTCACCGCCAGCCACAACCCGGCGCTTTACAACGGAATCAAGGTCTTTATTGCCGGCGGCCGTGATGCGGATGAAGAGACAACCGCCGATCTGGAGTACCATATCCGCCTGCGCGTCGCCGCTGATGACGTGCCCCCGCCCCTTTCCGAAGAAGAGGCTTTCGAGCGTGGCTTCATAAAGAATATCTACCCCTTTAACGACTACATCGACTCCATCATTAACCAGATTGACATGGAGAAGATCCGTGCCGGCAAACTGCATGTGGTGCTCGACCCCATGTACGGTGTGTCGAAGACCTCCCTGCAGACCATCCTGATGACCGCCCGCTGTGAGGTTGACGTCATCCACGATCGCCATGACACCCTTTTCGGCGGTCGCCTGCCGGCGCCCAACATGAAAACGCTCAATGCGCTGTCTTCCTTTGTTTTGGAAAACGACTGTGATATCGGTATCGCGACCGACGGCGACGCCGACCGTATCGGTGTCATCGACGATACCGGCCGCTTTCTGCATCCCAACCAGCTGCTGGTTCTGCTCTACTACTACCTGCTCAAGTACAAGGGCTGGCGCGGTCCTGTCGTCCGTAACAATTCGACCACCCATCTGCTGGATGAGCTCGCGGCCCGTTTCGGAGAGAAGTGCTACGAAGTTCCGGTTGGTTTCAAGCACATTTCCTCCAAGATGCTGGAGACCGATGCCATTATTGGCGGTGAGTCCTCCGGCGGCCTGACCGTGCGCGGCCACATCGCCGGTAAGGACGGCATCTACGCCGCCTGCCTGCTCGTTGAGATGATTGCCGTTGTCGGCAAACCCCTCTCCGCCATCTATGAGGAGATTACGGAGCAGTTCCCGCCCTGTCACATGGAGGAAACGGCTTTCCGCTTCCACCCTGATGCGAAGGCGGCGATTCAGAAGCTGCTCATGGTGGACCGGGCTCTGCCGGAATTCCCCTGGCCCATTCGTGAGGTCAGCTATCTTGACGGCTGTAAGGTCTATTTTGAGAACAACGGCTGGATCAATGCCCGCTTCTCCGGTACGGAGCCGGTGCTGCGCATCTTCTGTGAGCTGGGCAACCAGGAAGAGGCGGTTCAGGCCGTCCAGATCTTCCGCGACTTCCTGGGCCTGAGTAAAGAAGCCTAGATGTCACAACGCATTGACGGGCAGGGGCGGCCTGTGGCCGATGATCTGAAAATTGCTGTCATCGGCCTGGGGCGCCGCAGCCTGCTCCTGCTGGAGCACATTCTGCTGCCGCGGGAAGAACTTCATATAAGCGCTCTCTGCGATCTCCTGCCGCAGCGGCTTGAGGCCGGGCTCGACCTGGTCGAAGCCGCGCGGGGCAGGCGGCCTGTGGGCTACTGTTCCTATCAGGAGATGCTGCTCACGGAACGGCTTGACGCCGTCCTGGTCTTCAGCAGCTGGGAGAACCACCTGCCGGCAACGCTGTTCGCGATGGAGCAGAAAGTTGCGGTTGCCTGTGAAGTCGGCGGTGCCTACAGCGTCCACGAGTGCTGGCAGCTCGTCGATACCTACGAGCGCACCCGTACTCCGGTGATGCTGCTGGAAAACTGCTGCTACGGTCGCACGGAGCTGGCTCTCCTTGAAATGGTACGTGCAGGGCTTTTCGGCGCGCTTGTCCATGCCGAGGGCGGCTACCTCCACGATCTGCGCAACACCATCGGCTACGGTGAGCAGCGACAGCACTATCGTCGTCAGAACTATCGCCTGCGCAACGCCGACAGCTACCCCACGCACGCGCTGGGGCCGATCGCCATGTATTTCGATATCAATCGCGGCAACCGCATTGTCTCTCTGGCCTCTCAGGGAGGGGGAGCCTGGGGGATGGAGGACTGGGCCCGGCGGCAGCCTGATTTCGCTGCTGAGGCCGGGTCTGTCCGTTTCGCCCAAAGCGATATCGTGAAGACGCAGCTGGGGCTCGCCGGCGGCCAGACAGTCACGCTGACACTCGACACCACGCTGCCGCGGCCCTATTCGCGGGGCCTGCGTCTGGCCGGTACCCGCGCCATGTATAACGAGGAGAATCACTCGATCTTTGAGGAGCGGAAGGCGGAACATGCAGATGCGCACTTCAACTGGCGTGGTCAGTGGGGGAATGCGGACCGCTATGTTGAACAGTATGAGCACCCGATCTGGAGCCGCTTTCTGGAGCGGGGCGTGCGCGGCGGACACGGCGGCATGGACTGGCTGGTTTTTGATGCGTTTTTTGACACGCTTGTAAGTGGCGAAGAGATGCCGATCGACGCCTGTGACATGGCGACCTGGATGGCGGTGACGGCCCTCTCTGAGGAGTCGCTGGCGCTGGGAGGGCAACCGCTGCCCTTTCCCGATTTTACGAAGGGGCAGTGGCTGCTGCGGCGGCCGGCTGTCTTTGCGGCGGTCGGGAGCCGACCTTCGCCTGAAGCTGCGGCCGCAGAATAGAGCTTCGCATAATTTAGGAGAATCATGATGAACAAAACTAAGCAGCCTCTTGAAGTGGCCGTTATCGGCTGTGGGGGACGCGGTCTGAGTCTGATGGAACATGTGCTGCTGCCGCGGGAGGAGATCTTTGTCCGTGCGGTCTGCGACAATCACCCGCCGCGCCTTGAGGCCGGACTGGAGCTTGTCGAAGACAGGCGCGGGTACCGTCCTGAGGGCTATGCCAGCTATCAGGAGATGCTGCTGGCAGAAAAGCTGGATGCCGTTTTTGTCTTCAGTGCCTGGGAGAACCATCTGCCGGCGACGCTGCTGGCGATGGAGCTGAAGGTTCCGGTTGCCTGTGAAGTCGGCGGTGCCTACAGCATTCACGAGTGCTGGCAGCTGGTTGACAGCTATGAGCGCACCCGCACCCCGGTGATGCTGCTGGAGAACTGCTGCTATGGCCGCACGGAGCTGGCCCTGCTGCGCATGGTTCGTGAGGGCCTCTTCGGCAAACTCGTCCATGCCGAGGGCGGCTATCTCCACGATCTGCGCAGTGAGATCGGGCATGGTGACCAGGATCACCACTATCGCCACCGCAACTATCGCCTGCGCAATGCCGAAAACTACCCCACTCATGAGCTGGGTCCGATCGCCATGCTCTTTGATATCAACCGCGGCAATCGTATTGTGTCGCTTGCGTCGCATGGCGGAGGCGCCTGGGGCATGAACGACTGGGCCGGGCGGCAGACCGACGTGTCGGAGCTGACGCGGACGGCGCGTTTCGCTCAGAGCGACATCGTGAAGACGATGCTCAAGCTGGCGGGGGGCGAGACCATCACGCTGACACTCGACACCACGCTGCCACGGCCCTATTCGCGTGGCCTCAGGATTGCCGGTACCAGAGCCATGTATAACGAGGAGAACCATTCGTTTTTCTTCGACGACAACGCCCGGCATCAGGACGCGCACCTGAGCTGGCGAGAGCACTGGGGCAATGCGGATCACTATGTTGAGGAGTACGAACACCCCATCTGGGTGCGCTTCCAGGCGGCCGGGATCCGCGGCGGCCATGACGGCATGGACTGGCTGGTGTTTGACGGCTTCCTGAATGCCCTGCGGGCCGGCGAGCCGATGCCTGTCGACGCCTACGACATGGCGACCTGGATGGCGGTGACTGCGCTCTCCGATGAGTCGCTGGCACTGGGCGGCCATCCGGTGGCCTTCCCCGACTTCACGAAGGGGCAGTGGCTGCTGCGTAAGCCCGGAGACTTCGCCCCGGTCGAGTAGGGCGGGGTGGCCAAGCTGGCGAAGATGGCAGGGCTGGCCAACTTCGCCCGGGCGAGTAGGGCGGAGGCGTGTTGTTTGCCGAGTAGTGTGGAGGCGCCTTTAGGGTCATCCCCTGGGATATATGCATCCCGGGGGATGTTTGTATCCTGGGGGAAATGAATATTGCAGGCAGTATTTGTGGATTGTCTTTCATATCTGTTGATTTTGTACTTAGCTGCTACGGACTTATTCCTGAAGCTGGATATACCGTAATCAGGGTTTGTGGCCAGATTCACGGGCACAAACGGCATTTTTTGGCCAGCGTGGACAGAAATCGGGGTTTGTGCCCCGAAACCGGGGCAGGAGCGAAAAAATTGGCCAGGGGTGGACAAAAAATGCGCTGGTGCCCCGAAACCGGGGCAGGAACGAAAAAATTGTCCAGGGGTGGACTAAAAATGCGCTGGTGCCCCGAAACCGGGGCAGGAGCGAAAAAATTGTCCAGGGGTGGACAAAAAATGCGCTGGTGCCCCGAAACCGGGGCAGGAACGAAAAAATTGTCCAGGGGTGGACAAAAAATGCGCTGGTGCCCCGGAATCAGGGCAGGAGCAGAAAAACTTGACCACCGTCTTTGCTCCAACAGGCGGTGCTGCACCGCCGCTTTCTTTTTTATTCGTTATTGCAAAGCGGCGGCAAACGAATCAATAGGAAACAGTCGTGCGGGCGACAATTGCTGTGCTGCTCTGAACTGGGAGCAAAAAAACGACTATGCTTGGCTAAAAACTGCGTTTGTGCCCGTAGACTGGAGGCAAGAAGCTCACGTGCCTCACGTGCGTCGATTCGGTACACGGTGCTTCGGTATCGGAGCATTGGCGGCTGGATAGAGCAGATAACTGGGATTCGTAATTCTCGTGACACGGCTCCTTCCAGAGCATAAAGCAGCCGCCGGAGACCGTCCTCATGTACTCCTTATGGGTTTTTTGATGATGACTCCTATTGGTAGAGAGATAGATCTTACCCATACGATTATGAAGCGCTTACGGTTGGGTAGCTTGTGATGAAACTACCATAGGCCAAGGGTCATATCCCGGGCTTCGGTACGGATGAACGGCGGGTCGCCGCGGCCGCAGCCCGTTTACTTGAAGACTTATTCGTGATCCAGCGGTGGAAAAAAGCCTGTCATCTCAGTCAGAGAGGCGGCTTCAAGGGGCAGATCGACGGGGCAGCCGCCGCTCTTGGCGCTGCGGTAGAGGGCGAGGATGTGCTCGACGGAGGAGACGCCGGCAGCGGCATCGGCGCGGGGATGGCCGCCTGTTTCAATGGCGTCGAGGAGATCGTCGTAGATGGCGCTGTGGGGATTCAGTGCACGCCGCAGGGTGAAGCGGGGGCCGGTGGCGACAAGCTGGCGCAGGAAGGCGGCGTAGTAGCGGCGGGTGAGGGAGCGCCCGGCGTGGTCGGTGACCTCCAGCAGGGGGCGGCCGCGGCTGATGCCGGCCGTGTAGCTGCGGTTTTCGCAGAGAATATAAAAGGTGGCCTGATGGCGTTTGGGCGAACTGTTGGTGGTGCCCTCTACGTGGAGCAGAGCGCCGCTGTCGAGTTCCAGAAGGGCCAGGCCCAGGTCCTCGGCCTCCATGCGGTGGGAGAGACGGCGGATCTGGCAGCTGGCGCGTTGGATCGGCTCACCGAGCAGCCAGTACATCAGGTCGAGCGCGTGGATGGTCTGATTCATCAGGACGCCGCCGTCGGCGGCCCAGCTGCCGCGCCAGGCGGCGGCATCGTAGTAGGCCTGGTCGTGACCCCAGCGTACGAGGACTGCGGCGTTCAGGATGCGGCCGGCTGCTCCGGAGGCGATTTCGCGGCGGATGTGGTCGACGAAGGGAAAGTAGCGGTAGATGTGGCCCATGGCGATCTGACGGTCGAACTGCCTGGCCAGGGCAGCGAGCTCGCGCGCTTCACTGAGGTCGAGGGTCATCGGTTTTTCGAGCAGGAGATGGAGCCGGCCTTCGCTGAGGCAGCGGTGGGCGAGGGCATAGTGGCTGCCGGATGGCGTTGTGATGGCGGCGATGTCCACGTTGACTTCGCCGCGGGTACGGGCGGCGAGGAGCTCATCGACGGAGGGATAGACGGAGGGTGCCGCGCCGCGCCAGCCGCTGTCCGTGAGCAGGGCGCTGGCACGGGCGGGCTCGGCATCGACAAGGGCGGTGAGGCTGAGTCGTGGGGCAAGGTGGCGGACGGCGCGGAGGTGGCGGCGGGCTACCCGGCCGCAGCCAATGACGGCTAGATTGTGCGTCACAGATGTCTTCACAGCTCAGAATTCCTTTCGCTGCTCCGCTGGGGTGCTGCGAGTGGCGTCGGGAAGTCAGACAAAATCACGTCTTACCTGCCCATCAGCAACTTGTTCGAGCGCGGTGCAGAGCCTATAATTCTATGATACCCGATCGCAAAGGAATTGCTGCGCTGTTACGTATGGGAGGAGTCTTATGTCAAAGCAGGTAGTACGGAAGTTTCTGGAATCCCGGGAACTGAACGCGGACCGTATCGATCTCGATCGCGAGGTCGACAAGTTTATCGCGAACATGCTCTCCGGGCTGGCCACGGAGCAGCCGGCGATGAACATGATCCCGACCTATATTCAGGTTGGTCGCCCTATTCCGGTCAATGAAACTGTCATCGTGATGGATGCCGGAGGAACGAACTTCCGTGTGGCGACACTGACGTTCGCTGACAACTATGAGGTCCAGATTGAGGGCTTCCAGCGCAGTGAGATGCCTGGTACGAGCGGAGCGGTGACGCGTGAAGCGTTCTTTGATCATCTTGTTGACGCCCTGCGCCCGCTGCTGCCCAAGAGCCGTCGCATTGGCTTGTGCTGGTCCTATGCCGCTCAGATTACCCCCGAGCGGGATGGGCTGGTGCTGAATTTTTCGAAGGAAGTCGAGCTGCCCGAGGTGGTCGGTCAGCTGCTCGGTGTCAACATTCGCGCGGCGCTTGATCGCGCGGGTCTGCCCTCCGATGTGGAGATCACGGTGCTGAATGACACCGTGGCCGCGCTGCTGGGCGGCATGAGCCAGACGCAGGGACGCGACTTTTCAAGCTATATTGGCTTTATTCTGGGTACGGGGACGAACACGGCCTATACCGAGCGGATTGCGGAGATCGGGAAGCTTGGGCGTCCCAATGATGAGGGACGCATGATCATCAACATGGAGTCGGGGACTTATCCCGACATCCAGCTGTCGATTGTCGATGAGGCGATCGATCAGGCGACGCAGACCCCCGGTACCTACCGTTTCGAGAAGGTGATATCGGGCCGCTATCAGGGCATGCAGCTCTGGCACACGCTCCAGCATGCGGTGGCGGATGGGCTGTTCAGTCCGGCGTTCGCGGCGAGCTTCGCAAAAACAAAAGAATTCGAAAGCTACGAACTCGATCAGTTCCTGTTCCGGCCGCGGGGTGACAACCGTCTGGCCATGCTCTGCGACAATGAAACAGACCGGCTGAGACTCTTCTGGGTTCTTGACAACCTCTTTGAACGTGCGGCGCGGCTGGCTACGATTAATCTGGCCGGTGTCATGAAGCACATGGATGAGGGGACGAATCCGGTCTATCCGGTCGGTATTTCAGCAGAGGGCACAACTTTTTATAAGGCCAAGCTGCTGAAACCGAAGATCGATCAGCTGATGAAGACGTATACTAATGACCGGCTGGGTCTCTACCACGAATTTATTCGTGCTGAGAATTCCAATCTGATCGGTGCCGCGATCGCGGCCCTGACCAACTACAGGCGACGGAGGACGCCAATAATGGCAAAAACTGATTACAACCCGTTTCAGGCTGCTCAGCAGCAGTTTTCGGAGGTTGCCGACCGGCTGGAGCTCGGTGCGGCCATGCGCGACTATCTCAGCGCACCCAAGCAGGAGATTCATTTCGCGATTCCACTGACGATGGATGATGGAACGACGCGTGTTTTCCGCGCCTTCCGTATGATTCACAATGATGCACGCGGCCCGGCGAAGGGCGGCATCCGCTTCCATCCTGAGGAGACCGCCGACACCGTGCGCGCCCTCTCCATGTGGATGACCTGGAAGTGTGCGGTCGTCAACATCCCGCTTGGCGGCGGCAAGGGCGGCATTGTCTGTGATGTCAGGACGCTTTCGCCGACCGAGCAGGAGCGCCTCTGCCGCGGCTACGTGCGTGGACTCTATACGCGTGTGGGTCCGAACGTCGACGTGCCGGCGCCCGACATGATGTCGAATGCCCAGCACATGATCTGGATGCTCGACGAGTATGAGGCGCTGACGGGCCAGCACCAGCCGGGCATGATCACCGGCAAGCCGGTGGGCATGGGTGGTTCGGAAGGCCGGACGGAGTCGACGGGCTATGGTGTGATTTACGTGCTCAGCGAGCTGCTCGGGACCATGGGCCTTGAGGTTGCCGGGACAACGGCGAGCATTCAGGGCTTCGGCAAGGTCGCTCAGTACGCGGCTGAGAAGTATGCCGCGATGGGTGGCCTGGTGGTCGCCGTTTCGAGCTGGAATGTCAGCGATCGCTGCTCCTACACCGTCCGCCGTGTCACCGGCTGCGACATTCAGGAGCTGGTTGGAATGACGGACAGCTATGGCAGCATTGACACGAAGAAGGCGGCTGCGGCGGGCTATGAGATTCTGCCGGGCGACGACTGGATCAGCCAGGATGTTGACATCCTGATCCCGGCGGCGTTGGAGAACCAGATTACCGTTGAGAACGTGGCGCGTATTTCCGATCGGGTGCAGGTTGTCTGCGAGGCGGCGAACGGGCCGACTTCGCCGGCGGCGGATCCGCTACTGGCGGCGCGCGGGATTACGGTGGTGCCGGACTTCCTGGTGAACGCGGGTGGTGTCAGCTGCAGCTACTTCGAGCAGGTGCAGAGCAACACGAACCACTTCTGGACGAAGGATGAGGTGCTCGGGAAGCTCGAGCCGCTGATGACTTCGGCGTTCCGGCACGTCTACGAGCTGGCCCGGGAGCGCGGCCTCAGCCTGCGTGAGGCGGCCTACGTCATCGCCGTCGAGCGCGTCGCGAACGCGGTGCACATGCGCGGTTGGATCTAGTTTACGGGCGGCCGGGCTCGGCGGGCAGTCGGGCTCGGCGGGTTCACTGGATGACCGGATTTCCCGGCCTTGGATACCACTAAAATAGTCGGAACATTTTCAGCCTGTCGCAGTTTGAACGTGCGGCAGGCTGATTTTACTTTTTGTATTGTTTCATCCCGTTGTTGTGCTTCTCGTAACTGGAAGGCTGCGGGGCTATGGATTCTTCTCACTTGGAATTCTGCACGGAAAGTGGCTTCGGGTGAGCAAAATTTCTGCTCTGGACGGATTTCGGCGCCTCTGAACGGCCTGCGCTTGTCCCATGTACAGCTGCGCTGTACAAAGGCGTAAAAATTGCACAGAAAACCTCTGAAAGTGAGCAAAATTTCCGCTCTGGACGGATTTCGGTGCCTCTGAACGGTTAGTGCTTGTCCAGAGCGTAAAAATTGCACAGAAAACTCCTAAAAGTGAGCAAAATTTCCGTTCTGGACGGGTTTCGGTACCCCTGAACGGTCAGCGATTGTCCTTTGTACAGCTACGCTGTACAAAGGCGTAAAAATTGCACAGAAAACCCCTGAAAGTGAGCAGAATTTGCGCTCTGGACAGTCCACGGTGCCCCTGAACGGTCAGCGCATGTCCCTTGTACAGCTGCGCTGTACGAAGGCGTAAAATTGCACAGAAAATGGCGTCAGGTGTGTCGCAGTATTGCAGAGAATAGAGAAGCGCCGGTGGGGGGGACCGGCGCTTCGGGTGAGGTGCGTCTGGGGGGAAGACTGACCTCAAATCGGAGGAGGTGGTGAAGCATCTATCTCCACTCCGTATGGAGACATCCTTACTTTACTCTTTCCCTGTTTCGTACCAATGGTAAATTTGTGAACAAATTCCAACGGTACGTGAAACAGGCGTGAACTTTGCCCCTCATCTATAATGAACGACATGAGACTCGAAGGTACTCTCTACCGTGGCAATGTAGTTGTCGGCCGCGAGCTTGTTGGCAACGATGACGTGGAGCTTGGCTTCCATCGCCGCATGACCCTCTGCCTGATTGCCCTGTGCAGAGCTCTCGCGATTCCTCTGCCCCTCTGGCTGCCGAAGAATACGCGGGAAATCGCACGCTTTCGGCAGACACTCTTTTTCGCTGAGCAGTTTGATGAGACGGTCCACTTCGACCGCCTGCAGCTGCGCTATCTGGAGGACTAGATGGACCAGGATCTGGACATATTTCTGAACCGTTCCCGCTACGAAGCGTTTGAGGATCTGGAGCAGCTGGTGCGCCTTCTGCGCGCGCCCAACGGCTGTCCCTGGGATCGCGAGCAGACCGCCGCGACTTTGCGCACACATGTCATCGAAGAAGCCTACGAGCTTGTCGACGCGATCGACCGCAACGATTCTAAAGCCCTCTGTGAAGAACTCGGCGATTTGCTGCTGCAGGTCATTTTCCAGACAGAGCTTGCCAGTGAGGCGGGTCTCTTTGACCGCACCGATGTCATCGACGGCATCATGAAAAAACTCATCTCCCGCCACTCTCATGTCTTCGGTCAGGACAGGGTGAGTGAGACGGAGGAGGTACTTGATCTCTGGGAGCGCAACAAGCAGAAGGAGAAAGGCCAGAAAAGCGCAGCCGACCGCCTGCGCGGGGTCGCGCTGGCCCTGCCGGCCCTGCTGCGGGCGCAGAAGCTTGAGCGCCGGGCGCCGGCGGCGGAGGACCCCTGGCTTGCCATCGGCCGCGGCCTGGCTTCTGTCAACAAGCTCCAGTCCGACTCTGCCACACCCCCGTCATCCACGTCACCGTCAACTACATCGCCATCGCCGGAACTGGAAGCCGCCTACGGCGAACTTCTCTTTGCACTCGCCGCGCTCGGCAATCGCCATGGCCTCAATGCAGAAGCAGCCCTGGCCGCAGCGAACCGTGCCTATGTAGAAAAATTCAGTGAGGCAGATCTATGAGACTCGATAAATTCCTGAAAGTGGCGCGCATTATCAAGCGTCGCACAGTGGCCAATGAAGTCTGTGAAAACGGGCGTGTAGCCCTGAACGGCCGTATCGCGAAGCCTGCCGCCGAAGTCGCAGTCGGCGACATCATTGAGATCTCTTTTGGCAACGGTTCCTCGCGCGTGCGTGTCCTTGATGTTCGGGAGAATGTGCGCCGTGAGGACGCTGCTTTGCTCTATGAAGTTCTCGAAGGTACCCAGCGGCGCGTTGGTGAGGAATAGCGTAGCGAAAATCCCGGGCAGCGGGAGAAACTGGTAGAATTTACAGTAAGCAATTTCTTTGAGGGAGAAGTATGACCCGGAGAGCCCGACAAGAGACGACACGTCATCCGGCCCGCTCTGCCCAGAAACAGGCGGAGAGCGGCCGTCCGAACGCGCTCGGAACACGCCTGCGCCGTATTTCACCGGCTTTGGTTCTTGTTGTGGCGCTGTTCGCCATCTTCTTCACCATTTTTCTGGTGCGCGCTCAGGACAGTGAGCGTGAGCGCCTCACGGAGCGCGGCCGCGTGCTGGCTGCCGAACTCGAGCGTGCCCGCGAACAGACGGCCGATATTGAGCGCCAGCTGAACGCACTGGATACGGATGCCTTTGTCGAGGAATACGCACGTCGCCACCTCGGCATGGTTCGCTCCAACGAAATCCTTTTTGTTGATGGGGAGGAGGCGGCAGAAGCTCGTGAAGTCCAGCCGTCCGGCGAGTGAGCGCCTCTCCGTTTTCTTAAGCAGACTACTTCGGGTCGGGCCGGTCATCGTTCTTGCGCTTCTGCTCGGCGCCTGCGGCACAGCGCTGCCGCTCTTCGCCCCGGCGGAGCGGGAGGACCCGCGCCGCAACCGCCTGCGCGATCCCTTCGGCCGCACGGTAGCCGGCTGGACGCTGGCTCAGGCGATGGGCGCCGTTCCGAACAGCCAGAATACTGAGACCTCCAATAACGGCGCGGGCAGCGTTCCCGGTGAAATCTGGGTGACAACTCTGGATCAGGCCCCGGTCTACGCCATCACGGCCGGTGAGGTCGCCTACAGCGGCAGACTTGAACGTACCGGCAACCGCAGGCTGCACTATGTGGTCCTGCGCCATATCGGCGATTTCGTGATACCGGCCACGAACGGTGTCGTACTGACCGTTTCAGGTGCCGATGTCATCTCGAATGATTATGGTTCCTTTAATTTTGGCGAAGGTCCTGCCGCCGATCAGGTGTACCGTCAACCGATTGAAGGTCAGTACCGCTTCGGCCTGGCGCCCGCCTTTCACTATGAGGCCGACCGTGTCAACACGCTGTATTCGGTCTATATCGGCCTGTCCAACCTGCAGGTCTTCCGCGGTCAGCGCGTGGCGGCAGGAGCCAGGCTCGGCAGCTGCAGCGTGGACCCGGAGAGCGGCTATGCCGAACTGCAGTTTGAGATCCGTCATCCCCTGATCAAGACGGCCACCAACCATGATGCCGCTTTCCGGGTGCCGCTCGGGCCCTCCGGCAACGGCCGCTTTCAGGATCCCCAGGTGATGGCGGATTTCGGTTACCGCATTCCCTCGCTCGTCGTGATGTCCAATTCGGATCCTCATGCCCAGGATATGGACTGAACACGGGGCAGTCTTTGCCTGATTCATAACCTTTGTTACCTGCAGGAAGCGCTAATCGTGCTATGCTTCCATGCAAATAAGGTCGGCGCCCCAAGGTGCCACTGACAAAACAGGAGATGTAAACCTATGAGTGTTATGACCATCACCAGCCAGAATTTCCAGTCTTCCGTCATGGAAGCGAGCCAGCCCGTGTTGATCGATTTTTGGGCGGCCTGGTGCGGACCCTGCCGTATGGTATCCCCGATTGTTGATGAACTGGCGAAGGAACTTGAGGGGAAGGTTCTGGTCGGTAAGGTAAATGTGGACGAAGAACCCGAGCTCGCCGCTAAGTTCGGCGTCATGAGCATCCCGACGCTGGCCGTGATGAAGAACGGTCAGGTTGTGAAGAAGAGCATCGGCGCCAGGCCGAAGGAAGCCATCCGCGCCATGCTGGATCTCTGATCCCAGACGCTGATGCAGAACGTTCCGACTGCTGACGAGCCCCGGTCAAGCCGGGGCTCTTCTGTCTCAGTGATTACGGCGGGGCGCGCCCGGCTCAGGGCGCTGCAGCCGCCGGAACTCGAGAGGCAGATTCTGGGGCTGCTGGACCCGCGAGCGCTTGCTGTGCTGGAGACACTGGAGCGGGCGGGCCGGCGGGCCTGGATTGTCGGCGGCGCTCTGCGGGACGCCCTGCTGGGCCTTTGGCCCCAGGACTACGATATCGCGACACAGGCCCTGCCGGAAGAGAGCCTGCGGCTCTTCGGCCGCCAGGCCCACGCCACCGGTCTGGCCCACGGCACGATTACGGTGCTTCAGGAGGGCCTGGCCTGCGAGCTGACAACGCTGCGTGTCGACGGTTCCTACAGCGATCACCGGCGGCCGGACACGGTGCGCTTTGTCACGGACATCCAGGCGGATCTGGCGCGCCGCGACTTCAGCATCAATGCCATTGCCTGGAGCCCCAGGGATGGGCTGCTGGATCCCTGGGGTGGAATATCAGATCTTGGGGAAGGCCTGCTGCGCGCGGTCGGGGATCCCCGGCAGCGTTTTGCCGAAGACGCCCTCAGGATCCTGCGCGGTCTGCGCTTTATGGCGCGCTTTGGTCTGGAGCCGGAGACGGCTACGGCTCAGGCGATGCTGGAGCAGGCTGAGTCGCTGAACAACGTGGCGCGCGAACGGTTGGCGGTCGAGCGTGCTGGAATTCTGACGGCGCCCTGGCGTTCGCTGGCCTGGTCGGCCCCGACTGCGATCTGGCGCCATGCCTGGCCGCGGCTCTGGGAGATTTCCAATGCGAAAGAGGAAACCTGGCCCCGTCTGCTCCCGCCCGCAGCCGCAGCCGATTCTGAACCCGATTCGAGCTGCCTGGCGCTGCTGCGCAGCTGTCTTGGCAGACCCGGGCAGCAGGAGGTCGCGGAGCTTCTGCTGCGTGATCAGCAGCTTCCGCGCGCTGCGCGCCGGCGCCTTCACGATGGCCTGAACGCGCTGGCTCACTGGTATGGACTGCTGGCGGGAAGAGAGCATATCGAGGACAGGGAGCTGCGCCATGCCGCGCGCGAGATCCATGCCACCCGTGCGGGCGCCGTCTCAGCTCTGGCTCTTGGCGTGCTGGAACTGCTCGAAGCTGACGATCCCTGGCTGCCGCTGGGACAGAGCCGTGCTTTGCTCGAACGTGCGGTCGCGGAGGAGCGTCGGGTGACGCAGGAAGGCGACTTTGTCAGACTGCAGGATCTGGCCATCGACGGCCTGGACCTCAAGTGGCTGGGTATCGCTGCCTCCCGCCGTGGCCGTCTGCTGCACGAGCTGCTCGACGCCGTGGTCCACGAACGTGTCGTGAATGATAAGGAAGCGTTGCTGGCATTGGCACTTCGGCTAAGTTCGCAAACTCCCGGGCAGGACTTTCCGCCTTAGCGAGTCTGTGGCGATCACAAAAACGCCTGAGTGCCCCCGTCCACGTGCATGTTTTTCAAAGACGCTTTTTTAAAGACGCTATAAAGTGAGGCAAGTATCTGTGACTCTGAAGTACCGACGCTGCTGTGGCTCTGATGCACGTTGGGAAGCGGATGAGCGTGCCCAAAGGACAGCCGGCTGGAGGAGAAAGGCAGCTTACAGATCTCTGGTGGTTAAAACGAAGAGAAATCCCCAAAATGATCTGATTTACACGCTATTTGTAATGAAAAGAGGATGGTAGTCCTCCCAAAAACCGCCCTGATCCGCCGCAGGCTGTTGTCTGCTGTGACATGAAATCGATTTGGCTGCAGCTGAGTCCTGAAATGTTGTAATCACTTTTTAGAACCATGTGTACCATCAGGGACGGCTTCGCGGCTGGCAAAAAAGGCCGTTTGTGCCCGGGAAGCGGGGCACAAACCCCGATTTCTGGCCAGGGGTGGACAAAAAATGCGCTGGTGCCCCGAAACCGGGGCAGGAGCGAAAAAATTGACCAGGAGTGGACAAAAAATGCGCTGGTGCCCCGAAACCGGGGCAGGAGCGAAAAAATTGACCAGGAGTGGACAAAAAATGCGCTGGTGCCCCGAAATCGGGGCAGGAGCGAAAAAATTGACCAGCAGTGGACAAAAAATGCGCTGGTGCCCCGAAATCGGGGCAGGAGCGAAAAAATTGACC
>JASGUW010000101.1 GCA_030055235.1 Bacillota bacterium
GCACCGTAACGTCATAGTACACATCCTCATAGTTTGCTGTGACTTCGACATCACTGGCGGGCATCTTGAAGGTGGTGACAACAGCAGTCTCATCCTCCAGGACGGCACCGCCGCTGTTCACGGTCCATCGGGTAAAGCGTTTCCCAGCTTCAGGGGGCTTTGCCGTGATCTCGATGTCCGTTCCCAGGATCGCCGTCTCCGGATCTGCCGTACCGCCGTGCACCGTAATCTCATAGTACACATCTTCATAGTTGGCCGTGATGTCCACATCACTGGCGGGCATCTTGAAGGTGGTGACAACAGCCGTCTCATCCTCCAGGACGGCACCGCCGCTGTTCACGATCCACCCGGTAAAGCGTTTCCCAGCTGCAGGGGGATTTGCCTCGATCTCAATGTCCGTTCCTGCTTCTGCCGTCTCCGGATCTGCCGTACCGCCATGTACTGTAACGTTATAGGTCTTCTGCTCAGAGGCTTTATATATCATCGTCGTCTGAGGCTCTTTTGGCATGCGATAGTTCGCAAAACTCAGCATTCTTATCTGAAGCTCTTCCTCGGCATAGACTTCACCAAGCTCTATCGTCCAGGTGTCACTGACATTGCTTTCATCGGAACAGACGATGTCTACTATATCAGCATAAGCGCTCGCGCCCCAGACCCAGAAAGCGGTCTCCGATAGATCCTCCACGGCCTGGCTAAAGGTCAGCACAATTCCAGTTGAATCTACCGTGCCGCTTGTGCCGCCCGTTTGTTCGGCAGTGAACGTGACGTCAATATACTCAGGGTACTGCGTTTCGTATTGAAAGTTCCGCTCGTCCCAGGTAATGTCTTTTCCTGTCACCTTGCTTGTATCTTCCAGACAGTTGCTTGAGACCCACAGACGTATAAGATCCGTACCGTACACATCGAGCTCTGTCAAATAGTTGTAATTGCAGTACAGCTTATCTAGATTTGCCAGGCCTCTCACATGGAGGGAAGTTAGCTGATTGTCTTCACAATTCAGATAGTAGAGTTCCGACAAAGCTCTTACATCCAGAGTAGTCAGCTTGTTGCTGTAACAGTCCAGAGATTCCAGAGCGGTCAAACCGCTGACATCCAGAGTAGTCAGTTGGTTGAGGTAGCAATCCAAATAATACAAATCTGTCAGGCCGTCAAGATTAAGTCCGCTAAGTCGATTGTTATTACAATACAGAGCCATCAGAGCTGTATTTCTGAGATCAAGGGTGCCGCTCAGCAGGTTATGGCTACATTCAAGATTTTCCAGAGCCGTCAGACCCTCCACATCAAGGAAGCTAAGCAGATTGCTGAAGCACATCAGGCGTTGCAGTCCCGTGCAGCCTGTGACATTTAGAGTAGTCAGCCTATTCAATTCGCAGTACACCTCGCAAAGAGACAGGAACCCGCTGAGATCAAGTTCGGTCAGTTTATTAGCGCCACAAAACAGGAACTCCAGAGCGGTCGCTCCGCCTATACTAAGATTTGTCAAAACGTTGTCTGCACAGTTCAGGTAGAACAATTGTTTCAGATCGCTGACATCAATGGAGCTCAGTGCATTGTTTTCACACGACAACTGGTTTAACTGCGTCAGACCACTGACATCCAGGGAGCCGCTAAGACCCATTTCATCCAGATCAAGTTTTGTCACACGCATCGGCGACTCATCATTCCAGCTGACGCTGCCATCCCAGCCGTCTGCCTCGCCAGTGCCATCCTCCGGCGCCTGCGCCCATCCCAGTTGCGGATGAGCAACGGCGATGGCGTTCAGCACCGCTACATCGCCCGGATCATAGGTCGGTACCACCGCTGCTGCTGATACCGGCGCAGGGAAAAGCGCCAGCAGGGTGCAGAGTGTCAGCAGTACTGCAAGCATCTTTCTTTTCATCTTTTCATTCTCCTCATACTTGTTTTACTATGCTTCGTGCTGTTCCCCATTTTCATGGAAGTTTGCAGATCCAGAGATCCAGATTCCGCCATCATCGTTTGCTGCCGGCAATTGCTTCCTGTTTTATCTCCACCTCCTCCGTTCGAAACCTGCTCTTCGCGGTCGCTGAGACATGAATTACCCGTTCGCAGTGTGATTCGCTGTCACGTTCCCTTGACGGTCATTTGTCGCTCACTGCTCGCTAAACATTTCTCCCGTTCAAGTCGTTTCTTTGCACTGCCAGACCTGCCACTCTGCTGTAAAGACACGAAAGAGAGTTCAGAAACCCTTTCCTCAGAAAGCTAACACGGCTTTTGCTATCACCGCGGTCGTCATTCGCGAAGCCGAAAGCGATTATGAGCTCCCTGTCCATGGGGCCGAATGCTTCTTCAAAAGCTCCTTCAAAAGGCTCTCTCAGAATCTTCCTCTGCCTGCGCCCTGTCTGGAAACTCAGATATCTCATTAATAAACACAGTCTATTCTTTTTCTGCCTTCAGTTCCATCAAACGCTTGGACAGGTCATATTTTCTGCGAAGAGCATCAGTCTCCCGTCCGGCATGGCCAGACTCAAGGCGCTTTTCAGCCCGTCAAGCACACTCTCCCCTCTGCCGATGTTCGCAAAGCTGGCAGCAGGCTGAATACGAAGCCAGCTGCTGCTGGTATCTGGCGGAAAGCGCCGGACAGGCCCTGGCCTTCCTCATTCCTTCCATTAGGAGAGGCTTGGATATTCGCCACGGATCAGAAACAGCTGATGTAAAAGCCATAGAAGATCCGTCAAAAGCACAAAAATCCCCCGGCTATGTTCATGGCCGGGGGATTTCATTATCACAATCCGGTGTTTGCAGTTCTGGCCGGGCTTTCCCTGGCCACTGCTTTGAATCTGTCTCTCTGATCAGCGGTCAAGGGATCTGACTCCACCTGGGCGTTTGATGCCAGGCAACGCAGGTCAAGCCGTCATACTGGCGGGCCGACATGGATCCAGCGCTGTTCGTCAACCTCCGTACCGTTACTGTCCTTGACGGATACATGAACCTCGTAGCTTCCATCAAATTCAGGTGTCCAGCTGTAGATGTTGCTGTAGGCATAGTCACGCAGAACGATTTCTTCCCCGTTGTAGTCGAGCAGATAGAACTTGTAGCGATAGCGCCCTCTGCCACCCTCTGCGCGCGCGGCCAGGGGAATCACTTCGCCTGAGTCATACACGTTCTTATAGCCGACCCGGAAGACCGCTATTTCAAGCGGAGGTACTTCCTTGACGGTTACGTTCCTGACCTCGCTCACGCTTGCACCGCGGAGATCCTCGA
>JASGUW010000102.1 GCA_030055235.1 Bacillota bacterium
AGCATCTAATACGTTTTTGATTCAATATTTCCTGCCCGGATTTCGGGGCACGAGCGCGTTTTTTGTCCACCCTTGGCCAGAAATCGGGGTTTGTGCCCGTTTTCGGGGCACAAACGGCCTTTTTTGGCCAGCTGTGGTCAATTTCTTCGTTCCTGCCCGGATTTCGGGGCACCAGCGCACTTTTGGTCCACCCTTGGCCAGAAATCGGGGTTTGTGCCCGGTTTCGGGGCACAAACGGCCTTTTTGGGCCAGCTGTGGACAATTTTTTCGTTCCTGCCCCGATTCCGGGGCACCAGCGCATTTTTTGGCCACCTGTGGACAATTTTTTCGCTCCTGCCCCGGTTTCGGGGCACCAGCGCATTTTTTGTCCACCCCTGGACAATTTTTTCTGCTCCAGCCCCGATGCCAGAAGATAAACTTAAACATTAGCTGTGCTGGGACCAAGGGAGGAAGCATCTACACGCGAGGCATAGTGAATACTTATTAGATACGGCTTCGAACTACTCCGATCATCATGGCCCAGGTGTCACCCGCCCGACTATGAATCGCTAAACACGTTTTTGACCACCATACAGGACCATAGAAAAAGCCTGGGAGTACAATCCTGACCACTCCCAGGCTTTCTGCAGCTTACCTCTTATATATGTATATTCATATACCTATATATAGACACCTATTGCATTGCGAACCAGCCAGCTGTGCGGCGACAGGTCTGTCCACCGGAACCAACCGTCACCAGTCTGCCGCCAGCCCGCCGCTCAGGAGCGCAGAACGGCGCCGTAGCTCTGCTCCAGCTTCTTCAGGATGCGGGCGCGGCGGGCGTCGATCTCCTCGGCCGAAAGCGTGCCCTCGTCCGAACCCAGATGGAAGCGGAACATGACCGACTTGTGCCCCTCGGCAACCTGCTCGCCGCGGTATTCCTCCATGAACTGCAGGCGCCGCACCAGAGGCCGGACGACAGCTTCGATCTGGGCCCAGCTGACCTCGCTCGGTACCACGATCGAAAGGTCCTCCTCGACCTCCGGGTAGTGCGGCAGCGGCTGATAGCTGTTGTCGCGCGAAGGCAGGGCCCGCAGCTGCTCCAGGTTGAGCCAGGCCATGGCGACGGCCGCACGGCGCACGCCCGTCTGCTGCATGGCCCCGAGCGAAACGAGCCCGAGCTCACCCAGCTGCTCGCCGTCGGCACCCAGAATCACCAGCCAGGCCTGGGGATCCGCCCAGGCCGGGCGCTCTCCCCTCACCGCGAGATCAAGCGGCTCGCACTGGACGACCCGCGGCAACCGCTCGATCACGCCGCGCAGCTCGCGCAGCAGGGTCTCGGCGGCACGCGCCGTCTGCGGCGTCCCGGCCGCCCCGATCGGCGCCGTGAGCGCGAGCGCGACATGGCGCGCCTGCTGCGGCAGCCGTTCATCCGAGTGCGGCGGCGTCACGGTCCCGGGCGCGAAGACCTGGCCGATCTCGAAGATGCCGAAGGCATCCTCATGGCGCAGATTGCGCGCCACCGCCCCGAAAAGCCCCGGCAGCAGCGAACGCCGCACCCGCGCCTGATCGGGCGCCGGCGGACTCGCAATGGTAAGCCACTCCTCCCCCTCCATGCCGAAGGCTGCGATCAGCTGGTCCTCGACCCAGGGATAGGTGTAGACCTCATTCATGCCGGCCCGGAAGGCGAGGTACTCGGCGACACGCCGCTCCAGCGTCACCCCGGGCTGGCGGACGGCTGCCTCCACCGCGAAGCGCGGCACCTGATAGGGGAAGTTCTCATAGCCAATCATGCGGGCGACTTCCTCCAGGATGTCGGCCGGCAGCGAAATGTCGCCGGTCGAGCGCCAGCAGGGAGCGGTGACCTGCATGCTTTTGCCCAGATCCTCACAGAAAAAGCCCAGCGGCTCAAGCGTCCCGGCCACTTCCTCCGCCGTGATGGCGCGGCCCAGGCGCCGGCCCAGATAGTCATAGCTGACCTCAACGCGGGCCCGCTCCGTCACAGCCGTCTCAGCGTCGCCGAAGGCTACCAGACGGCAGCCCGGCAGCAGCTCGCAGAGCAGATGATGGGCAAGCGCCAGAGCCTGGTCAACACGCTGGGTGTCGACGGCCTTTTCAAAGCGGGTCGAAGCCTCGGTACGGTGCTCGACACGGGTCGCCGTCCGCCTGACCCCACGCGCCTCGAAGTTCGCGACCTCCAGAATCATGGCATCCGTCTCCGGCAGGATCGAGTCGCGGGCACCACCCATGATGCCGGCCAGGGCGAGCGGCTCAACGTGGTCGGCGATCACCAGGTCCGTGGGATCGAGCTCAAGCTCGGCACCGTCCAGCAGGGTCAGGCTCTCACCCGCCACCGCCCGGCGCACCCGGATGCCGCCGCGGACATGGTCGCGGTCGAAGCCATGAGTCGGCTGCCCCGTCGCCAGCATCACGTAGTTGGTCAGGTCGACCAGCAGGTTGATCGGGCGCTGGCCGGCCAGCCAGAGACGGCGGCGCATCCAGAAGGGCGCGGGCTCGACCCGGACACCTTCGTAAACGGCGCCGACATAGCGGCGGCAGCCGTCGGGGGCCTGGATCCGGACATCGTAGTCAGCAATCTCTTCAGGCAGTTCAAATACAGGCAAAGCCTCAAGCCGCAGCCCGTAAATCGCGGCCAGCTCACGCGCAATGCCGTAGTGGCCCCAGAGGTCAGGGCGGTTGGTCAACGACTTGTTGTCGATTTCGAGCACCGTGTCGCGCAGTTCAAGGACATCGGCCAGCTGTGCACCCGGCTCGGCGTCAAAGCCCTCAAGGTCCATGATCAGGGGCCCAGTGACACCTTCGGGATCGGGGAAAAGTACTTCAAGCCCGAGTTCGGAGGCGGCACAGATCATGCCGCTGCTGGCAACACCACGCAGCTTCGTCTCCCGGATCAGGACCGGCTCACCTTCGCCGTGCCAGCGCACCCGGGCGCCCGGCAGCGCCACCACAACCATCTGTTCCGGCGCCAGGTTGACACCGCCGCAGACAATCTGGCGGCTCCCCGCCGCGCCGCAGTCCACCTCGACGACACGCAGCAGGTCAGCATCGGGATGTTTGGAAACCTTCACAATCCGCCCGGCCACCACATTCTCCAGCCCGGCGTCGGCCGGCGTCACGCTTTCGACCTCGACCGTGCGCATGGTCAGGTCATGAGCGAGCTCATCCGTAGTAAGTCCCTCTGGCAGGTCGACATAGTCACGAAGCCAGTTCAAAGAAAGCAGCATAAGACTCCCTCTCCTCTCAGCTGTACTGACGCAGGAAGCGCAGATCGGCCGAATGCATGAGCCTGACATCCTCGATGCCGTAGCGCATCATGACCAGACGGTCCAGACCGATATTGATGTAGAAACCGGTCCACTCGTCGGGATCCAGGCCGGCTGCCAGCAGCACGTTCGGATGCGGTACGCCGCCCGGCATCAGCTCGATCCAGCCGGCACCGTGACAGGTCCGGCAGCCCTCGCCGCCGCAGACCTGGCAGACCATGTCGATCTCGAAGCCCGGCTCCACAAAGGGGAAGAAGCCCGCCCGCATCCGGACGCCGACCTCCCGTCCGAAGACGGTTTCCAGAATCGTGCGGATCAGCAGCTGCCCCGACGCGAAGGAGAAATCGCGGTCCACGACCAGAGCCTCATACTGATAGAAGGCGCGCTCGTGGCGGGCGTCGGTGGCTTCGTTGCGGTAGACGGGACCGGGATAGACAAAGCGCGCCGGCGCCCCATGCTGGCGCAGGTAGCGCACCGAGCCGCCGGTCAGGTGCGGCCGCAGGCAGAGCCGCTCGGAACCCGTGCGGTCTTCCGTCCCGGAAATCCAGTAGGTATCCATCGACTCCCGCGCCGGATGATCCGGCGGAAAATTCAGATGGTCAAAGGAAAAGGCCTCCGAGCTGATCTCATCCTCACGGTAGATCTCAAAGCCCAGTGAGTGAAAGGCATCGTCCAGGTCATAGCGCATCTGTGTGAGTGGATGCAAAGCCCCCTCCGCCCCCCGCAGCCCCGGAATGCTGCGGTCGATCGGCTGGCTGAAGAGCGACGCGCCCTCCAGCAGTACCTCATCCTGCGCCTCCAGCGCTGCGGTCACCGCAACGCGGAGCTCATTGACGAGCTGTCCGTAGGCACGGCGTTGCTCGGGCGGCTGCTTCCCTATCGCCTTCAGCAGTGTGGTGATCTCGCCGCGGCGGCCCAGCAGCCGCTGGCGCAGCTCCTCGAGCTCCTGTCGATCCCCGGCCGCTGCAATGCGGCCGATCAGGCCGGCGAGCTCCCCGTCAAAATGCGCGGCATGGCGGTCAAGAACTTCGCATGCCTCTTGAATATGCGCGGCGACGCGACTTTTGCCGCCCGCCCCATCCTGACTGGTCATTTTCTTCTGGTCTCCCCTCTAAACGTAAAAACGTCCCATCCGCCCGCAGGCGCATGGGACGATCGAAATCGCGGTACCACCCAGCTTGCCTGCACCCTCACGGGTGGCAGGCCACTCTTGATACGGGGTAACGGTCCGCGGCCGGCGGCACCAGGCTTCGCAAAAAATCAAAACCTCAGAATCCGCATGCGCTCAGGAGGTGAACATCCCATAGGGCTCCGGCTGGCGAACGCCGCTCTCAGCCTGGGCGGCGTTTCTCTGTCGCTCCGGTTATGATACCAGGGACTCTTCTCCGTCGTCGCGCAGTGTGCCTCAGTTGGCGGCGAGACTGGCCTTCGCCTGCTCGCAGATGGCGCTGAAGCCCGCGGCATCCGTGACCGCGATATCCGACAGTACCTTCCGGTCCAGATCGATGTTCGCCAGGCGCAGACCGTTCATCAGGCGGCTGTAGCTCAGGCCGTTCTGACGGGCGGCGGCGTTGATGCGGGTGATCCACAGGCGACGGAAGTCGCGCTTTCTTTGACGGCGATCGCGGTAGGCGTAGCTGAGGCTGCGCATGACCGCCTGGTTGGCGACCTTAAAGGTCTTGCTCTTGCGACCGAAGTAGCCCTTCGCCCGCTTCAAAACTTTCTTATGACGGGCGCGGTTGGTGACGCCACGTTTCACTCTGGCCATCTGTATCCTCCATTTTCACGCTAAAGCTTAGTGCTGCATCTGTCTGACCAATATCAGAGATAGGGCAGCATCTGCTTGATGATCTTCTCGTCCGGCTTCGAAGCTACGACGGAACCGCGCAGCTGGCGGCGGCGCTTGCCGGTCTTCGCCTCAGCCTTGTGCTTTTTATAGGCCTGGAAACGAATGACTTTGCCGGTGCCGGAGATCTTATAGCGCTTCTTCGAGGCGCTGTGGGATTTCTGTTTTGCCTTTGCCATACTCGACGAATCTCCTTCTGTTACATATGGAATCCGGCCGCGCGATGCGGCCGGATCCGCGATCGTTCTAATTGATATTCCCGTTTAAACCCGCCAGGAGTTATCAGGAAGAGCTTATTTATTGTCCTTACGCGGAGCCAGGAACATGACCATGTTGCGCCCCTCCACGCGGGCCGGTCGGTCGATGACTGCTGTTTCCTCCAGACGCTTTGCCACTTCTGCCATCACATCGTAGCCCTGGTTGGTATAGGCCATCTCACGCCCACGAAAGCGAATGGAAATCTTCACGCGATTGCCATCATTCAGAAAGCGCTCGGCGTTGCGGAGCTTGTACGCGAGGTCATGTTCCTCCGTACTGAGCTTCAGGCCCACTTCCTTTACCTCAATGGTCTGCTGGCGTTTGCGTGCCTCACGATCACGCTTGGCCTGCTCGTACTGGTACTTGCCGTAATCCATCACCCTGCAGACCGGATTGTCGGGATTCGGTGAAATCAGCACGAGATCCATCCCGCTGGCATCCGCAATCTGCTGTGCCTGTTCGATCGGCACGATGCCGACCATGCCCCCGCTCGCGTCAATCAGGCGTACCTTAGAGTACTGAATCTGATCGTTGATCGCCTGTCCACTTTTTCTCCTGGCGATGGTTGTGTCCTCCCCCTTGCTTGTGCTGCCGCTCCTTCTTTTAGCAAAACAAAAAACCGGAGCGGTCACATCCGCTCCGGCTCGAGATCATTGACAGGCGCCATAGAAAGCGCAGCTGCTTGAGTATCAGAACCGTTGTACCTCTTTACCGCACGGCTGGAGGTGAGAAGCGGATGCCTCTACTTGACAACAA
Organism: Bacillota bacterium; assembly: GCA_030055235.1. Lineage (GTDB taxonomy): Bacteria > Bacillota > Clostridia > Saccharofermentanales > Fastidiosipilaceae > JAEZYR01. The sequence goes on from JASGUW010000102.1 coordinate 6,124, forward strand.
AAGTTATCTTAGCTGCCCGGCCGTTATCTGTCAACCAAGCCGGCGACGGGGCGGCTGCCGGGTTGCCTGGCTGCCGGGCGAACGTCAAGAATGTCTGGAAGCGGGTGAGCGTGCCAGGAGTACTGGCTGCCAGGGGGCGAAAAGCATAAAGCGGATTCCGGGTGGTCAAAACATTAAGAGAAATACAAATGCTGAAGAACTGAATCAAGAAACGTATTGGATACCGCAGTCGTTCTCCGAGTTGAAAACTGACGAGATTGCCCCCGAATCGGGGCAGGAGCGGAAAAACTTGTCCAGGGGTGGACAAAATTTGCGCTGGTGCCCCGGAATCGGGGCAGAAACGAAAAAATTGACCAGGGGTGGACAGCATCCTGTATTGTAGGTAGAGGCAGAGCCACTCAAGAGAGCGTGAATAGAGCAAACGTGAATAGAGTGAAGAAGAAGGATGATACCTCTTGTTGAGTGGATTTGC
>JASGUW010000103.1 GCA_030055235.1 Bacillota bacterium
CCGATTCCGGGGCACCAGCGCAATTTTTGTCCACCCTTGGTCAATTTTTTCGTTCCTGCCCCGGTTCCGAGGCATGAAAAAGCCTGAGACATTGCTGTCCCAGGCTTTATTCTTCTGGTCGGAGTGACAAGACTCGAACTTGCGACCTCGTGCACCCCAAGCACGCACTCTAGCCAACCTGAGCTACACCCCGAACACGAGCGATAGTGTACTCATCCGGCGGGCTTGCGTCAAGTTTTAGGACTTAATCATCATCACGGCGACGCTCACGGAAGTGTCCGCCATCACGGTCGCGCCCACCGCGGCTGCCACGCGAAGGACCGCGTCCGCCGCGGGCGCCATCACGTCCGCCTCTGGAATCGCCGCGGGACGGACGGCCGCCGTCACGGTTGCGGGGACCGCCACTGCGCTCGGAGCGTTCCGGTTCGACCCAGCCTTCCGGCTGCGGCAGCGTGTCACGGATGCTGAGATTGATGCGTCCCTGATCGTCGATTTCGATGACCTTGACCGTCACGGTGTCACCTACGCTGACCACGTCCTCCACGGAGGCAACGCGCTCCCAGGCGAGCTTGGAGATATGGACCAGGCCTTCCTTGCCGGGCAGATACTCGACAAAGGCGCCGAAGTTCATCAGCCTGGTGACCTGACCGACAAAGCTCTGTCCGGGCTCGGGATCGGTGGCGATGCCTTCGATGATGGAGAGAGCGCGCTGACCCATTTCGAGGTCAACACAGGAGACAAAGACACGGCCGTCATCTTCGACATCAATTTCGGTGCCGGTCTCGTCAATGATCTTGTTGATGACCTTGCCGCCCTTGCCGATGACCTCTGAGATGCGCTCGGGATCGATCTGCGTCTGCAGGATCTTGGGGGCGAAGGCGGAGAGCTCCGCGCGCGGTGCTTCGATACAGGGCAGGATGACCTCATTGATGATCTGAAGACGACCCTGGCGCGCCAGCGCAAAGGCTTCGCGAATGACGTCCATGGTTAAGCCGTCGATCTTGATGTCGACCTGGATGCCGGTGATACCTTCGGTCGTGCCGGCCACCTTGAAGTCCATGTCGCCAAAGAAGTCTTCGATGCCCTGAATGTCCATGAAGACCATGTGGTCGGAGGGGTCGTCGGGGTTCTGGATCAGTCCGGTGGAGATGCCGGCTACCGGGCGGCGGATCGGGACACCGGCGTCCATCAGGGCCAGCGTGCTGGCGCAGACGGCGCCCTGGGAGGTCGAGCCGTTCGACATCAGGACCTCTGAGACGTTGCGGATGGCGTAGGGGAACTCGTCCTCGTCCGGCAGAACCGGGGCGACCGAACGCTCGGCGAGCGCGCCGTGGCCGATCTCACGACGGCCGGGCGAACGGGAGCTGCGGGCTTCGCCTACAGAAAAGCCCGGGAAGTTGTAGTGATGCAGATAGCGCTTGGAGTCTTCGTTGTCGAGTCCGTCGAGAATCTGCACCTTGGAAAGCGGGGCCAGCGTGCAGACCGTCAGTACCTGAGTCTGACCGCGCTGGAAGACGCCGGAGCCATGGGTGCGCGGCAGCAGGCCGACCTGGGCAGAAAGCGGGCGGATCTCTTCCAGAGCGCGGCCGTCGACACGGCGCTGCTCACGGATCAGGTAGTCGCGGACAACGCGCTTTTCGAGCTGATAGACGGCCTCATCGACCAGCTCCAGAGATTCCGGGGCGACTTCGGCAACATAGGCCTTGAGATCTTCGGTGAGTTCGGCCACAGCCTCGTCACGCACATTTTTGTCAGCGCTGAGCACGGCCGCGCGCATGCGCTCCAGGGAGCGCTCGGCAACCAGATTCCTGAAGTCAGCGCTGAGCTCGGTGCTCTCATAGGGAATCTTTTCCTTCCCCACTTCGGCGCGGATTTCATTGATAAAGCGGCACAGGCTCTTGATGACCTCATGGCCGGCCTCAATCGCGGCGATCATCTGCTCTTCCGGGACCTCATTGGCGCCGGCTTCAATCATGCAGATGAGGTCTTCGGTACCCGCCAGGGTGAGATCCAGGCTGCTGGCAAAACGCTGCTCTTCGTTCGGCATGACGATGATCTCATCGTCGACAATGGCGACCGCCACCGATGCCGTGGGTCCGTTCCAGGGAATGTCCGAAATGGAGACGGCAAGCGACGAGCCCGTCATGGCCAGAATGTTGGGGTCGTTGTCCTGATCCACGGAGAGGACGAGGTTCTGGACATTGCAGTCGTTGCGGAAGTCACCCGGGAAAAGCGGGCGCATCGGGCGGTCGATGGCGCGGCCGGTCAGGATGGCCTTTTCAGTCGGGCGTCCCTCACGCTTGAGGAAGCCGCCGGGGAACTTGCCCACGGCATACATCTTCTCCTCATAGTCCACACTGAGCGGGAAAAAGTCGATTCCCGGCCGCGGCGCCTTCGATATCGTGGCCGTGGAAAGGACGACTGTGTCGCCGTAGCGCAAAAGCGCGGAGCCGTTCGCGAACTGAGCCAGTTCACCGGTCTCCACAATCAGGGGGCGACCACAAAGATCCATTTCGAAACGTCGTTTCATTCTCTTCCTCCGTGCGCAGACTATGGCTGCGCGTCAAATGTACCCCCCTCGAGGGGCTGCGGCAGACAAAGGCAGAAGCGCTTCAAACGAACGTCTCCGACACGGTGGAAGTAGGCTGTAGATTCCGGGCAGCAGGCGTACGCTTTTCGCAAAAAACAGCCAAACCCCCGATGCCCGCAATCTACCTACTACTGCCACCTTCCTTGTCTGCACAAAGTTGTTACCAGATTAGTTTATCATAATTAAGAAACCGACAGCCGCGTCCCTGGAGACGGGCTGTCGGTTTTTCAACGTTTTTTCAGTGCTTTTGACGTTTTTTGTCTAGCGGCGGATACCCAGGCGGGCGATGATGCTGCGGTAGCGCTCGATGTCGATGTCGGCCAGATAGTCCAGCAGGCCACGGCGGCGGCCGACCATCATCAAAAGACCGCGGCGCGAATGGTGATCGCCCTTATGGGTCACCAGATGCTTGGTCAGGTGATTGATGCGCTCCGTCAGCAGTGCAATCTGCACCTCTGGCGAACCGGTGTCGCCCTCATGCGTGGCGTAGGTGGTGATGATTTCCTGTTTGCGTGCTTTGTCCATTAAATAGATCTCCTCATTTTGAGATTTTTCTCACCGGCAGCTCCCGTAGGGGGCGGACAATCCCGCTACCGGGCCGCGGCGCGACGAATAAAATACCACAAGCCCCACAGGGCAAGCAAGCGAAATATCCGAGACAGCCTGTAAGCCGGGTTCTGTCGGGAGCGATCATTTATCTAGGTCCGGCATTTCTGCCGGACTCAAGCCACCTCCATGAGACACCCAGGGCCGGGGTTTGTCTGTCTCTCCGCGGTGTTGCTCCGGACGGGGTTTGCAGCTGCACCGTGCGTCGCCGCACAGCCGGTGAGCTCTTACCTCACCTTTCCACCCTTACCGTCCGCCGTTCCACCAGGTGGAGCCGCGGACGGCGGTCAGTTTTCTGTTGCACTTTCCTTGGAGTCGCCTCCACCGGTGACTGGCCGGCGTCCTGACCCTGCGGAGCCCGGACTTTCCTCATCCGCGGGGTTTCCCCCTGCGTCCGCGATCGCTCAGCTGTCTCGGAATATTAATTGATTATAGTCGAGTCCTTCGTTGACGAACAGCGACAGCGCCGGAAAGGCCTTCCTGATCCAGCTGGCCAGCGGATGCAGGATGACGCGCTCTGTGGCCTCATGGCCGGCGACAATGGCCGCGATCCCCAGGTCGCGCAGAGCCACCAGTACATGGTGCTTGATCTCTCCGGCGACCAGGGTGTCGACCCCTTCAGCGAGCAGCTGCTCGATCCAGGCCTCATCAAAGGAGCCGCCGCTGACGGCGATGCGGCCGGCCGCTTTATCCGTATCGAAATTCGGTATGCAGCCGGCCGTCTGCAGCTGCTGGTTGACGCGCAGAATGAGATCGCGGCGTGTCAGGTCCTCCTCTTCCGCACAGATACGGCCAAAGCCGGGAACGGCCCCGCTTCCAGCCTCTCCGGTCAGAAGTTTGGGGAGCGGCCGTCCATCCCCTTCCAGCGGAACAAGTGTCTTTTGTACCCTAAGCCCCAGGCAGCAGGCGAGCTGGTCGCCGACACCGGGCACCGTGGCATCCAGGTTGGTATGCGCCGCGTAGACGGCGATGCCGGCGCGCAGCAGCCTGAGCCGGTCGGCCCCCGCCGGGGTGTCGGCCGTCAGTGTGCCAAGGGGGGTGAAGATCGGCGGATGATGGGTGACGATGAGCCCGGCGCCCATGTCAAGCGCCCGTTCGACCGCACGACGGTCACAGTCCAGGGAGACGACGACGGACGTGAGGGGGTCTTCGCGATCACCTATGGCAAATCCCGTGGGATCCCAGTCACAGGCATAGGAAAGCGGTGCCAGCCGCTCAATGTGGCTGATGACGTCGCCGACCCGGATCCGGGCAGGCCTGCTGCCTGTGTTCATGCTTTCAGTGCTCATATCCTGGCCTCCCATTCAGACAATACGGCCTCCAGTTCCGCCAGCAGGGCCCGGATCGCCGCACGATCAAGGACCAGCCCGCTTTCGTCGGTACACAGTTCCTGCCCGAGCCGGGCCGTCCAGAGCCGCCGCTGGCGTTTGAGATAGTGAATCAGGGCTTTCGGGTCCTGGTCGGGATCACGGGAACTTCCCTCCCTGCCCCAGGGGCCGATGATGGCCTCAAAGAGGCCCGGGGTTTCGTCCTGACCGGCCTGACTGTCCCCGGGCGCCGGCTCCAGCCGGGGCGCTCGCCCTTCAAGCAGCCAGAGCTGGTAATCGCGGCCGCCGGAGAGCACGACACGCTCCAGTATCCGGCGAAAACCCAGGCGCCAAAGTCCCAGGCGCAGCGTAGCCGCCTGCTGCATCGGCTGTACGACGACACGCCAGGCCCCCTCCCGGGGCCAGTCAGCCGCCTCCAGAATGTTCAGGATTTCACGGCCGCCCAGGCCCAGAATGGCTATGGCGTCGCCGGGGCCAAGGTCAAAGTCCTGCAACCCGTCCGCCAACCGCAGTTCGAGCGGCCCTCCCTCCCCGACCGCGATCTGCCGTCGCCGGGCTTCGCGGCGGGCGGCCGCAAGCGGGCCGGGCCTGAGGTCGCTGGCTACAGCACAGCAAACCAGGCCCCCTTCGAGCGCCGCCAGCGCCAGACGGGCATGGTCGCAGCCGACATCAATGAGGCGCCGCGGCGCCTCAAGCCCGGCAAACGGCCCGGTTCCGGTGCCGCCACCGGGCGCCGCAGCCGTTCGGGTCAGCAGATCCAGGGCCGCGGCCAGGCGCGGCGGCAGCTGCGGCTGTCTGGCAGGCTGCGGCGGCTGCGACTGCTGCCCCGGCGCCCCGGGTCCGCCCCTGTCTTCAGTCGAGATAGTCTTTGAGCTTCTTCGAGCGGGAGGGATGGCGCATCTTCCTGAGGGCCTTCGCCTCAATCTGGCGGATGCGCTCACGGGTGACGTCGAACTCCCTGCCGACTTCCTCCAGCGTCCTGGTGCGGCCGTCGTCCAGCCCGAAACGCAGGCGCAGCACCTTCTCCTCCCGGGGCGTCAGACCGCTCAGCACGTCAAGCAGCTGCTCCTTCAGCAGGGTAAAAGCCGCCTGATCCGCCGGCGAGGGCGCGTCATCATCGGGGATGAAGTCGCCCAGATGGCTGTCCTCCTCCTCCCCAATCGGCTTTTCGAGCGAAACCGGCTCCTGCGAAATCTTCATGATTTCACGCACCTTTTCGACCGTCATGCCCATGGCCTCGGCCAGCTCTTCAACCTCCGCATCACGCCCGTGCTCCTGCACCAGCTGGCGCTGGATGCGGATCAGCTTGTTGATGGTCTCCACCATGTGGACGGGGATGCGGATGGTCCGGGCCTGGTCGGCAATGGCACGCGTGATCGCCTGGCGGATCCACCAGGTCGCGTAGGTGCTGAACTTGAAGCCCTTGGTATAGTCAAACTTGTCGACAGCCTTCAACAGGCCCAGATTGCCCTCCTGAATCAGGTCCAGAAAGGACATGCCGCGCCCGACATAGCGCTTGGCGATCGACACCACCAGACGCAGGTTGGCCTCAATCAGGTGGTCCTTGGCGTCCATGTCGCCCTCTTCGATCGCCGCGGCCAGCGCCTTCTCCTCGTCGGCCGTCAGCAGATCGACACGTCCGATCTCCTTGAGATACATGCGCACCGGATCGTCGACACCCACGCTCTCTGTTTCCGTGCGCCGGCTCTCTGCGCTGTCATCGTCACGGGCATCGTCGGCAACGACCTTGACCCCGCGCTCTTCCAGCTGATCAAAAATCTTCTCTGCGCGGTCCAGATCAATATCCGCCGCCTCTATCTGATTCATGACTTCGCGGTAAGAAACCTGATTCTGATTCGCCTTCGCCTTACTTACCAGCCGTGCCACGATATTGCCTGTCTTTTCGGCCATTTTTTCTCCTTCTTGTGCCTGCTGCCATCCCGGGCAGCCATTTTTACATCCTTTATAAATACGCAGTGCATCACTGCTGTGGGACTCTGATAAATGTAAACTTTTTGTAAATGTTTTTGCGAAGTTCGCCGCCGCCTCCCGCTAATCCTCCGCGGGCTCTGTCCGCTGCAGGGCGCGCAGCTCACGGATGGCGGTCAGGGTTTCGCGGTAGAGGTCGCGGGTATTAGCCCCGTCGGCGTCGCTGTCGCTTCCCGACTCGATCAGGTAGGCGTAGTGGTCGCGCAGGCGCTGCAGGCCGTCCAGGCGCACCCGCCGTTCGCGGCGCCTGGCCTCTATCAGCCAGGCCGCATCATCATGGCCGTCTGACAGCTGCATGATCATGCGGGCGAAGATCGCCGGCCATTCCCGTCCCTCCAGCGACCAGCCTTCGGCCTCCTGCAGCAAGCGGCTGCGGCTGAGTTCACGGTCACGGGCCAGGCGCAGGACGGCATCAATCCAGCTGCGGCCTTCGCTCGTGACACCGGAACGGAACCAGCGCGTCTCCGGCGGCGGATCGAGCTGGGCCCAGATACCGGGGTCCAGAGACAAAAGCAAAAGCAGCCAGGCTTCATCACGGCTCAGCCGCAGTTCGCGGCCGGGCTCGGGCTCGTCCGTTTCGGCCGCCTGAGGGGCGGCCGGCGCCGACGGCCGGCGCGGACGGTTCTGACGCTCGGCCGCTGCGGCGCGCTGCCTGAGTTCACGGCGCACGGCGTCGACGGGTGTGCGCAGCAGCTCCGCCGCCCGCCTGAGATAGACCTCCAGCAGAATCTGGTTGTCGATCGTCTCCAGAATCTGACAGACCGCATCCTGCAGCTGTTCAATATCACCGGGGCTGGTCGCACTTCGCCCCGCATCTTCGGCGGCCGCCTTCAGCTTGTAGTCCAGCAGCGGCAGACTGGCCGCGATCAGGGCCTGGAAGCGGTCGACGCCGTTTTGACGGATATAGTCGTCGGGATCCTTACCTTCCGGGATGCCCAGAACGCGGACACGCAGTCCCTCATCCGCCAGCATGTCCATGTTCTGCAGGGCGGCACGGCGGCCGGCGGCGTCGGCATCATAGGCGACGATGACCTCCTCCGTCTGCTGGCGGATCAGGCGCGCCTGCTCCTGGGTCAGAGCGGTGCCCAGACCGGCGATGACATTGTGAATGCCGGCCTGATAGAGGCTGATGCAGTCCATGTAGCCCTCCACCAGAATCAGGTGATCACGGCCGGCACGGCGGGCCAGATTGAGATTGAAGAGCTGGCGGCCTTTGATAAAAATCGCGGTCTCTGGTGAGTTGATGTATTTGGGCTGCCCCTCACTGCCCGGACCGTCCAGAATACGCCCACCAAAGGCGATGACCCGGCCCTTGCCAAGCCCCGACAGGATGGGAAAGATCAGGCGGCCGCGGAAGAGGTCCATCCAGCGCCCCGTGCGCGTTTCCAGCAGCAGGCCGGACTGGCGGATGTCGTTCTCCTGATGCCCCTTGGCGCGCAGGTGGCCCAGAAGTCCGTCAAAGCGATCGGGCGCGTAGCCGAGTCCGAAGATGCGCTGGGTCGGCACCTGGATTTCACGGCGCTCAAGATAGGCGCGGGCACGGTCGCCGTCCGGGCTTTGCAGACCATGATAAAAATAGCGTGCCGCCTCAACCGCAATGGCCTCCAGGGCGCGGCGCTGGCGGTTTTTGGCCCGCCAGGCATCCTCGTCGATCTCAGGCAGCCGGATGCCGGCGCGCTCGGCGAGCAGGCGCAGGGCCTCCGGGTAGCCCAGACCCTCGATCTCCCGGATGAAGGTGACGACATCCCCGCCCTTATTGCAGCCAAAGCAGTAGAAGATCTGCTTGGTCGGAGAAACGCTGAAGGAGGGCGTGTCCTCACGATGAAAGGGACAAAGGCCAAAATAGTTCTTCGCGCTGCGCTTGGAGAGCTGCACGTACTGCTCGACGACCGCAACGATGTCGTTTCTGGCCTTGATCTCCTCGATCGTTTCGTCCGGGATGCGCGCCATCTGGAGTTCTCCCGGCTAGAGGAGGACGACCTCGTTCATCTGGACACCAAAAGCCAGATCGAAGTAGAGAGAGGCGCGGCGGCACATCTGCATGCGGCTCATGAAGATCTCAAAATAGGCCATGATCGGGGCGATCTTGGTGTCGATCTCCAGGTCCAGGATGATGCGGCCGGCCTGGCGGTCGATGAGGAGCGCGGAGGAGGTGACGGCAAAGTTCACCTGATCGTGGATGTCGAAGGCCTCCGGGTCGCGGACGGAGACGCGGGAGCGGTGGACGTCGCTTTTGTCGGCCAGGATCAGGGCGGCGGCGATCGGGTTCAGGGGGACACCGGCGCCTTCGTCGTGGTTGGCGATGGCGGTGAGAATCCCCAGACGGCGGCGGTAGGAGAGCTCGTGGGTCGCCAGGATCTCTCCGGCCAGAAGGACACCTGTCGCCTCATGGCCCACACGGCTGATGGCGTTGCCGACATCGTGCAGCAAGCCTGCGATCGCGGCATCCACGCAGTCCGACTCAGGGTAGCCGAGCTGCTCCAGAATGCGCCGGGCCTGACGCATGACCAGGGCTGAATGGCGCCAGCTATGCTCGGTGTAGCCGAGCTTCTGCATATTGTCGCGGCTCGCCTCCATCAGGGCATGGACGCGGTCGTCCTTCCAGAGTTCCCGCAGGAGACCTGTGAGATGGCTGTCGTGACTGGCTTCTACATGGCGGCCGTCAATCGGCTTAGTATCTTGAGGATCATTCAGAGACTTCGGCATCGGCTATTTTCTCCCGTCGTTTCGCTTCCAGCCAGAGAGCGCATTCAAGACGTTTCAGCTGCAGGCGGCAGCCCAGCTCATAGCGCCCGTCCAGGGCTCCGGAAGCGTGGTAGTTGTTGGCGGCGCAGCCGCCGGCGCAGAGGTAGCGGGCCCAGCAGCTGCGGCAGTCGGAGCGGCCGGTCAGCAACAGTGTACGAAACTTTTCCTGAACATGTCGGTCCAGTTCACCCGGCGCGTCAAAAACCGTGCCCATGCGGAAGCTGTCGTCCCCGACAAACTGATGGCAGGGATAAACGGTACCGTCCGGGGCGACGGCGCAGTATTCGCTGCCGGCGCCGCAGCCCTTGAGGCGCTTGTAGAGGCAGGGACCGCCCTCAAGATCGAGGTTGAAGTGGAAGAAGGCGAAAGGGCGCCCTTCTTCACGGCGGCCAAGCCAGGCCAGGGCCAGGCGTTCATAGGCCTTTTCGATGGCCGACAGGTCAGATTCTTTGATGGCGTAGGGCGCCTCCGGGGGCGCGACCACCGGCTCCATCGAGAGCTGTTCGATACCCAGGTCGGCCAGGTGCAGGACATCACGGTCGAAGTCGCAGTTTTCGCAGGTATAAGTACCGCGCACATAGTGCTCACGGTCCTGGCGCAGGCGTACAAAGTTCAGGATGTTACTGAGGACGGGGGCGTAGCTCGAACGTCCGTTGGCGGCCGGGCGCATGCGGTCGTTGACCGCGGGGCGGCCGTCCAGTGAGAGGACGACATTCTTCATGTGGCGGTCCAGGAAGCGCGCCTTCTTCTCATCGAGCAGTACGGCATTGGTAGTCAGTGTCAGGCGGATGTCCTTGCCGTGGCGGGGGCCTTCTGTTTCACAGTACTCCGTCAGGGCGACGACCGTGTCCCAGTTGAGCAGGGGTTCACCGCCGAAGAAGTCGATGTCGAGGTGGCGCCTGGGCCCCGAGGCGGCAATGAGGAAGTCGACCGCCCGCCGGCCGGTCTCCGGCGTCAGGAAGCTGCGCCTGCCGGTGCCGTAGTCGCCGGTGCCGGCGAAGCAGTAGCGGCAGCGCAGATTGCAGTCGTGGCAGAGGTGCAGGCACATCGACTTGATGCGCGGCTCATCGGGATAGAGGTCGGAATACTGGGCCTGCTGTTCGGGCGCATGGATGTAGCCGGAGTCGCGCAGGGCGATGAGCTCGGCGCGGCAGCCGGCGATGTCGTCCGGGCTGGCGCCGCTCTGGGCGGCGATCTCCGCCAGGGTACTGTCTGAGAGCCCTTCCCAGTCGCCGTCCGGGGCGGCTTCGAGCAGGGCGCGGGCGCTGTCGTCAACCGATAGGAGCACCAGACTTTCGCTGTCAAAGACGATCGTATCGCCATGGAGGGTGAAATGATGAAGCAAGAGGGATCAGCCTTTCAATCAGGGGATTTGCGAATCGGCGGGATGTGGCTTGCCGCAGTGGAATGACGCCGGCGCAGGGATGGCACTAAGCACAGGGAATTGAATGTACATCATTTGCTGGCCGGATAGGTTTAGCGCACGCGGCAGCCTTTGGGTGGTCATTTGCGCTCAGGGAAACGCAGCTTGATACTCGTCAGGCCTTGATTTCAAAACGTAAAACAGCGTTCGTGACCGCCAAAGAGTCCCAAACGCTGCTTATTGATACTTTCAGACCGCCACAGCGGCGGTTTGATTCAAAGGGAGCGACAGATCCCGCCGTCAGCGAAGCTTCTCGCAGGGCTGATTGGCGACGGTGCAGCTGGTCTTGCAGGCGGACTGGCAGGAGGTCTGGCACTCGCCACAGGCCTTCGACACGGGACGGCTGTTCTGCTTGGGGTTCAGGATACGGATATGCTTGCTTTTCATGGAACTGTTCTCCTTTGGCTGATGTTGAATGCCGATGGCGCCCTAGTCGTCCGAAACAGGCTTCTGGACCGAATTGATCGCCTCACGACGGAAGGTCACGAGCGTATTGGCAACACTCGTTGAAATGGTGATGTCATCGTCTTTGATGTTCACTACACGACCGGTGAGACCGCCAATCGTTACCACCTGGTCACCGACGCTGAGCTTGGCACGCTGTTCCTTCTGCTTCTTTTCCTGCTTGCGCTGCGGGCGAATAAGAAAGAAATACATGACACCGAGCATCAGCGGGAAGATGAGCAGCGAACCGAGCATGCCGGCGGGGTTGGCCTGAGCGGCAGGGTCTGCGGCCAGCATGAGCGGAATAAGATTGAGCGTCACAATAAGGTCCTCCTCAAAAGGATCAAAAGAATATGGATTTCTTCAAAACCGAATGTTAGCAGAGGCGGCCGCCGAGCGTCAAGAGAGCCAGAAATTTCTGGTGGGTGTCGGGAATGCCGGGAATGCTGGGGAGTGGGTGTAATTCTTATACGAGCCTTTATCAAGCACCTGAAGCATCGCAGCATTAGCGCAGTTTGCATTCATATAATTTGAAGATCTCTTCACCAATTACCGGCGTAGTGATCAACCGCAAAAGCTGCCGGGATGTGAATGGTATATCAGATTTTGGATTACACGCTGTTTTGACACTGCGCGCCGTTCAGCGGCGCGCGGCTTCCGTGGTCAAAGTAGCCTCGTATCCAAATCGTTTTTTGGATTACACGTTATTTTGACCAAAAACAGGGTCTTCGTGGTC
>JASGUW010000104.1 GCA_030055235.1 Bacillota bacterium
GATGATGGTGTTGTTGCCTTCAGCGAAGGCGATGCTGTTGAGGTCGGTGATCTTGTCACCGTTCAGGGTGGCGGCAACGGTAGCTCCTACTTCGTCAGCAGCGGTGGCCACAAGCTTGAATGTCGCCGTGCCCGTGGCATCCTCGATCTTGGCCGCAGCGTATTCGTATTTGACGTGGCTGAAGGCAGGATCCAGGTCCAGAGGTGTGTCATCGCCATCGGTCAGTGCCAGAGCCTGCAGGGTTGTGTCTGCATACTCGGGCAGCGGCGGCCATTCGAAAACCGGGAACTCAGGCATGTCTTCGGGAACCTCAGTCACGCGGACGGGCGGAACGATGGGCTTGACGTTGGTGATGTCCAGCACGGTAAAGCTGTTGTTGTCCAGCGGTCGCCCGGTGCCGTAGAGCTTGGTCAGGTAAACACGCTCGTCATCGAGGAACCTGAACTCGTCGGAGTATTCGATCTTGCCGCCTTGGGTGCCGACGCCCAGCGCCATCAGGTAGCGCTTCGGCAGCCCCATGATCGCGCTGTTTTCTTCGACGTAAGCGGACTGGACCACGCGGGTCGGGAAGGGGAAGATCTCAGATACATACTTCCCATCGGGCTGCTTGTGGATGGTGCAGGGAATGATCTTGGTCAGATAGTCCACCGGGTTGACGATCAGGGTGACCTCGGTCACGCGGCGGTAAAACGCTTCGTCGCTTGCAGGTGCAGCCCCTTCTGTCCCGGGCAGATGCTTCGGGATGGGGACCTTGACCAGGTCTGCCACGAGGTTGAGATAGGTATCGGGCAGAAAGTCCGCGATGGGTGTCGGTGTCTTTGCCGCGTAGCCGGTAGATGCGTTAAGATCGCTCAGATCGCGAATCATGCCAATAGGCTCCGCGATGATGTCGGGGCTGCTGGAATTCGGTGCGATGCCCTTGCCGTTGATGATGCTGTCCTCCAGGCCATTGGCGATAGCTTCGGCCAGGATGGTGCGGACGTAGCGGTCCAGCCAGGCCGGGCCTAAATCCAGCATCGCCTTGCAGATGGGGATGTAGGCGGAGAGCTTGGTCTGTTCCAGGTTCAGCAGCTTGAACTCGGCCTGCACCGCCTTGGAGATAGGTCCGCAGAGCGGGCCCCAGGTTGCCAGGTGCCGGGTGTCCATGGTGCTGTAGAGATACTTGATCAGCACCGATGTGTTCTGGAAGTCGATGATCGACAGCAGTGGATGATCCTCGGTGATGTCCTCGAAGATCGCGTCGATGACGGTCTCGGGCAGCACCGCATCGTAACCTTCGAGACCAGCCTTCGGCTGTGCCTGCTGCATGATGCCGATCAGCTTCTGGTAATAGCTGGTCTCCTGACTGGTCAGCGTACGCACGCCGCGGCCGGTAAGCACCTGGTTGTCGGCTGCCTGCACCAGGCCCTTGGCCTCGGCCATGACTGCCTCTTGGAGAATGTCGGTGTAGCTGAGGAATGCAGCCTGAAACGCCTCCTCGTCATTGTCCTTCATTGCCTGGTTGATTTTGGTAACCACGTCAGCCTTCTGCTTGGCCATTTCGTCTAAATTCAGCATTTTTAAACGCTCCTTTCTGCGGCCACGAGGGTCGCGATGAAACTTTGTAGCTTGTTCTTTTGCTCCGGTGCCGGTTCGGGACCCGGTTCATCGTCCGGGCCAGGCTCCGGGTTGGGAGCGGGTTCAGGGGATGGTGCAGGATCCGCCAGGGGATCGCCGGTGCCCGGTTCCGCCGGAGGATCGGGTTCAGCAAGCTCGGCCAGGATCTCGGCCTTCACCTGCTGAAACATTTGTCGTAGGGTCTCGCCGTCAATGTGAATCTCGGCCGATGGACCCTTAACGGGCGCGCTTGCCCTCTTCATCTGCAGGATCGCTTCTGCCACCTGCTCACGCAGGCGCAGGCTTGCTGCAACGTTGACGGTTGCCGGAGGCTCCACTACCTCGGTAGCAAAGCCCTTCTCCAGGGCGTCGGCAGCCGACAGCCATGTCTCGGCGTCAAGCATTGCCTTGAGCTCCTCCTCGGTAATGCTGACCTGCTCCATGTAGGCGTTGACGCTAGCCTGGGTGATGGTCTCCATGTCATCTGCGTCTTTGCGGAGCTGGTTGTGATCGCCGATGGTGAAGATCCAGGCGTTGTGAATCATGAGCAGGCTTGCGTTCGACATGATGCGTTCATCGCCCGCCATGAAAACAACCGATGCGATGGAGCAGGCGAAACCGTCGCAGTGGGTCCGGATCTTCGCCGGGTGCCGCTTCAGGCTGTTGTAGATCGCCAGACCCTCGGCCACCTCGCCGCCGTAGGAATTGATAAAGACGTTGATCGCCGTGATGTCTTTCGACAGCGCCTCGATCTCCTTCGCCAGGGTGTAGCTCGACACGTCGCTTTCGAACCATTCCCAGCTCACGATGTCGCCGTAGATGTAAATACTGGCTTCCTTTTCTCCAACCGTTAGCGAGTAATACTTTTTGCCTTTAATTTTCACCGCCTCCTTTCTGGTTTTCCTTCGCGAACATCTCTTCAATAGGCGAGTAGTTTTTGGTCATAAACCGGGCCGTGCTCCACTCGGTGTTAAGCGGCTCCATGCCCAGCGTGATCAAGATGTCGTCGATGCAGTAACCGCCAATGCGGAGCAAGGTTTCGAGTGCGCCGGCGATATATTTCAAGTCGTGCGCCCGGATCATGGTGGTGTTGATCTTGACGTAGGTGCGCTCAAGAAATTTCTTTTTGCCGTAGTATTTGCGATTGACCTCGTCATGGATGATCTCGCAAAGGGGGTTGATGCAAAACGTCATCAGGCTGTCCATGGCCACCGTTGTGTCGGCCACGTCACCCTTGATCAGCTTGGGCGGAATCTGAAAGCCGATGCAGACGAAGTCGATCACGTCGTCAATGAAAGCCCGGACCTGGCTGTCGGCGGCGCCTTTAACGCCGATGTTGGAAGGCAGCTCGTCATATTTCAGGCCGCTGGTCAGGGGGATGACAGCGGATCCCTCGGCCTCGAAGAATGTTTTGAATTTGCGCTCAAAAAGGTCCTGCAGCTCTTTTTTTGCCTCTTTGGTCTGCGGCCAGTTTGTCGGGACCTCCACCGTGCCGCGCCGTGAGTTATTGCGCTTAAAATGCTGCTGCGCTGCCGCGATCAACTTGCCGTAGCTGCGGTAAAGACCGTCGATGACCTCCGCGATCTGCTCGTTGTGCAGCCGGAAGTGAAAGACCTCGCTCTCGGTGTAGGAGCGGTTCATCTGCAGGTTGTCGATGGTGATGTCTTTGTAGATGTTCTCGCGGAAGGCGAAGGGCTCAACCTGAAAGCTGTCGGCCAGGTAGATGTGCCGGTCGTTCTGGATCACCAGTGCCTCGTTCTCGCAGACCAGCTTTCGCACGACATCGCGCCAGAACACGGCACCGGACCTGTTCGGGTTCGGCTCGACATTGAATAAATAATAATTGTCCAGCCGGACCTCTTTGCCTTGCTCGAAGGTTTGAAACTCCGCCCGGCTAATGGTCCCGGCGATAAGGTTGGCGCAGGCTTGCACGGCCAGATCCTTGTAGAATACCTCGGCGGCCAGGCGACCCACGCCCACGCTCAGGTCGAGCTTGCCCGTCTTGCGGTCAAAGAGAGATAAAAACCATTCCCAGGGTTTCACTCGTCCACCCCCTTTAGTAGGTGTAAACGTCAAGGCTCATGACGCTTTCTATCGGCTCGGCCAGCTCGCTGTCTTTGGAGAGAACGTGCAGCAAGGCGAAGAAGCCGTCCGTTTTCCTCGTTTGTGGCTCAATTTTCAAGTAGGTGATGTTGCCCTTGCCGTCCATCTCCTGGCAGGTGTTGTTCGTGTACCAGCGCATGGTCGGGTTATCGCCAAAGACCAGGGTTTCTTCGGCGAAGATGTTTTCCACCAACGGCGCGACCTTGCCGTGAGTGATGGGTCCGCTCCTCACGCTCTCAAGCGGCAGGCCGCATTTCGTGAACTCGGCTTCCAGCAATGACTTACGATAGTCGTCGCAGTAAATGTTTTTGATGGGGTATTTTTTCGCTTGCCGTAAAAACCAGCCGCTGATGTCGGCCGCGCTGATGTTGTCGCGGTAGATGATGGTGATCAGCCCGCGGTCCACCATCTCCTGCACCGGGAACTTGATCGGCCTGCTCTCGACGCTCAGCGCCAGGTGACAGACGAAGGTGTGCTCTATCCAGTAACGCTTGCCGCGGTATTTAAAAAGCAGTCCGCAGCTGGCGAAGTCTGTTGTTCGGGCATAGTCCAGAGCGCCAAGGCATTGCAGCCCCTGGAGCTCGTCATAAGGTATTGGCTGGTTCGTGGCCAGAATCTTCTCCCAGGGCGCAACCACGATGAAATTGTCCTGTGCCGGCATGTTCATCCGCTTGGTCATAAAGTCAATAGCTAATTGAGGCTGGTGCTCCATCTTTATATAGGCTTTGTTAAGTTCTTTTTGCAGCTCTGGGAAATAGGGTAAAGACGGGTTTGCTTTAA
>JASGUW010000105.1 GCA_030055235.1 Bacillota bacterium
TTCCACATCCGACAACTCAATTACATATTTGACTGACGGCATATGACACACTCCTACTCTCAAAGATGAAAATAGCATATGCCGAAGGAATGCCTTATACAAGTTTTAGATGTTACAGACTACTAGACTGATATAAAACACTGGCCCGGATTCCGGGAAGATAAAGAATACAGTAACTAATGGGCCGGAAACAGGACTCTTCGTGGTCAAAGCAGCCTGATATCCCAATCATTTAGGGATTTCACGCTGTTTTGGCTCTGCGCGCCGAACAGCCGTGCGCGCGATCCGTCACTCCTGACATGTGCACCCGAAGTCCGGCTCTGAAGCGCCGTTCAGCGGCGCGCGCGCCGCACGCGCCCGGCGATCCAGATAATCCTGCAGAATAATCTCGGCCGCCACCTGGTCGATGACCCTGCGGCGGTCACCGCGCCAGTCCAGTTCACTCAAAAGACGATGGGCCAGGACGGTCGTAAAGCGCTCGTCGACACGCACGATCGGGAGCTGGCAGCGTTCGGCGAGTGCAGCAGCGAAACCCTCCGCCTCCGCCTCAGAGGCCGAAGCGCGGCCATCGGTGCGCCTCGGCTGCCCCAGCACAATGCCGGCAATCTGGTGTTCGTCAAGCAGTTCCAGAAGACGCAAAAGCGCCGGTTCGGCGTCGCGGCCGTTCCAGCGCAGTGTTTCAATCCCACGGGCGGTAATCCCGAGCGGGTCCGATATTGCCACACCGATGCGGGCCAGACCGAAATCCAGTCCCAGCCAGCGCCCCGGTTGTTCAGTCATGCGCCCCCGAGAGATTCGACGTAGAGGCGAATGATGACTTCGAGGATCTCGTCACGCTCCATGCGCCGGATCACGCCGCGCGCACCTTTATGATTGGTGATGTAGGTCGGATCGCCCGAGAGGAAGTAGCCGACCAGCTGGCTGATCGGGTTGTAGCCCTTCTCCCTCAGGGCAGTCAGAACCTCGGTCATGATGATACGCACGTCCTCGGTCTTGTCGATGTTCATCTCGAAGCGGGTGGTTTCAAATCTGTCCACGCTTTCGTCCTCCTTAACGCCGCCGCCCTGACGACTCGGCCCATGTCTCCGTCAGAATGCTTCATAAGTTTACCACAGCAAGCGGAACAAAATACGAACAAATGATTGTCTTTACTGTGCCATAACCAAAGCCCGCCCAGGATCCCGACCCGTCACACCCTCATGGCGCACGGTCAGCAGCCGGCCCGCTTCCAGTTCGCCGGAATCACACTCCAGCTCCAGCGCATCGTAGGCCAGACCGTAGCCGAGCCAGACACCGTCCGCCCGCTGCTCCTCAAGCAGCAGCTGGTCGCTCCTGCCCGCTAGCCGCCCGAGCCGCCCCTGCCAGAGTTCCCGGGCCAGCTCCTGCATCTCCCCGGCCCGCCTGCTCTTCAGTGCTTCAGGCACAGCATCCGGAAAACAGGCGGCCGCCGTCCCTGGCCTGGCCGAATAACGAAACACATGCATGCGGGCAAACCCGAGCTCACGGCAGAAGGCCAGCGAAGAAAGATGTTCGGCCTCCGTTTCGCCGGGAAAGCCCACGATGACATCGGTCGTCAGACTGACCTCTTCCGGGCGGCAGTTCCTGAGGCGCTCCGCCGCCAGACGGTATTCGTCGGGGGTGTAGGGGCGGTGCATGCGCTCCAGAACCGCCGCAGAGCCGGACTGCAGCGACAGGTGAAAATGCGGACAGAGCTTCGTCAGTGTCTTAAGCGCCAATGCGAAGTCCTCATCCACGGCCGCCGGATCGAGAGAGCCCAGCCGCAGGCGCTCCAGACCCGGCAGGCGGTCGACTGCCTGCAGGAGTTCGCCCAGTCCCGTGCCGCCTTCGCGGCCGTAGGAGTTCAGGTGGATGCCGGTCAGAACCAGCTCGCGGTAGCCGGCGGCGACAAGACGTCGCCCCTCATCCAGAACCGCCGCCGCCGGGCGCGAGCGGGCCGGGCCGCGCACCAGCGGGATGATGCAGTAGGAGCAGAAACGGTCACAGCCGTCCTGAATCTTGACGACGGCACGCGTCTCGCTCTGCTCGGCAAAGGGCGCAAAGTCCAGATAGTCTCGGGCCGCCGCAGTAAGTGTGGTCGCCGCAGTGGCCGCGGCAGGCGCCCGCTCGTCGCCGTCCCCGGCCAGACAGCGAAGGACCCGGTCGACAAGCCCCGGCTTGCCGCTGTTGCTGATCCAGAGATCGGCCTCCGGGAGTTTCTCAGCGGCCTCGACATGGCAGCCGACGGCGACAATCAGGGCGGCAGGGTTCCGCCTGCGGGCCCTGCGGATCATCTGGGCCGACTTGCGGCCTGCCTCTGAAGTGACGGTGCAGGTGTTGATCAGATAGATGTCGGCCTCCTCCGAAAAAGGCACAACAGTCAGGCCCTGGCGGCGGAAGCCGGCCAGCAGAGCATCGGTCTCATAGTGGTTAACTTTGCAGCCCAAAGTCAGGGCAGCGACACGCCAGTTTTTCATGGGCACTTACCTTATCCCATCTCTTCCCCTACACTGTCAAAAACGCACCTGCACCTACTCGGAGGAACCTTGTAATGACCACTTTGACCGTACTGCTCAAGTCCATCAACGATGTCAAGAACTTCGTCCGCATCGTCAACGACTACAACTACGATGTCGACCTCATCTCCGGCCGCTATGTCGTTGACGGGAAGTCAATCATGGGCATTTTCAGCCTGGATCTGGCCAGCCCGATTGAGGTTCACATTCATGCGGCCGAAGCCGCTGATCTGGTCGGGGCCCTTCAGCCCTTTGTCACGGAAAGCTAGCGCCACCTGCGCTCATCGCGCTCCGGCCGCTCCTGAGTGCGGTCGTCCGGCAGGATGAAGTCGACCTGCCGCCGTTCCAGATTGGCGCCGGCCACCGCGACCATCACAGCGTCGCCGACCCGATAGGTCCGGCCGCGGCGCTCACCGCGGGCCGAAAGCGTGTCGGGGTCGAAGACGTAGTAGTCGCCCATGGTCCTGAAGGGCACCATGCCCTCAGCCATGTTCTCCAGGCGGACGAAGAGTCCCGCTGAAATGATGCCGGTGATCATTCCAGGGTAGTGCTCACCGATGCGCTCGGCCATATATTCGGCCACCTTCTGGGCGATGCTGTCAAACTCGGCCTGCATGGCGGCACGCTCGGTGTCCGACACATGGTCCGCGACCTCCTCCGCCCGGCGGCGGCCGTCCTTCGGAGCCGGCAGGCCGGCCAGCTGGCGTTTGATTTCGCGGTGGATGAAGAGATCGGCATAGCGGCGGATCGGCGCCGTGAAGTGACAGTAATCGTAGAGGGCCAGGCCATAGTGGCCCAGAGGCCTGGCGTCATAGCGGGCCTTCGCCAGCGCCTGCAGCAGCAGCTGGTTGAGTACCGGGGCAAAGGGCGTTTCGCGCACATGACGCAGAACCTGAGCCACTTCCAGAGGCTGCGGGCGGCGGCCGAAGCGGACGCGAAAACCCAGCAGTCTGGCCGTGCGGTTGAAGCGCTCGATCTTCTCCAGATCGGGTTCCTCATGGACACGGTAGATGAAGGGGCGCTTGAGTTCGGTATAGCGGCGCGCCACGAAGATATTGGCGGAGATCATGAAGGCTTCGATGATGTCGTTGGCCTCATTCGTCTCCGCCGCCGCAATGGCGACGGGGCGGCCCTCCTCATCCAGCGTCACGACCGTCTCCGGCATTTCAAATTCCAGCGTGCCCGCCTGTCCCCGTTTCTTAGAAAGAACGCCGGCCAGACGCTGCATCATCAGAATTTCTTCCTGGACGAAGCGATAGTGATGGGGGAAGGCACGGCGCTCCAGCACGGCGAAGACATCCCGGTAGTTCGCGCGCAGATCGGAGCGGATGACACTTTCAAAGACCTCGCCGCCGAGCTCCTCGCCGTCGGAATCGAACTCGATCATGCAGGTCAGCGCGAAGCGGTCAACATGGGGATTCAGGCTGCAGATGCCGTTTGACAGGCGCGGCGGCAGCATCGGCAGCACGCGGTCGACCAGGTAGACCGAGTTGCCGCGCTTCAGAGCCTCGCGGTCGATGGCACCGCCGGCAGGCACATAGTGGGCGACGTCCGCAATATGGACCCACAGACGCCAGCCGCCTCCTTCGCGTGCCTCAATTGAGATGGCATCGTCGATGTCCTTCGCATCTTCACCGTCAATCGTAATGGTACGCAGCATGCGAAGATCGCGACGACCACGACCGAGCTCTGCCTGAATGTCGTCCTCGTCCAGTTCCGTAGGCAGCTGCCCGGCCTCCTCCAGAACCTGGTCCGGGAAGCGGTCCGCCAGACCGTGGGCGCGGATAATGCCCAGGATGGCGACATCCGGCCTGCCGGGATCGCCCAGCACTTCGAGCACGCGGCCGAATACGCGAGAGGCATCGGCGGGCGTCGTCAGCTCGACGACAACCAGCATGCCAAAGGGAGCGCCGGCCAGATCCTGCGGCGGAATAGAAATCGTGCCGATACGGTCCCGGCCCGTCGTCTCTAACTCACCGCCAAAGTCCGCCCGGCGCAGAATGCCGACGTAGCGATTCGGGTTCGTTTCCTGCCCGCCATCCGGGCGGGTCTTCTGTCTGTTTTCTGTATTCATTCTTTTATTGTACCTTCCCGGCGCCCCGTCTGCCGCAAGCCAGACGATAATCTAGGCGCCTGCCAATGCCCCGTTAACAGGCCTGGGCAAAACGCAAAGAACCCCGACTCCACCGGAGCCGGGGCCAGACGATCGTCAGACGGCATACGGCCTGCTAGATGGAAGTCAGGGCGTAAAGTGCGATGTTCAGGATGACAAAGACAACCGCGAGAACCGTGGTCAGGCGCTTCAGGGTCTGATCCATGGCGCGGCCGCGGTGCTGGCCGAAAAAGGTTTCCGCAGTGCCGCCGATGGAGCCCAGCCCGCGGGAATTGCCCTCCTGCAGGATAACGAGGCCGACCAGGGCGATGCAGACGATCACATCAATAATGGCGATGGCGATAGGCATCGGTTTCTCCTCCGTTCGTGAAAACGCAAAGAGCATTTTAGCATGCGATCTTCATTTCTGACAAGCTTCGTTTTGCCAAGGTATAATATCAGTAACTGCTTTTGTCGGGCAGCGGCAGCAGGTGCCGCCGTCCGGCCGGGAGAGGAAGCCCATGGCCTATATCAATGAGCGACCCCCGCGGCGGGGTATGGCAGACCACGAATCCACCAGGCTGATCCGCATTCTGATCGGCCTCATTGTTGTCATTGCCCTCTCAATCGCTGTCCTCCTCATCAAGCCCCTGCCCGAACTGCGACAGAGCATCCGGGACGGCTGGCGCCAGCTGCGCGGCACCTTCTCCGGCGAAGGCCAGAAACCCGACGAGCTTGCCGCCGCGGGACGCGGTCTGGTACTTCGCCCAAATGCCGATGCCACCGTAACCCCAGAAGAGCCCTTCCTGACCCAGGCCATGATCCGCGAACCGGAAGCCACCGCACTCAGCGCAGAAGAGCTCGAAGCCCTGCGGGAACGCATGGGCGACTTCTTTGTCCCCCTCCCTGATGACCGCATCCGTGAGAAGACGCCGCTGGTCCCCGTGAAGGGGCTCTTTGTCGGTGCCAAGACACTGGAAGAGGGTTTCAGCATCGCCGACATCGACCGCTATATTGACTATGTCGAAGCGCGTCGTGCCGGACAGGCGGTCGAGGAGCCCAAGGTGCCCACGCTCAGCCGTGTTCTGGCTCTCTGCCGGACAACCGAGGCCAATGCCGTCATTATCGACATCAAAAGTGACTATGGCTACATTACCTGGGAGACCGAGGTCAAGGGCGCCATTGATATCGGAGCCAACAGCTATTCCCCGTTCAGCTACTGGCAGGAAGCCCTGGACTACATGCATGAACACGACATCTATTCCATAGCGCGCATCGTCACTTTCAAGGACCCCAACATCGCCCGCAACAAGCCCGAGCATGCCATCCAGCTGATCTCCGGCGGCAGCTATGTGGATCCCAACGGCGAGTACTGGGTCAATCCCTTTGACACCTGGCTGTGGACCTACAACATCGGCATTGCCCAGGAAGCCGCCATCCGCGGCTTTGACGAAATCAACTTTGACTACGTCCGCTTCCCGGACGGCGCCGCCCGCTACAACCCGATCACGGAGTTCCCCTACCGCGAAGGCCGGGACAAAACGGTTGCCATCAACGGTTTTCTGGACCTGGCCCGCGCCGAGCTCAATGACTATGGCGTCCATATCTCCGCCGACGTCTTCGGCGTCACCACCCACACCTGGGACAGCCAGCCGGAGGACATAGGTCAGGTCTGGCGCCATATCGCCAACCGCAGCGACGCCATCTGCCCGATGATCTATCCTTCGCACTACGGAGCCGAGTGGTACGGCTTCACCATTCCTGACCAGAATCCCTACGGCGTCACCCTGGGCGCCCTGCGGGAGGCCCTGGAACGCAACGCCGCCCAGGACAGTCCCGGCTCCATCCGCCCCTGGCTGCAGGCCTTCACGGCCACCTGGGTCTCAGGGCATATCGAATATACGCCCGAAATCATCGCCGAACAGATCCGCGCCACAAAAGAAATGGGCATCGAAGAGTACCTGCTCTGGAACTCCCGCGGCAATTATCCCCTTGATATCTTCCTGCTCTCCGAGAGCATGCCCCTGCTCGACGCTAACAGCCCGCGCCAGAATGAGACGGGCCAGCCGGTGGATCTCCTGGGACGCAGCGAGCTTGAAGTGATGACCCGCTATTTCACCGGTCTGGCCAACAAGAATTACCCGCGCACCTACCTGCTGACCTACCGGGCTGACCGCCCGGCCAGCTATGAGGACTTTGTCGTCCCGCTCCAGGAACACGAGTTTGGCGTTGATGCCCATGTCATGCTGGCCGTCCGGCGTGACGAAGAGGGCATCCTGCAGGTCGACGTCCAGCTCTCTTTCAGTGTCGACGGTGAATCCCAGCCGCTGCAGAATGTACCCGTACGCATCATCATGGAAGACGGTGTCTATAAGGTCTCCCTGCCCCCCGGCCTGATTGAGAACGCCATCCAGAACCGCGGAAAAACCGGCGGCACCGAGCCGCCACCCTCAACCAGGCGGCCGCGCGACTGAGTGCGCGGCGGCTGAGATGGATTCAGGCAAAATCAGCCGGATTCAGTCGAGATCCGCATAGCGTCCCGGCGGCCGATAAACCGCCTGGACGGCAAGCTGGCCGCGCTCACGGAAACTCCAGTCGTCGATGCGGTTGACGCGGAAGAAGCGGCCGACGGAATTGATGACAATGCCGGTGCCGTAGTAGATCGCAATATGGACATCCCGTCTCCCCGTTGCCGGCTCATGGAAGATAACGATATCCCCCGGCTCCCATTTTGACATGTCATCAAGCGGGCGCGCATATTCGGGGTGCAGCTGCTGATACCAGTTATTCACCGTCTGCACGTGATCGCTCATGCTGACACCAAGTGTAAAGTCGATGACCGCCTTCACAAAGGAGGAGCAGTCGGAGCCGTAGGCATAGCGGCCTTCGGCATCGGGATTCTTCTTGGCCTGCATCAGCAGGCGATAGTCCGCCGTATAGGTCGCATCCGGCGCCCAGTAGGTCTCACCGATACGTGGTGCATAGAGATAGGGCAGGCCCAGCACATAGAGGGCGTTTTTCACAATTTCCATGCGAACGGCATTGGTCACCCAGGTCTGCCCAAACTGGTCCTGCGGACCCTGCGGGTAGCGCGGTGCGGGATAGCCGCTCGGTGTATAGCCGCTCAGATCCAGCGGTGAATCGGTGTAGTTGTTCAGCGTAACGGGATCCATCACCAGCGGCGCCTCAACGCCCGGTGCCGGAACGGGAGTCGGCGTCGGCACGGGAGTCGGGGTTGGCGTAGGCGTTGGAGTTGGTGTGGGCGTGGGGGTTGGGGTCGGCGTGGGCGTGGGGGTTGGTGTGGGTGTTGGAGTTGGTGTCGGAGTTGGCGCCGGCGTCGGAGTGGGCGTCGGGGCAGGGGTCGTTGTCGGTGCAGGCGTCGTGGTCTGCTCCACCGTAGTGGTGGCTTCCGTCCCGGCGACACTTGGGGCCAGTGTGACGCGGATGCGCAGCTCTTCGCTCGGCCGCGGCTGACACGAGGCAAGCAGTAAAGACAGCGATATCAGAAGCGCCGTCAGGAGGCGAGGGAAAGCTTTTCCAGCAAATGAGGCCACAGCAGTCATCTCCTCAATTCATGTTCTTCGTTTTTACTAGAGTTCTGGCCGCAGAGTGAATGTCAAGCGGACACTGCCTGTCATTTTAGCGAAGATTGACGACTGGTGCTGCGCGTGCTGGCTGAGAATGAAGAGGCAGCTGATTTTCTCCGGATATACTGTTTCCTTCTCTAAATTGTCAGACTTAATGAGATAAGGGAGTCAAAACTCACGTTTAAAAATTCATCATCAATAGGCTGGCACAGGAAATATCACATATCTAAAGAATCACATTGCTTTGATTATTCGAGAATAACAGCCGAAGCACGGCAATGTCTCGTTGTCATTCAGGGGAGATTAGCAGAGAAACTTCATTGTCTCCACGCAAGTTACATCATCAGGCATCAATGGGTGTCAGAAGGCAGCTACTTTGGAGTGACTTTGCGCCGCCGTTGAATGGATGATGTCGAATTTTACTTTCCGCACTTGAGGCAACTTTTACGCACAACGATTGATGATTCTGCATGATCGCTATGTGCTTGCGGGGACAAACGGTAGTTTGGGGCCAGCTGTGGCCAGAAATCGGGGTTTGTGCCCAGGTTTGCGGGCACAAACGGCAATTTTTGTCCACTCCTGGACAATTTTTTCGTTCCTGCCCCGATTTCGGGGCACCAGCGCATTTTTTGTCCAGCCGTGGCCAATTTTTTCGTTCCTGCCCCGATTTCGGGGCACCAGCGCAATTTTTGTCCACCCTTGGACAATTTTTTCGTTCCTGCCCCAGTTTCGGGGCACCAGCGCAATTTTTGTCCACCCCCTGGTCAAGTTTTTTGTGTTCCTGTCCCGATTCCATGCAATCACGCAATTATGTCCACTCCTTCCCGGATATCAAAGCATGTGTCGCCCGTACGATTTGTTTTCTATCCATTCTTTTGTCGCCGCTTCACAATGAAAAAAGAGAAAGCGGCGATCGAGACGGCCTGTTGAAGACAAAGAGTGCGGGCATCATTTACGCTCCAGCCCTGTTTCGGAAAACAATTTGGTCTTGACTCAAGCACCGGGACGTACACTCTGTTTTGCCCGCTCAGCGGAGTCGTTACAGACTTTTCTGTTACAGAGGGAAGCCCGAAAAATCCAACATCTCTAACCAGCCAGTACTTCTCCTGTCATGGCTGGCATCACAGGAAGCGTCAGCATTTTCGCCCATTCAGGGCTTTTCAGCGGCTGTTCATGAGACTCGTCAACTGAAGTTTCCAGAAGCTGATAGAAACGGGCGGCTTGAGGTCACCCGCCTTGAAGCATTAGAACAGTTTGCACTCCTCAAGGTGCTCGCAAGCATGGGTTTTGGCCGCAGTGTGATCTGTATGTCAACCCTGCGGAAAGGGCTAATGGGGATCTGTTTTCGAGCCACTTACTTCCTGAGTTCTGACGCACACCGCAGTATAAAGCCATTCGATTATGTGGAAGTGCGGGCGCTATCAGCTTTCCCTCTTCTGTGGTAAACATGATTGCCATTCAGCCCATCTGACCAAAAAAAACAGCGTCGAGACCAGGATGGTAGTGCTTGGATCAGCGTAATCATGCTTGTCCCCAACAGCTGAGTATGGATCAAGTCTTTTCCTCTTCGCAATGTGCACGCTTGTGCCAATCGCCTCTCTCCGGTCGCTGCCGTTTTGCATGCAGTTTTAATGAATTGCGATTTTCATGAAGTGTGCCGGGACTCAGAATCCGTTTGCCATGAGAAATGGATGTCAAAAATGGGAAAACAGCATACAGCAACGAA
>JASGUW010000106.1 GCA_030055235.1 Bacillota bacterium
TGTCCATTTCCCCATTCAAATGGTGAACTGTTGGAGTTGTGTCACTTTTCGCTGACACAACTCGACTTTTTGGTCATTTCCCCATTCAAATGGTCAACTTTTGGAGTTGTGTCACTTTTCGCTGACACAACTCGACTTTTTGTCCATTTCCCCATTCAAATGGTCAACTTTTGGAGTTGTGTCACTTTTCGCTGACACAACTCGCTTTTTTGACAAATTCCCCATCCAAATGGCCAACTTTTGGAGTTGTGTCAGTTTTGACAAACAAGCTTATTTGTCATTTTCAGAAGCCTCGAGTGTCAGCTTTTCACATTGTGTTGATCCATCCCTTTTTACAGCCCCATGCTCCGCCTTAAGCTAGCCTGCTGACATCTGCCAGACGGGATGCTGCACGCAAGGATCCCTTTATAATTACGAAAATATATAAATGCGCTAATTGAAAGTCATGCTCAAACTGCGTGATATCAGGTGTTTGAGTCTGCTTGAATAAGCTTTACTCGTCACGAAAAGTCTGATTTGTACACCGCCCCACTGTTCCACTCGTCGTCCCGTGCGCCCGCCGGCCCGCGTCTTTTGTTTTGCGCTCAGGCGCCCTGCATGTTAAATCATTGTTTTAGAAATCTTAAGACTAAATTAAGACTTACGTCTTTTACTGGCAGCAGAATAAACATGTATTTCCTGAGAACACACGTTGAGTGGAGCTCGCACGTTACATACGTTATGTGAGAGTTAGCAAAACATTAGCTCCGTGTTATATTAGACAGGTTAGCAGCGGCACGGACCAAACCTCGCCTTTTGTCGTCTCAGGCTGATTCAAAAACCCAGTAAGGCGACCAATATAAGCGCTAGAAGGACAATTGTGAGTCGCATTCGATCCAAAACCATCCGTCATCGCAGTCGCGATGAAATCCTGGCCGATTTGACACGGGAGAAGCCCGCTGACCGTTTTCTGACAGTGGCGCCTGCCAGGCGTCAGTCCGCGGGGGGACGTTTTCGCCAGCGACTGCGCAGGCTGCGTCAGCATCCGACCTGGGTGATTTCAACCGGCATCCTCATCCTCCTGCTGACGGCGGTCCTTGCCTTCTGGATTGTGGAGGCCTATACCCACGACCCCCTGGCCATGAAACGGCCGCTGCAGCTGCTGAATATCGGCATCTGGCTGACACTTGAGCTTTTCTTTCTGGCGCTGACTGCCTCGGCGCGGACGGCCTCCATCCTGACCACTGTCTGCGCGACAGTGATCGGCCTGGCCAACTTCCTGGTCATGAGCTTCCGCTCGACACCGCTCGTGCCCTGGGACCTGAAGTCGACCGGCACCGCATTTTCGGTTCTCGACAACTACAGCTTTCCCTGGGACATCAAGCTGCTCGGCATTGCGGCTGTCGCTGCAGTCACTGTCCTGCTCGGCAGCCGGGCCAGACTTCGCCTGGTGCGTCATGATGCGAAGCTCTGGCCGCGCCTCCGTGTGCGTCTCCTGACTCTGCCTCTGGCGATCGCGCTCTGTGTCGGCCTCTTTGCCGCCCTGCTGACACCGCAGCTGAGCGAGGCCGTCAAAATGGACGGCACGCTCTTTACACCGACTGTCATGTACCGCAAAAACGGCTTTATGGCGACCTTCCTCTCCAATTACCGCTATCTGCGCGTGCAGGAGCCGGAGGGCTATTCGATCACGGCCGTCCGAGATATCGCCACTCCCTATCTGGCGCTTGAGCGCGACGAGGAAGCGTCGGCGCCGCTGCCCGAGCCGCAGACACGCACCTACCCGAAGTCACAGCAGGCGTCGAAGGGCCAGACGACCGGCGGCGGCTCGGAGTCGCCGAATACCGCCGGGGCAGATGCACTACAGCACACAGCGGACGTGCCGGAGACCTTCACCGCGCCGAACCCGCTGCTCACGGAGAATGCAGGAGCGCCTGACTGCCTGCCTGAAGCAACACAGGTGCTGCCGGCCGTACGTCCTGATGTCATTGTGATCATGAACGAAGCCTTCTCGGATCCGGCGGTGCTCGCGGAGTTCACCACCAACCGCGACTACATGCCATTTTTTCGCTCGCTTACGGAAAACACGATCCGCGGCTTTGCGGAGGTCTCGATTGTCGGCGGCAACACGGCGACCTCGGAATTTGAATTTCTGACCGGCGATTCGATGTACTGGCTGCCGGCCGGCTCCATCGCGTTCCAGCAGTACATCAACGCTGAGATGCCCGGTATTGTCAGCCTGATGAACGATCTTGGCTACCGCACTGTCGGCCTGCATCCGTATCATGCGAAGGGCTGGGATCGCCAGCGCGTCTACGGCCAGCTGGGTTTCCAGGAGGCGGTCTTCCTGGACGGCTTCCGCCACCGCAGCAAACTGCGCAACTACGTCACCGACGCCGCCGTCTACGATGAGATCGACATCTACCGGCAGACATCGACGGACGCCGAGCCGCTCTTCGCATTCGCCGTCACCATGCAGAACCATGGCAGTTACAGCGCGGAATTTGACAACTTCAAGCATGACCTCCAGGGCCTGACGCCGCGCGCGAACCGCTTTTTTGACACCTATCTTTCTCTGATTGAGCGCTCCGATCAGGCGCTGGAGCAGTTTATCGGGCGCCTGGAGAAGAGTGGACGGCCGACGATCCTGCTCTTTTTCGGCGACCATCAGCCAAATGAATATGTCGTCGAGCAGCTGAAGCCCGCCTCCGGCGAGTGGGAGCCGGGGGAGCGCTATCTTGTCCCCTATGTGATCTGGGCGAACTACGACCTGCCCGAATCCAGCGGCGGGCGGACCAGTCTCAACTATCTGGCAGGCCAGCTGCTGAATGCCGCCGGCCTGCCCAAGTCACCCTGGTTCTACTTCCTTGACGACGTCTATGAAGAAGTTCCGGTGTTGACGCAGCATGGTCTGGTGGGCCGTGATGGCCGCCGCTACGAGCGCATCGAGGACAGTCCCTACGCCGAGCTGCTCGCCTCCTATGAGCTTCTGCAGTACAACCATCTGCTCGATCCCAAAAACCGCGTAGAAGAGCTGTTCTGCCTCATCCCCTGAAGCGGGTCGTGCCGTCCAGCGTCAGCAGCGGCCCGTAGAGGTCGGGGCGGCGATCGCGGTAAAGCCCCCAGCCGCGGCGCAGTCGCCCAAGCTCCTCCAGGTCATAGCTCTGGTGCAGGATCACTTCTTCGCTTGATCCGGCCTGCTGCAGGATTTCGCCGCGCGGCCCCGTCATGAACGAATGCCCGTAGAAGGTGATCTCACTCGTCATGCCGCCCAGTTCCATGCGTTCGCGGCCGACGCGGTTGGCGGCGATGACCGGGACCAGGTTGGCCGCCGCGTGACCGATCATGCAGTTCTGCCAGTGCCGGCTTGAGTCGACCGACTGATCAAGCGGCTCGGAGCCGATGGCGGTGGGGTAGAAGAGCAGCTCAGCCCCCAGCAGGCTCATGATGCGGGCGGCCTCCGGAAACCACTGGTCCCAGCAGATGCCGACGCCGATGCGGGCATAGGCGGTGTCCCAGACACGGAAACCGGTATCGCCCGGGGCAAAGTAGAATTTCTCCTCATAACCGGGGCCGTCGGGGATGTGGGCTTTGCGATAGACGCCGAGCAGGCTGCCGTCGGCGTCCAGGATGGCGATGGAGTTGTAGAAAACGTTGCCGGCACGTTCGTAGAAGCTGATGGGTAAGACGACGGCAAGTTCGGCTGCTATTTGGGCGAAGTCCGCCACCAGCCGACTGTCCTCCAGCGTCTGGGCCTGCTCGTAGAGGGCCTCGTCCTCCAGCTGGCAGAAATAGCGATCTGCGAAGAGTTCCTGCAGCAGAATGATCCGGGCCCCGTCCGCCGCCGCCTGGCGTACCCGTTCCGCGGCCACGCGGATATTTGCCTCCACTCCGCGATTCCCCAGCATCTGGATCGCCGCTACTTGTACCACTCTGCTTTTCGCCTCGTTCATGTTCTGCCACCTCCCGCTGCTCCCGCTGCTGGCCTAGAGGGTATCACAGCCGGACCCCGGAGCATCCCGGTGCTCTGTACCTGATCAGCTGTTTGTGCAGGATGTGAGCGCGAAACCTTGAAAAGCCTCAACTTCACAATCAACGAATTCTGCCGAAACAGCGATTCTCAGCCTGCTGCTGCTCCCCTTATCTTCCGTTCTGCGCCCGGCTCAGCAGTGGCGTCGCAGTCTGAGATCAGGAGGCGCTTTGCGCTTTCTGTGTCTCCCTGCGTGCTGTTTTGCCTGTTGATGGGGCCGGAAACACAGAAGCTGTCTTGTGCTGCTACCCCTGTCCCGTTCTGTCACTTTGCACAGGACGTTTGTCGAAACTCAAGGGAAAAGCCGACCAGGCGGTTGACGAAAAGCTGTCATTTTGTGTCAGTTTGATGAATTCGATTTATATATCGCTTCATTTTACTGATCCGGTACATTGGCGAATATTAATGAATATAGTTTATTAAAGAAAATACTTACGATTTGTTTGTGTCTTATTGACAAATTGAATAGAATGATAATATTCTTAATATTGCTTAATGTACAGTTCTCGTTAAGTTGTGAAAGCATTTTTGTGCAGATGATGCAGTGCGGACTTCGGCCGGAGCAGAGGCTAAAGCGCAGATGTCAGCACCAGTTGTGAGTATCGAAGAAGGAATGCTCGTTTGGAGCGAATTGAAAGAGGGGGTGAGCGTGGACACTTTGTAAACAGCAGGTATTCGATTCACTGAAGCAAGGGTTAGATTTGCCTTTGCCTTTTTTTGGGCGGAGAGCAGTAAAAAGGAGTTAATATGTTGTATCCAATTCTTACAGACACACGCACAGTACAGTCGCTTGACGGCATTTGGAAGTTCCTGGTGGACAAGGACACTGAGGTCATTGATCCCAGCAAGCCCATTCCCGCAGATCGCAGCATGGCGGTGCCGGGCTCGTTCAACGATCAGGGCATGACGCGCGATGTGCGCATGCACTGCGGCTACGTCTGGTATGAGCGCGAGTTTATGATTTCCAAGGCTTTGCTTGACCAGCGTATTGTTCTTCGCTTTGATGCCGCTACGCACGAGGCAGAAGTCTATGTGAACGGTAAGTTCCTTGTTCGTCATAAGGGCGGCTTTTTACCCTTTGAGGCGGAGATCAACGACTTTGTCCAGTGCGGCGCCAACCGCGTAACGGTCAAGCTCAGCAATATGCTTGATCATACGACGCTGCCGGTCGGCAACTACTCCGAGCGTGTCGACGAAAATGGCAGGCTCATCCGCAAAGTGTCGGAAAACTTCGACTTCTTCAACTATTCCGGCCTGACCCGTTATGTCCGCATCTACACCACGCCCAGGACCTATGTGCGCGATATCGTGCTGACCTATGACGTCACACTGAACGATGAGTGTGCCGCTGACAAGGCTGTGGTGAAGGTGAAGACGGATGTCGTCGGTGATGTCGACGCTGTTGAAGTCAAGATCCTGGATGAGGAGCGCCAGCTTGTTGCCAGCGGCCAGGGAGCCGAAGTGGATGTTGAGGTGGCCAACGCCCGTCTGTGGCAGCCGCTCAACGCCTACCTCTACACGGCCCGCGTAGAGCTGAAGAAGGACGGCGAGCTGGTCGACTGCTATGAGGAGCCCTTCGGCATTCGTACGGTTGAAGTCCGCGGCCTCCAGTTCCTGATCAATGGCAAACCGTTCTACTTCAAGGGCTACGGCAAGCACGAAGACTCCTATATCAACGGCCGCGGCATCAATGAGGCGCTGAACGTCTGCGACATCAGCCTGATGCGCTGGATGGGTGCCAACTCCTTCCGTACATCGCACTATCCCTACTCTGAGGAAATGATGAGGCTTTGTGACCGTGAAGGCATCGTCGTTATTGATGAGGTGGCAGCAGTCGGTCAGTTTGAGGGTTTCAGCGTCGACTCGGCGAGTGGCATGGGAGTCAAATCGACATGGTCAAAGCTTGACACAAAGGCGCAGCATGAGCAGGACATCGCTGAGCTGATCGCCCGCGACAAGAACCACGCCTGTGTCGTCATGTGGTCACTGATGAACGAGCCGGATTCGGCCGGCCCGGGTGCACGCGAATACTTCGAGCACATCTTTGCCTATGCACGCAAGCTGGATCCCCAGAATCGTCCCTTTACCTATGTGAACTTCCAGGTCTGCGGGATTGATAAGGATGTCTGTGCCGATCTCTCTGATGTGATCTGCCTGAACCGCTACTTTGGCTGGTACTGGGATACCGCCGATTTCGCCAGCGCCGAGAAGCACCTCATTGAAGACCTTGAGGCCTGGCACGCCAAGTACCCCGACAAGCCGATCATGTTCTGTGAGTATGGTGCGGATACCGTTGCCGGCTTCCATGCCGTTGACGATATTCCCTTTACCGAGGACTACCAGCAGACCTACTATGAGATCAACTCGCGTGTCTTTGACATGTTCGAATTCTTCATCGGTGAGCAACTCTGGAACTTTGCCGACTTTGAGACAAAGACCGGTATCAACCGCGTTCAGGGCAACAAGAAGGGCATCTTTACGCGTGGGCGTGAACCCAAGGCAGCTGCCCGCTGGCTGCGCAACCGCTGGCTTCAGATCCCGGATTTTGACTACAAATAAGTCGTAGCCATGACAAGGTTCGGGCGTTTTATTTAAAACGCCCGAATTCATGAAAGGAGACAGCGATGAGTGTAGTCGCGAAAAAGGCCGGTAGTCCAGCAAAGGGGAAAACGAACCCTTTGAACAAAGTTTTTGATATCATTGGTGGCATTTTCAAGCCCATCCTTATCGTCATCATCGGCGGAGGTGTTCTGCAGGCACTCCGTGATGTGTTGCTCATGCTTGGAGTCATCGGCAAAGTCAGCAGCAGCTACCTGATCCTGAATGCTCTGGGTGACTGTGCCTTTTACTTCCTGCCGATTTTCCTCGCCTATTCCAGTGCCCAGGTATTCGGTGCCACGCCGTACATGTCAGCGGCTGTCGCGGCCTTTCTGGTCTACCCGTCCATTACGAACATGTTTACATGGGCCAACAATGTCGGCTGGAGCCTGACGCTTTTTGGCACCATTCCGGTGACATATGCCAAATACCCGTCCAGTGTTCTGCCGATCATTCTGATTGTCCTTTTCCAGTCCAAGATAGAACCGCTGATAAAAAAGGTCGTCCCGGAACTGTTGAAAACCATCTTCGTCCCGGTTCTGACCATGTTTTTCACGGCGATTGTCGGTCTTGTCATTCTTGGCCCGATCGGCACCTGGATCGGCGACGGTCTGGCCGCTGCCATCAGCTGGCTGAACCGGACGGTGCCCTGGCTGGTACCGACGCTGGTAGGTGCACTTTCGCCTTTCCTCGTCATCACCGGTTCTCATTACTCGCTCTTCCCGGTCGCCACACAGAACCTGGCCCAGCTCGGCTACGATACCGTGCTCCTGCCCGGTAACATGGCTTCCAACATAGCGCTTGCGGGCATGTCGTTTGCGGTCGCCATGCGGGCAAAAAATCCCAAGTATAAGAGCTACAGTGCCTCCTCCGGTATTACATCGCTCTTTGGCATTTCGCAGTCATCACTTTACGGTAACGCCATACCGCTGAAGAAGCCCCTCATTGCCTCCATTCTCGGCGGCGGCATTGCAGGCTTCTATGCCGGTATCACCGCAATCAAGGGCCACAGTTTTGTTACACCGGGCCTGCTCTCGCTGGTGGGTTACCTGCAGCCGACGTCCAATATCATCAATGCGATCATCACCTGTGTGATCGCGTTTGCAGGCACTTTCGTTCTGACGCTTGTACTTGGCTTTGAAGAGCCTGATGAGCAGACAGTGCGTGAGCTTTCCGGCGAAGCGGCCCCTGCTGAAGATGCGAAAGCAGGGACGGATAAGGCTGGAGGTAAAAAATGAAACGCATAGGATCCATACTCCTTATCGCAGCACTTGTTCTGAGCCTGGCAGCCTGCTCGAAAGGCGGTCAGAAGGAATTCACGACGAATCTGCCGCCTGAAACCGGGGAGCTTGGCGAGGATATCAGAATTGATGCCAGCAACCATATCCAGATTAAGAAGGCGGAAGTGGTGCGTGACGGCGAGCGTGAGATCCTGCTGATTACCTATGACTGGTACTTTGAGGGTGGTAAAGCGCGCGCTGGATTTGAACAGTACGTGATCACGGCGAAGCAGGGAGGTGTTGCCCTTAAGGGCGACCTCAGCCAGGTGGAAAGCATCAAGAAGCTCGTCACGCAGATCAATGTCGACGAGAAGCTTGAAGACATTCAGCAGGGCTTTGTCCTGCGGGATCAGGAACCCGTGACACTTTCGCTGATGGGCAATGAATCGTGGATTTTCAAAGAGGGAAAACCGGTTCACGCCTATCCAGTGACCGTGGAGGTGCCCGTAGCGCCGTAAGTGGTCACAGGAAAGAGATCTTTATAACGTCGACATGATCTGGCTCTCGCTTTGACCTTCGCAGCCGCAGCTCGGCCCTGAGATAAGCAGGAAGTCCTTTGGCATTGACCACACAGGTCGCCGTAGATTGGATGAATGAAATGCCGGTGTGAAGCAGACTTCGTCGGCAACGTAAAAAGTGGATTCGCCCGAAGCGCCATTTGACAGGCGTTTCGGGCGATCTTTTTTTCTTCTTCTGGGGCGAAGCGTTCCGCGGCCGCGATTGGAGAGGTGGCGGAGCTTGCCAGATTGGCATGGGTGCGGGTGCGGGTACGAGTGATTGACCGCCAGTGTATGGAGAATCCAACGCAGAAGTGTCCGTTTCCGTTTGCCGGTTGCTATTCAGAAGGGGCTGGCTGTGTTATTCCGCAGCCTCCACAAAAGCGACAAAGCATATGCTGCGATGCGTATCCTAAGCGTGCTGCCAGGGCATGTTATGCAATAGTGAATGTAAGCAAGAGGACATACATGTCAGACGGACCATGCCAAGATAACTGATGAATGTCTTCTTGTAGCGCGTTGCGACCCGGCGATTGTTCTTCAGTTTGAGGAAGAAATCTTCGACCAAATACCGATCTTTTATCTGTGTTTATCGTATGGTCGGGGATTCTTGGCGTTCCTGCGAAAGGGGTAACAGGAATACCATCCTTCTCTTCGATGGCTCTCACGAATGCCTGACTATCGTAGCCCTTATCTGCAGGCACATAGCTGTTTTCCAGATCAAACTCCGTAATCAAATCATTCGCTGGCGTATAGTCGCTGACATTCCCAGCGGTCAAATAAACGGTAAATGGATTCCCTAAAGCATCAACGACTGCATGATTTTTTGTGGTATATCCCCTACCTGATCGACCAATTCCCTGTTTTCGCGCCCTCCCTTTTTTACCCGATGCATGTAGGTGCACCTGGATACAGGGGTCATCGATCATTCCTCCTTATCAAGGTCTTTTGACAGCTCCGCGAGTATCGCTTCCCAAATACCATTCTCCGTCCACTGACGATAACGGCCGTACACACTGCTCCATGGTCCATAGTGTTTCGGCAGGTCACGCCAGGCTGCGCCGCTCCTCATAATCCAAAGCATAGCGTTAAGCATCGTCCGGTGATCCTTACATGGTCGTCCTCTTCTTCCCGTGCGCTCTGGCGGAAGATAGGGTCGGATTCTGGCCCATTCTTCGTCTGTTAATTCATATCGTCTTTTCATACTTTCAAGCCCCTCATACTTTCAATTATGAACGATATATGAATCATATAGGAAAATCTTAGGTTTCATGCAGTTCGCCAGTTCATTACAATTTCAAAACACGCTCTGCTGACTTGTTTGGTGACCCTATCTCAGTACAGCGTTTGCGGGACTTTACGAGCTGATCGACGGCTCATAAATGAAACGCACAGCTGTCAGACGATTTGAACACTCATAGCGTGGAGAAAAATCCAAACCCGCATCTTTCTCGGGGTACCTGTTTTTTGAGGCCACCCCTGGTCAAGTTTTTCTGTTCCTGTCCCGATGCCGGGGCACCAGCACAATTTTTGCCCACCCGTGGCCAGAAATCGGGGTTTGTGCCCAGTTTCAGGGCACAAACGGCTGTTTTTGACCAGCTGTGGACAATTTTTTCGTTCCTGCCCCAAATCCGGGGCACCAGCGCAATTTTTGTCCATCTGTGGCCAGAAATCGTGGTTTGTGCCCAGTTTCGGGGCACAAACGGCTGTTTTTGGCCAGCTGTGGCCAATTTTTTCGCTCCTGCCCGGATTTCGGGGCACCAGCGCTATTTTTGTCCACCCCTGGTCAATTTTTTCGTTCCTGCCCCGATTCTGGGGCACCAGCGCAATTTTTGTCCATCTGTGGTCAATTTTTTCGCTCCTGCCCGGATTTCGGGGCACCAGCGCAATTTTTGTCCACCCTTGGACAATTTTTTCGTTCCTGCCCCGATTTCGGGGCACCAGCGCAATTTTTCCCTAGCTGTGGCCAGAAATCGGGGTTTGTGCCCAGGTTTCGGGGCACAAACGGCCTTTTTGGGCCAGCCGTGGTCAATTTTTTCGTTCCTGCCCCGATTTCGGGGCACCAGCGCATTTTTTGTCCACCCTTGGCCAGAAATCGGGGTTTGTGCCCAGGTTTCGGGGCACAAACGGCCTTTTTTGGCCACCCCTGGACAATTTTTTCGTTCCTGCCCGATCCGCGAGGCAATATCGGTTTTTTGTACACCTTGAACTGTACTCAATTCTCGATATTGCCTGTTCTACGGGCAATATCAATTTATCGTCCAACCCCTACCCAGACACTGCAGCAAACGTCGCTCGTTCGATTGCTTCTTAATCGATGCCGCCGCTTATGAATGAAAATGATAAAAAAAGCGGCGGTACAGACCGCCAGTTGGAGGATAAGGACTAATCGTCTGCTACTTCCCCAAATAACAGAACAGAAAACACCAAAAGCAGCCCTGGTAGAACAAATAATGAAAGCTGAGACACAGGAATTTCGAATTCTTCGATCAATTGAGGATTAGTATTACACCCAATTTGTGGCGAAAAACTCGAAATGTCAGACCCCAAAATGACAGAAGCCTCCTTATTGTGGCCAGATAATGCTGACACAACTCCAAAAGCTTGACGCTCATAATCCAGAAAACGATAAAAAACTGAGCTTTGTGTCAGACCACACGGCTCCAAAATTTGTCATTCACCGGACATTCCACACGGCTCCGAATAGACTGATTCCTCGCATCCCTGAATATTTGGGCTCATACACGTTTCACGTGCATAGTTAACATTTCCAGCTCCCGATACACTGTGTTTGCACGGTTTTGAGCAATTGCAGGTTTCCGGGTATTTGGACCTATTCACTTTTCAAATGCATATCTAAACGGAGGCCTTCATCCTCCTGTGCCCCCATACTCCCGCACCCCCATCTTCCCGTGCCCCCATACTCTCACGCCCCCGTCTCCCCGTACTCCGTCTCCCCATCTCTACACAAAAACGGCCGAAACGCCTGTTCTTCAGCGTTTCGGCCGTCTTTCAGCTCAGATAATCCGCTAAGTCTTAGCCTCTGAAGTCCAGGAGGGAGACGCGGTTGACACCCGAGAGGGCACGCAGGTCTTCAAGCAATGCTTCGTCCGGCATCTGATCGATTGAGATCAGGGCCTCAGCATGGGAGCGCAGCGACTTCCGCGCCCAGCGCATGTCATCGATGTTGATGCCACGCTCACCGATCAGGGAACCGACACGGCCGATGACGCCGGGCACATCGTCGTTGTGCAGGGCGAGCATGACAGGTGTAAAGGTGTAGTCGACGGGGTAGCCGAAGAAGTCGACCAGAACCTCTCGCCCACCGCCAATGACAGTACCTGATACCTCAAGTGCCCTGCCATCACGCTCGAAGCTGACGGTCAGCAGATCCGGGAAGCGACCATCCCGAACTTCGCCCGTCTGCAGATCTTCGACCTCCTCAATGACGTCGATGCCCATCTCACGGATGTTCTGACGCACGTTGACGAAGTTGATGCGGTGTTCGGAGATTGGGCGCAGGAAACCCGTCAGCACCGACAGCGTCACCAGGCCGTGCTCATCGGCCAGGACGCGTCCGGAATAGCGGATACGAATGAGGTTGACGGGCTGATGCTCGGTCTGGAACCAGATCGAGCCAAGCTTCTCAGCCAGACCGATCCAGGGTGCCATTTCGTCGAGAGAACCGGCAACCGGGGGCAGGTTGACAGCCGGGACCAGCTCACCGTTCAGAACACGGGCGATCTGCTCGGCGATCTGCGTCGACACCGCTTCACCGGCCTCTTTGCTGGAGGCGCCCAGGTGCGGTGTCAGCAGCACATTGTCGAGCTCCATCAGACGGTGGTGGAAGTTCTGGGTACCGGGAGCGGCGGTGGTGTTCGGCTCAACGGCGAGCACGTCCAAAGCCGCCGCAGCCAGATGTCCGGAGGCGAGTGCATCGTAGAGGGCGTCCTCATCAACAATGCCGCCGCGCGAAGCGTTGACCAGGCGGGCGCCGGGCTTCATCAGGGCAAGCTCGCGGGCACCGATGAGGTTCTGGGTCTCTTTCGTCTTCGGCGTGTGTAGTGTCAGCAGGTCGACCTGCTGCAGCAGTTCGTCGATGCTGGCGGCGCGCCGGATGCCCAGGCGGTCGAAGCGCTCCTGATTGACATACTGGTCATAGGCCACGACGTCCATGCCCAGGCCGGCAAGCTTGCGCGCGACGATGGCGCCGATGCGGCCCAGACCGATGACGCCGGCGGTCTTCCCCTCCAGCTCAATGCCGACGAGGAGATTTTTGCGAAAGTCATCCTGATGGAAGCGGCGGTCGGCCTGCGGGATATTGCGGCAGATAGCCATGGCGAGCGCCACCGCAAACTCGGCGGCGGCCATGGTGTTGGCGTCGGGCGTGTTGCAGACCACGATACCGTTTTCGGTCGAAGCCTGGAGATCGATGTTGTCAACGCCGGTGCCGGTGCGCCCGATGACACGCATGCGCGTGGCCTTTTCGATCAGACTGCGGTTGACCTTCGTCGCCGAGCGGACGATAAGACCGTCATAGTCGCCAATGATGGCTTCAAGCTCGGCGGCACTGAGCCCGAGCTTGACATCCACCGTCACCCCGGCCTTTTCAAGAATCTCAATGCCGGCCGGCGAAAGCTTCTCACTGACGAGAACGTGCGGTGCTTCCAGTTTCTCTGTCATGCCTTTACCTCTTCCGTGTCCAGCCAGCGATCAATGGTGGCGAGCAGTTCTTCGATGTCGGCGAGCTCCATCCAGCCCATGTGGGCAATACGGAAGGTCTTCCCCTTCAGGGAACCGTAGCCATCGGAGATCTGGAAGCCCTGCGTGCCGAGCCAGCGGTTCAGGGCACCGACGTCGATGCCGCGCGTGTTCGCGATACAGGTGACCGTCTGCGAAAGATGCTCGGGGTCGGCAAAGAGAGCGAAGCGCTCTCCGGCCCATTCCCGGACCCGCTCAGCCATGGCGGCGTGGCGGGCGTAGCGGGCGGCGAAGCCCTCCTCAAGCATCAGGTCCAGGGCGCGGTCGAGGGCGAAATACAGCGAAATGTTCGGTGTCGCCGGGTACTGATAGCCGCGTTCACGGATAAAGCGGGCGAGCTCCAGATAGTCGAAGTAGAGCCCGCGGTTCGGCACGGTCTCAGCGCGGTCAAGGGCCTTCTGGCTGACCGCCGCAACGGCCAGGCCGGGTGGCAGGCCGATGCACTTCTGGCTTGAGGTGATCAGGCAGTCAATGCCGAGCTCGTCACAGGGAATGCGGTCGCCACCGAGCGAAGAAACCGCGTCAATGCAGACGACAACATCCGGGTAGCGCGACCAGACGGCAGCCAGAGCGGCCAGATCGTTCGCGACACCGGTAGCCGTTTCATTGTGGGTGACGGTGATGACGTCGTAGTTGCCCGTCGCCAGTGCCTCTTCGATCTGGGCGGGCGTCGTCGCCTGGCCCTCAGGCGAGCGGATGATATCGGCCGCAATACCGTTCGCGCGGCACATCTTATACCAGCGCTCGCCGAAAGCTCCAATGGAGAAAACGGCGGCACGCCTGGCTGTGAAGCAGCGCACGGCGCCCTCCATCAGGCCGGAGCCGCTCGAAGTGGACAGAACAATGAGATTCTCTGTCTCCATCAGCTGCGCGAGTTTCCTGGAGATGCGCTCTCCGAGCTCGGAGGCCTGGGAACCGCGGTGTCCGATCAAAGGCTGGCTCATCGCCTCCAGCACATCGGGACTGACTTCCGTCGGACCCGGAATAAAGAGTTTGCGATGCATGGAAAACCCCCTTAACATAATGAAACGATTCTCAGAAGCTGACATGGGGTAAGGCCGCAGTCACGTACAAAGAACCATTCTCTTCAGGAAACAGCAAATCGGCCGCTGCGTCAAGTCTCCTGACAACAGCGACCGAAAAATAGCGTTTTTTTGAACGATTGTGTTTCGTTATCTGCCTAGTTTACCGGCGGCAGGGTGATGACATCCCCGGGCATGATGGTGGCATTGATGTTGGCGAAGCCGTTGGCCGCCAGAATCGCCTCAATAAAGCGCATCGTCTGGCCGTCGGGAATATCATAGTTGTTGTTTGCGATACTCCAGAAGCTGTCGCCGGAGCTGACCGTATAGTTGCGCGTCGAGGCGTTACGGTTGGTCGGTGCGGCGGTCGGCGCGGCAGTCGGCTGCGTCGTCGGCGGCGGTGGAGCAGCGGTCGTCGGCTGGGTCGTGGGCGGAGTCGTCGGCGTATCCGTCGGCGGCTGCGTCGTAATGATGACCTCAATCGTGGTGGTGTCCTGCGGCGGCGGCGGCAAGGTGCTGGTCG
The DNA here is from genome assembly GCA_030055235.1 of Bacillota bacterium. GTDB lineage: Bacteria > Bacillota > Clostridia > Saccharofermentanales > Fastidiosipilaceae > JAEZYR01. The sequence continues at coordinate 14,691 of JASGUW010000106.1, forward strand.
TCGGCTGCAGATCGACGCTTGAGCCCGTCGTCGTGGTCTGATCGCCCGGCAGCACAGCGATACCCGTGGTGCTGCTGCCCGGTGTCACCTGGCTGCTCTCAGTGCCATCCTTGGGCTTGGCAGGTCCCTTAATAAGTGAGCGGACGATAAAGAAAAGCAAAATCACCGCGATGACCGCCAGTCCGATCACGGCGATGCGCTTGATCAGCTCGGGATCCATGCCGTCCTTCGCAGGTGTCAGAATACGCGAGCGTGTCTCATCCTGCTCAAACTCCTTCCAGGCTGCGGCAATCTTATCCGTTTCGGCACCCGGTCGGCCGTCACCGGCAGGCTCGTCGCCCGGCTGAGCCCAGCCCGCCGGGCCCTCACCCGACACGCCGGCATTCCAGCCGTGGCCGTAATCATAGACGGCTGTCTGCCCGTCACTCCCGCCCTGCTCCGGCAGGCGCTCGTAGGCGCGGTCGTCCTGAGCCGTTTCATCACCGTAGAAGGAGCGGTAGCTCGAGCCCGGCTCGGCCTGACGGCCCAGACCCAGACCTTCGCCCTCATAAGCACCCGCAGCACCCGCCAGAGCGTCGCCAGCGCCCGCTCCGCCACGAGAGCCGGGCGACGGAGCCGCCTCCCGGTCGTTGCCGTAGCCCGTCGCTGTGTAGCTCGCGTCGCGCTCGGGGCGCGGTTCGTCGGCGAAGGGCCTGCGCTGGCTGTCGCGCTCCTGCCGCGCGGCCGTCAGCCGCCCGGAACTGCGGGCCGCAAAGCCGCGGGCCAGCGTCGAGCGGCCCAGACGATCAATGGTAATGACGTCCTCAACATAGCCGATCATGAACTGCAGCGACACATGCTGCAGCTCTTCTGTCGCTATGTCCATGACGGTACCCGCCGCCTCCGCCTGATCCTCAGACTCATGCAGAATGCGCAGCATCTGATGCTGACCGATGGCCTCCATGACCTCACGGTTGCAGAGAATAATCGAATCGTCGGGCTTCAGCTGGGCGATATTGGAATAACGGATCGTACCGGCGACACCGGCCGCGAAATCGTCCATGTTGTTCACCCGGCGACCAAAGTGGTCGACCGGTTCAAGCGGGAAATCGTCCTGCGTCAGCTGATACAGGGCGTTGTCGCGATGGAGATAGCAGCAGCCGCGGCCGAGCGTAATGGCGGCCATTTCACCGTCTTTGACAATGATGCCTGCGAAGTACGGCTGGCGGACCGCCCCATCCGACAGCGTCAGACGGCCGGCGACATTGACCGCACATTCGGCCAGATCATTGATCTCCTCGTCGATGTTGCGGTGCTTGTTGCGCTTCATGTCGTCGCAGATCTTATTCAGCAGATCGCGGTTTCCGTCGTCACCGCTGGAGGCATCACGCACACCGTGCGAGGATGCATAAACGGCAAAAAAAGAACCCCGTTCTTCACGATCCAGAGTTAAATCCGCAAACTGCATCTCACGTCGGCTGTTTGAGCGACCGTCCATATAAAATGCGTCTACCGCCCCGACACTGGCGGTATAGCGGGCTGTTATTGTCGTGGCAAGACGGGTATTTCTGGCCATGTATCAAGAACCTCCAAAAAGGGCATGGGCGAGCAATGTGCGGATTATAGCACAGGCCCGCGTATTTCAATCATGTTACCGCAAGTTTACAATACGGCTACGAATGTGAACAGCCATCATATCCATTCTGCCTTTAAAACAGCGTTTGGCAAGCAGCTCAGTGACCGCCTTCCGTTCAGCGCTCGACGCCGGCGCCGTGAGCAGGCGGCGGGCCAGCTCAGGACTGCCGACCTGGCGGTAAAAGGCAGCTGTCAGCCCTCCCTCGGCAGCGCTGCGCTCACCGTGGCGGCGCAGCCAGGCATCTTCAACCCCCACCGACAGTGCATCCAGAAAACGATCGTACAGCGCCTGACTGCCCGCTGCCTCGTTCCCCTCACGCCCCCGCTCAAGTCCGCGCAGATAAGCCAGACAGGCGCCGAGGCGCCGATAGCCCTCTGCCGAAAGATGGCGGACACGGCTGGCGGCGACGACGAGCAGCAGCACCAGCGGCAGCAGCAGCAGCGGCAAGCCCTGCCCGCTCAAAACCGTAAGGGCAATCAGGACCACCAGCAGGACGGCCGCACTGAGCAAGTAAAACAGCTGGCTGCGGCGCTGGCGGCGCAGCAGGCCCTGGGCTTCCAGCTCAGCCGTCACGGCAGCTCCGTAGGCGGCCAGGACAGCCGCCAGCTCCTGCCGTGTCTCGTAGGCCGTGGCCAGCTGCTGCAGCTGCTCGGTCGTAAAGCCCGGCAGCTCTCCGAAGACTTTCCGGGCTACCCTGTAGAGTTCAAGCGTCGCCCTGTCGCCGATCTCGCGCCCGCCAGCACAAGCCCCCTCCGGCTCCCCCGGCCTCCCCGGCTCTTCAGGTTCTTCGGGCTCTTCAGGCTGCATGAAACGGTACTCGCCATTGTTGTAACCCAGAAGGCCCGCGGCCGTCAGATCAAGCAGGGCGGCGTAGAGTGCGTCGCCGGTCACACGGTCGCGTATCAGCCAGGCGAAAAGCGAGCGCGAAACCCCCTCCGGCCGATCGGGCAGCGTGCCCCGATGCCGCCAGGCGGTAACCCACTGATCGAGCTGCCCGACGAGCAGCATCAGGACAACCACCAGTGTCAGCAGCGCTATGACATAGGGCAGCTGTGTCGTCAGCCGCCGCGCCAGACGCCCGCCGAGCTGCTGCACCGCCTTCTGATTTCTGATATCGGTCTCCATGAGCGGTCGTATGGTGTCCGAACTTTGCGTAACAAAGCCTGCCGGCAGAGGCAAAGTCAGACGCAGTATCAGCGGCAGCCTGGAATCATAGGCCTCCAGATGCCAGTTGACGCTCTTGTCAGCAATTGTGGGGCTGTGTTCACCCGCGCTGTTCCAGCCGGTCTTCAGGTAGCCCTGGACGCTGGAAAGGTCATGGACACCAAGTCGGGAGGGATCCACCGTCAGGTCCAGGGCAGCCAGGCCGCGGGACTGCTCGCCCTGCAGCACCGGCAGCTCGAGCAGCAGGGCATCGGCGTAGCCGGTACACACAGCTTCGAGCCCGGCCTCAAAGCGCAGTTCCACCATGGCTTCGCCGGCAAAAGGCAGGGCCAGAGCCAAAAGGCTGTTGTTGCCGGCTACCGAGAGCTGATAGCCAAGCCCGATGTCCGATTCGGCACTCGTCAAACCGTGGGTGCTGGGAATGAGCTTGAGCTCCTGCCAGTCATGGAAGGTCTGGGGGGTGGCCGGGAGCTGCAGTGAATTGAAGGGCTGGGCCTCGTTCAGCACCAGCGGGCGCCGTCCCGTGTCATCGGCGGCAGGCACACGTTCCTCAAGTGCCTGCTGCGGATAGCGCAGCCAGAGCCGAGAGATGGAAAAGGCGTTCTCTTCTCCCCAGGGCAGGCGCATGACAATGTCCTGCCGCCCTGCGGCGATCGAGAGTGTCGCTTCGTAGTCGAGTTCGCCGGCACCGGTATCATCCATGCGAAAGCCGAGATCCAGTTTCCCGATGGTCCAGTCCGGCTCCGCCTCAGGCGCAGAGCGGCTGTTGCCGGGCAAAGCACAGCCTGCCGCCAGCCACAGGATGAGAGCCGGCAGCAGTGCTGCCAGAAGACGGATTCGCCTGTCCCTTTGGCCTGCGATCACTCTCACATCCCTTCAGCGACCATGGCGGCGTGGCCAGGAACGCTCGAATTCGTTCTTTTCATGATAGCACAGAGGACTGACTGAAATGCCCTCTCAAGAGCCTTTTGAGGTGATGGAAATATCGTAGAGGAAAGTTTCCGGAAGAGAAAAAGAAGACTAAAACGCGGCGGGCAGCATCCGGATGGTCAAGATCGGGAGTTTTACAAAAAGAATTTTGTATTTCTCTTCATCTTGACCACAAAGGGCCTGTTTCTGGTCAAGATCGGGAGTTTTACTAATAAGTTTTTGTATTTCTCTTCATCTTGACCATGGAAGGCTCGATTCTGGTCAAAACAGCGTGTAATCCAAAAAACGATTTGGATACCAGGCTACTTTGACCACGAAGGACCTGATTCTGGTCAAAATAGCGCGTAATCCAAAAAACGATTTGGATACCAGGCTACTTTGACCACAGAGGGCCTGGTTCTGGTCAACACAGCGTGAAATCCAAAAAGCGATTTGGATACCAGGCTACTTTGACCACGAAGAACCTGTTTCTGGTCAAAATAGCGTGTAATCCAAAAAATGATTTGGATTCAAGGCTACTTTGACCACGAAGAACCTGATTCTGGTCAAAACAGCGTCCAATCCAAAAAATGATTTGGATACCAGGCTACTTTGACCACGAAGACCCTGTTTCTGGTCAAAACAGCGTGTAATCCAAAAAACGATTTGGATACGAGGCTACTTTGACCACAGAGGGCCTGTTCTGGTCAAAACAACGTGAAATGGCAAATTCGATTGCCATTTCAGCCCATCTTGACCACAAAGGACCGGATTCTGGTCAAAACAGCGTGGAATGGCAAATTCGATTGCCATTACAGCCCATCTTGACCACCAAAAACCACGGATGTTTACCGTATCCTGCCACGCCAGCTCCGCCGCCCCGTCACAACAGAGTCGGCATGCACCAGGGATCTCACGCGCCCGCATAACCTCGCCCACCAGATAGAGCCACCGCTACTGTGGAATCCGTTCGCTGCTCACCAGCCCATCTCAGAAAGCCAGCGGGCGGTTTCGTTTTCACGTTCTCTGCCATCGCCATGCATGAATTTACCAAGCTTCAGCTTGCCCCGGATCTCACCGTCCAGAAGATACAGGATCCTTTCACACCTGCTGGCAATCTTGCTGTCATGGGTGACCATCAGCACCGATGTCCCTTCTAGATTGATCTTTAAAAAAGCCTCAATGACCTCCGCAGCCGCAGCCTGATTCAAGGCTCCGGTAGGCTCGTCCGCAAATATGATATCTGGTTCCATCATCAGGCTGCGGCAGATACAGGCTCTCTGCAGCTCGCCTCCGGAAACCTCACCCACTTTTCGTTCGGCCAGATCTCCTATGCCAAAAGCATCCATCAAAGCAGCGGCACGCTGAAAAAGCGCCCGCTTCTCCTTCTTTTTCGCGTGAAGTGCCGGCAGAACGATATTGTCAATGAGATTCAGGTTGGCAAGCACATTCATCTGCTGAAACACAAACCCCATCTGAAAGAGCCTCAAACGGGCTTTTTCATCTTCGTCAAGGCCAACGATCTCCACACCACGAAGCCAGACCTCTCCTTCATCCGCCTGATCCATGCCGGAGACGTTATAGAGAAGCGTCGATTTACCAGAACCGGAAGGTCCCATCACGGCGATCATTTCGCCTTCCTCCATAGCAAAGCTGATCCTTTTCAGGATCTTCCCCTTGCTCAGATCTCTAACGATGAGTATTTCGCTCATAAGCTGCCCTCTCTCTGACTGTCCTTTCCTTCTCTAATTCGCTTGCTGCTAAACTGTTCTTAAGCTGTTCCTCGGCTACCACTCAGCTACCACTCAGCTACCACTCAGCTGCCACTCGGCTACCACTCGGCTACCACTCAGCTGCCACTTGGCTGCTGCTTCAGCTGCCACACGACTACTGCCCGACTGCCCTAATGTGCACCCAGGCACTCAGAGGCTTGGATCCTGCCGATTTCGCTGAGACTTATCCCGGTCGCCAAAACCGCTGCCACCGTAACGAGTGCCGGTATCAGCACAAACGCCGCCATAGGGTTCACTATGAAGCGAAAGCCGTATGCACCCATGGAGCCGAGCAGAAAAGCCGCCAGCTGCTGCCCCGGAACGATTCCGGCAAAGATACCAACGCCCACACCGACCAGAAGCGCTACAAAGACCCTCTTCCGATACTCCGCCCTGATGGCCGCAGTTCGAAAGCCCAGTGCCTTCTTCAGTGAGCAGTCGTTCCTCGCTCTCCAGATCACCAGACGCAAAAACAGCAGCACCACCACAAAGAGGATCAGGCATGCCAGAGCCGCCGTCATGATGGCGGCTTTCCGGATCCTGAAGATGGTCTGTCCGTAGGTGCCCATAAGATAGTCCGCGATTTTGACGATCTTGATCCCATCACCAAACGCGGCATATTTCTCCTGGTACTCCTCAAGCCAGCTGTCCGTGAGATTCTCATCCCGTAACGACAGGTAGATCACACTCCACATAACGGGAGCACTCTTATTCATAGTGCGGAAACAGGCTTTGGCCGTCTTGCCACCGTTGGTAATATCCGAATAGATGCCGCAGACACGGGCGACTACAGCGTCTTCCTGCCGCTCCTCCCGGTCTTTAGAGACAAGAAGCGTATCGCCTGTGCTCAGCTTCATTTCTCTGGCATTCAGGATCGATAAAGCGATGTCAGCTTCCGTTTCGGGGTAGCTGCCTTCCACGTAACGCACCGGAAAACGGCTGTGATCGCCGCTTTCGATCAACAGACTGCAGGAGCTTCCATCAGGCAGAAATCCTCTGCAGGAGCGGGTACTAAGCAGCACATGCTCCTTGACCCGCTCATCCCGTTCGATGTCTTTCGCGAGTCTCTCTGCGGAAGCATCCAGATCGTCCATCTGCCTGATATCGATTCGGATCTGACTTTCCCCGATCCCCATATGTGTAGCAAACTCGGGCGCCGCAATCGTAGTGTTCAGGTTCCATGGCACCAGGATCATAAACACGGCCGCTGCCGTAATAATGCCGATTGGCAGGTAGAGGTTTTTCTGTCTGCCGGCATATGCACGCCCGTACAGAACTTCGACGGCAGACAGCGTTTCCATTCTGCCCAGCGTGCGGTACACGGCCAGCAGGATGATTCCCTCCACCACCAGGGCACCCAGAAACATCAGGGCATAGATGCGGCTCATATTGCCCACCTTACCGTAGAGTTCCCGCATCTCGGCACCCAGGGGCTCTGCTATAAGCACCGCAGCCAGAACACCAAGCAGGCCTCCCATGACAGACAGCAGCAGATACCGGGAAAAATACAGGCTGCGAATGTCGCGCCTGGCAATGCCGACGGACTTCAGCATGCCTATTTCGCGTCGATCCTTTTCAAGCTGCGTAAGGATCAGATAGCGGATACATAATATGGATATTAAGAGGACTACAACACTGACCAGCAGAATGACCAGAATCATCATCCCGTCAGAAAGGGCATTCATCATTTTAATCAGTGGTCGGGTGATCGTGGGGCCGTTCGCCGGCAGACCGGCAGCCCCATAGGCCGCGGCAAAGCTGCCGGTGTCGCTGCCCTCATGGAGCTGGAATTCGATCAGGTACTCTTCACTCCCAAGCGGCCGCAGCCGTTCATAGTCTGCTTCGTGCACCAGAAAACGCTTGGAAGAGGCCATCATGGAATTCATCTGTGAATCTCTCAGAAAGCCTGCAATCTGGAGCTCCTGGTCAGCGATCCCCAGTACATCACCGACCTGGAGCTCATACTCCAGCCTGTAGCAGACCGGGACGTAAACCTCCCCCGGCAGAGGCTGTATCCTTCGATTCTCCGCATCAATGAGAAAGTCAAACAGCGGATTCTGACAGCTAAGTCCGTTGTCCTGCGTGTTGTTGACAAGCGCTTGACCCCCGATCGTCAACTGGGAATTGGGCAGATTCAGGAACGTAGATATCTGCAGCGTCTTCACTTCGCTTCTTTTTTGCGAAAACTGCGACAGCTCTTCCGCATTGATCTCCCCGCTGTGCATCTGAAGGTAATCCGGCGTCTGTGCCGTTAACATCAGATTGTCTATGGAGGCGGAAAGGCTCCCAAATAACAGCACCGCCAGCCCCAGCAGCAGCGCTGCCGCCGCCATGAAGATCAGGGTCGCCATGCTGACCAGCCGGTTCGCCCTAAAGTGATTCAGAATGAGTCGTTTTTTCATTTTCTTCCAAAGCCCTCACATCCTTGAAGCCGTTCAGCAGCACAGCAACTGCGGCGAGCAGGAAGCCCGCCATCTTGATCACATCCGCGGCCCCCTGCCCTACAGTGATCTGCCTCAGCGCAGCCACCCGGTCCGCCAGCAAGCCCGCCGAGGCATAGGCCACGACATAACCCATCTGTGACAGAAAACCGATCAGCCCCCATGCCCGTCCCTGTCTGGCGGGATCGATATTGGTCCGGATCAGGAAATCCAGAGCGTTGTTGGCAAAGGGCAGGGTGAAGAAAAACACAAATCCGAAGCAGCAGATCAGATACAGGTTCTCTTTCCAGCCAAAGCCCATCATGGCTATGCCTGCCAGCAGCAGAGAAATAGAAAGTACGCATGCGAAGTTCCTCTTCAGACCGCGCATCCCAAGCAGCAGGCTTGAAACCAGCATTCCGCAGGCACAGATGGTCTCAGCAACGCCCAGAACGCTGCTGCTGACAAAAGCCAGCAGCCTGGGTTCGGAAAGAACCTGTAACACGCCCATAAAGCAGGTGATGAGCGAAGAAAGCACAAGCAAAATGAGAACGCCGCGCTTTTCCGTTATGGCAGCCCAGCCTTCCCGGAAGCTGCTGCAAAATCCTGGCCTGTCTTGACGCTTTCGCGACTCCAGACCGGCCCGGACAACAGCCGTACAGACCGCCGTCAAAAAGAAGGTGCCAATGTCGATGAGCAGCAGGAGCCTGATGTCGCTTACGGCAAGCAGGGCCCCGGCGATAAGTGGTGAGATCAGATATCTGGCACTTCCCGCAACGCTCATCAGGCCACTGGCCTTTGAGTACTCTTCCCTGCTGAGCAGATCCGTCACCGTTGCCTTATAGGACGGTTCCAGCAGGGCTGAGAATACCGAACTGACAACGACACCTGCACAGATCTGCTGCAGGCTGGCCCCGCCGTTTTGCATGGCGAGCAGAATATAGACAAGTCCCAGTGCCGACAGACCATCCCCCAGGATCATGAGCAGTCGCCGGTCATATCGGTCGGCCAGAACGCCGGCCGGAACGCCCAGCAGCATGCCAGGCAGAAAGGCCAGCAGGGTCACCAGCGCCATGCTGCCGGCACTTCCCGTCGTCTGGAAGACATAAACGCCCAGGCCAAAGCTTGTCAGTCCGCCACCAATCGCGGATACCAGCTCCCCGCTCCAGAGAAGTAAAAAGCGGCGGTAGTTTGTCTTTGTCTTCATCGTTCTCCTTTAGCCTTCCCCAGTTAACCGACAAGTTGTCGGTATGTGGGTAAAATATACGGGAACTGCCGCAGTCGGCGACCGCTCCCGTTGTCCCTTTCTTCCTACCTGGAAAAGACTCCTGAAATAGCCCTGGTCAGGCCGCCTTCTCCTGCACCGAGAACTCTCTCAACATGATAGATAAAGGCCCTGCTCTTCTTTTCCATCTCCTCCGGCGACAGCCCGGCCAGCGCATCGAATGCCGTGTTCGAATAGATCACGATCATCTCAGCCGCTTCCGAAGGATACTTCGTGTCAAAGATACCGATCTCATTTCCCTCTGCTATCAGCTTCGCAAACAGGGGAACGACCCCCTCAATCATACTGTCCTGCATTTTTTGATGAAGCAGTGCATTCTGTGGCTTATGCATCTGCTCCAGTACCTCAACCCCGACGCCGCTGTCCAGATTCAGGGCCAGGACCGCTCCCGTAAGACGCTCCAGAAGCGGAACATTCCGATCGGCAATGATCGCGGCAGCCCGTGCGATCCTTTCGTGCCCCATCCTCTCCACAATGGCATCCAGGATTTCTTCCTTGGATTCGAAATGGTAGTACAGCGTGCCGCGCGCGATACCGATCTTATGAATGATGTCATTGGTACTGGCGTTATCAAATCCCTTCTCCACAAACAGCTGCTCCGCCACGTCCAGTATCTCGTTTCTTCTCTCCTCTGCAGGCTTTACTACTCTCACCGTTTTTACATTCCTTTGCCAAGCTTACCGACAACTTGTCGGTAGGTTGATTTATAGCACAGTTCTTTTGCCTAAACAAGACTGCGGCATTTCTGGGATGCTCTCCCCTTCTTCTATATAAAGTTGACAGTTTCCCCACGCTGGGGTAATAATGCCTTTGTTTCCGGCTGCTGCCGGATCCGGGCTCGTGGCTCAGCTGGGAGAGCGCCGCGTTCGCAACGCGGAGGTCGAGGGTTCGAACCCCTTCGGGTCCACCAGGAAGGCATCATCTTTTCTTACGGAAGCATGATGCCTTTTCTTATTTTGGAACTCCTTCGCGTTTGGCCAGTGTGTAGTTAATCAGGCAGATGCTTTCTCCTGGAACCGTTGCAGAAGCTATAACTTTTAGAGCTACAGCAGTCAGCGACTTCAGCTGATGAAGTGCATACGTCTCTACACAGCTGCGGAGAAACAGAAACAGGCTCCATGGGAAGCGATATGCGATATTTCATAGATATTTCATATGGATATATTAAGAATATAAGACACGAGCAACAGATCATGAATCCTTTGACTTCCTGCCCCGTACTAAATTACATCTAAATAAAGGTTCCGTTTTCATCCAATGAGAACAATCTTCAGCGGCTGCTTATGTCCTTAAAGGAGCCGCGTCACGAGAATCAGGAATCCCAGCCATCCGATCTATCCGGTAGCTGATGCGACAGATCTGCGGGGTTCGATGCCATGGCGTAAAAGTCCTCTTTTATTGGGTGAAAATCGCTGTTTCATTTTGCCGTGCACCGGTTAGGTGCACAGTGAAGCGAAGCTTCCTGCCCCGATTTCGGGGCAGCAGCGCAATTATTCCCACACCTGAGCCATCGCTTTCAAAGGAATACCATTTCCGTCAACTGTCCGTCCCCTAAATGGAGTGCGTTTCCGCACCTAAACAAAATCTATGAGAATGATGCTTCCGCTACCCGTTGTCTGAACCAAGGTAATGATTATGCGGAGCGCCACATGAGCACGAGATAAGGCAAGCAAGCGCGTTAAGTAATATATTCCGGCACCTTTGAAACAATGTTGTAAGAATAAAAACATTTTTTTGAAACCACAGCTCGTAACGCATCGAAGATAATAGAAAAAACACGTTTCGAGGTATGCTATGTCTCCTGAATTCAACCCAGCCAGGCGAGAAGCCAAAAATCTTTCACTCTCGATGGTGGTCGCAAATCGCTGCTTAGATGAGATTGGTTTTGCTCGAATAGTTGATGAACACATAAGCTGGGATCCTAAGCAATGGCATGTAAGTCCCGGCAGCCTGCTTCATGTGCTGGCTCTCCTGACGAGCGTAAATGGGCTTACGCCATTGGAGACCATCTCCAAACGCCTGAAGGAGATGGATGTGGAGCAGATTCTGGGTGGTCTGGTCCAGGCAGAACGCGTGAACGAATACAATGTCGGCGAAGCTTTGGAACGTTTTGGGAGAACGAATCCTGAAAAGCTGTACAGTCTGGTGCTAATGGCTGCGATGGCACATTTCGAGGTGTATCCAGCACGCTTGCACACTGATACCGCCAATCTGGCCTTTGGCGGCACATATGACTCCGGTGATAAACCGGTAGAAAAACATCAGCTGCTTGAACTGGCGTTCAACAGGGAGCCTCTGTCTGGATGCAGGCACAGCGTTAGCGGTCAGATCGTCAACGAGCGTGAGATCCAGATGCTCCGTCGAGTGATAAATGCCGCTGCCAGCAACATTCAATATAGCGCCAAGACCACAAAGCTCCTTGAAAAGCTCCAGGAATTGGCAAAGAGCACTGTCTTTGTCGCAGACGGCGAACAGATCAGTGAGAAATATATCCGCAGACTCACGCAACAGGGTTTTTTCTTTGTCTCCCGCTGCCCGAAAACCTTCGCAGACAATCTCTGTGATCGTGCGAAAACGGCTGTTCTCGCCGAGGGCGAACTCCTGGATCTGGGCACATTCAGTGAGAACAAGGGTAGCGCCTGCTATCGCGGGCGAAGCATATGGATGAAGGCAAATCCGGATCTGTCCGTCCGTCTCCTGGTTTTTACAAACGATCAGTTAATGGCCAGAGCAGAGCCTGAACTGCAGGCTATGAGAAAAAAGGTGGAAGCAAGTACCAAGGCAGTAAAAAAGAAGGTCTTCAAATGCCAATCTGATGCCGAGGAAGAAGTCGAACGCATGCGCCAGAATCCGGCCTTCAGGTACTTTGATGTAGATGTCGAATATATAGAAGAGGAGCATGTGCGCTGGCCGCGTGGACGCAGAGGAGCCAACACCAAGCCTGTAGAGATCACGACAACGGTACGAGTAGATTTCGAAGAACCGCACCCGCAGGAAGAGCATGTGCAGGAATATCGAAAAATGAGAGGCAGTCTGGTACTCATCAGCAATGTGCCGGAAGAGCACTGCGAAGACCGCGACTTATTGGCCTCCTATGCAGATCCGAAAGAGCACGAAAATATCTTCCGTCAGCTGGAGCTGCCTTCCCTGAGCACCACACTCTATCTCCAAAACGAGGATCGCAAAAAGGGTCTTGTGATCGTGCTGCATGTCGCCTTATTGATTCACACGATCATAGAACTGAAGCTGCGTCGTGAACTGGCCGAATGGCAGGAAGAGAGCGCCCAGGCAAACAATTGAAGGCGGGCCTGGTTGTCAAAACACTTGTAAAACCTGCCAATGGGCGGTTCTACAATGTGTCCAGAGGTATTCATCCAGAAAAGGCAGGCTACGAGCGCCATGAGTTCCATGGTCTGGATGATACGGCGGCTCTCATCTTCCCGGGCACATCCTAATCGCTTCAGGGAATGCTCACAGAAGGGCTCTAATGTGCACACATGAACGCAGTGCCGAGGACAGTGATTGCCTTTTGTAAATGACAGTAGCAAAACAGACAAAAACTGCGTGTGTCTCCATGGCATGCCAATCTGATGACGGACATGGATTTTCCGGGACACCGAAGACAGCTCGGCATCTTCTCTGCACGGACTTTTTTGCTCAATTGCCAGTCCCTTTGACTGCTGGCTGTCGCTGTCAAAAAAGGATTCCTTTCCAAAAGCCGTTACCCTTTGATCACAGGTTCGTCTTTTATAAAAGGCAGTGACGCCTTCCGGGAGCAAATTCAAGACCCCGGTTCGTTTTATGTTATATTTTCTTTAATTCTTGACAAACAGCGTCCCGCCGGGAAATTGTCCGCCTGAGGACGTCCCGGGCGTGTTCCGACAGGAGGCATGTATGAAACTGCAGGAATCTGCCGAAATGTATCTGGAGAATATTTTCATTCTGAGCATGGAACAGAACGAGGTCCGCTCGATTGATCTGGCGAATGCCATGAGTTACTCCAAGCCCTCCGTCAGCCGTGCAGTTCACCTGCTGAAAGACGGCGGTTATCTCGACATGGATCCGGATGGTCTTCTGAAACTGACCCCAAAAGGTGAGGCCTATGCCGTCCGGGTTTATCAGCGCCATCTGGCACTGATGTGCTGGCTTGAGAGCCTCGGTGTTTCTGAAACCACTGCCTCCCTCGACGCCTGTCGCATGGAACATGTCCTTTCCGACGAAAGCTTCGCGGCAATTCACGACGATCTGGAGCGCCGCGGAATCCTGCACCCGGAGGCGAATCCGGAGTCGCTGCGGCAGTGGCACCGCGCCATGATCGCCGGCAGTGATGCGGCCCTGAAGGAAGAAAGCGACAAGCGCAACAGAAAAGACTGATGCGCAGCCCTAGCGCAGAGGGTAATTGCGGCTCTCAAAGTGCCGCTCCGGAATGCCAAAGCGCAGATTAATGATCAGAGAGAGGGCAAACGAGTAGCCCGCCAGACGACTGAAAAAGTCGATGAGAAGGGGATTTACGGTGTTACCCGCCTGCTCGGCCCGGTAGAGCAGGCGCAGTACCTGCTTGGTGTCACAGCGCAGCATGTGAGCGGCAGCGGCTGCCTCATGTCCAATCGTCACAACAAACTGTTTCAGACGCTGACCCAGGATGCTTTCGGCGGCACAGGTGATCTCATCAAGCCAGGCGATCTCTTCTGCCGACAGCCGACAGGGCGTACGCAGTCCGGCATTTGCATGGTAGCAGAGCTCGGCCAGGGTCTCGAGATCCGAAGGAGCGGCCTCAAGCCAGCTGGCTGCTGCTGCAGCGACCGGATCCACCTCTTCCCGCAGCTCCGGCACCTCCGCCAGGCAGCGGCGCAGCAGGGCGGCCAGCCAGCCCAGGCCACTCGCCAGACGGTCGCTTGCGATCTCATAGTCGCAGCGCAGATCGTCTGCCGGCTCCGAGAGAAAGGGATAGGCCTCCCAGCGGCTGCGATAGGGCTTCGCATACATATTTGTCATCTCTCCCCTCCCCAGTGAGCATAGCGGCGCCGCATAAGATGCACCACATTGATGCCAAAAGCCTCTTCCAGGTTCCTGTCCGTGGCGGCCCTGGCCCAGCTCCCCATGGCGAGCACACGTCCCTCAGCCAGAATCAGGATGCGGTCGGCGAAGTCCGCAGCCAGGCCAAGATCGTGGAGGACGCCGCAGATGGCCCGGCCGGGCTCTTTCACCCAGCGGTCGAGGTAAAGCTGCAGTTCCTCCTGATAGCGCAGATCCAGGTGATTGGTCGGCTCGTCAAGCAGGATGATGCTGGGCTCCTGCGCAAAGGTGCGGGCCAGGAACACGCGCTGCAGCTGGCCGCCCGACAGCTCCGTGATCGGGCGCCGGGCCAGATCCGTCAAACCGACGGCGGCCAGGCTCCGGGCTACGACCTCGTCCTCCGCCCGACTCTCAGACCCGAAAAGTCCGCTGCGGTGGGCGTAGCGGCCAAGGCGGACGGTCTCTTCCACGGTAAAGGAGAACCACTGCGCCGAAAGCTGGCCCAGGACGGCAAGGCGGCGGGCACGCTCGCGGGTCGACAGCCGCTCGAGCGGATCGCCCAGAACCCGCACCTCGCCCCGGGAGGGAATGAGCCCGGAGACGGCACGGATGAGCGTGGTCTTCCCACAGCCGTTGGCGCCGAGAACGACAAGCTTTTCGCCTTCATATAGCTCAAAGGAGACATCTTCCAGAACGTCGAAATCCCCGTAACCGGCGGCCAGGCTCCGGACCGTAAGCAGAGGCCTCATGTGACAGGTCTCCGGCGGCGAAAGTAGATCCAGACGAAAAAGGGCCCCCCGATCAGGGAGGTGATGGCACCGACCGGCAGCTCGCGCGGGCTGAACAGCGTGCGGCTGAGCAGATCGGCCAGCAGCATCAGCGTGGCGCCGACCAGGGCCGACAGGGGCAGGACACGGCGATGGGCGGGGCCTGTCAGTCGGCGCACCAGATGGGGCGCGACCAGATCGACAAAGCCAATAATGCCTGCGAAGGCAATCGCGGTGCCCGTCAACAGAGAACAAAGCAAAAGCAGAACCGGCTTCAGCCGTCGGGGCTCCGCGCCCATGGCGCGGGCCTCCTCCTCTCCGAAGGTCAGGAGATCCAGGCCCGGAGCCTGCGACAGCATGAGGAGGAAGACCACGGCCAGCAAAATGGCCAGCAGCAGAGCCTCGTCGTAGCGGAAGGCACTGAAACTGCCGAGCTGCCAGAAGACCAGGGCCTCCATCGACTCCCGCCGAAGCGTCACCAGTATGGTCAGGACACCGGAGACAAACAGCGATACCACCATACCCATCAGGACGATGGTGTTGTTCGAGAGGCTGCGGTCGATGCGGCCGGCAAGTGCCAGGACGAGCAGAACCGTCAGCAGCCCGCCGACAAAACCGGCAAACGGCATTCCTATCATGAAGCCGAGAGCCATGTGCGACATCCCTCCGAGCGGAGTCAGCAGCATCAGGCCCGCCCCGAGTGCCGCGCCTGAGGACACGCCGAGCGTATAGGACGAGGCCAGCGGATTGCGCAGCACCGCCTGCATGACGACACCGCTGACGGACAGGGCCGCCCCGGTCAGAGCTGCCCCGAGCGCCCGCGGCAGGCGCAGCGATAGCAGGATGGAGCGCTCCATGGCGAGCGGATCCTCTGCCGGCGGGCTGTGCCCGAGCAGGGCGTCCAGCAGGATGCGGACACTGTCGGCGGGATCAATCGCGACCGAGCCGATCGCCAGAGCCAGCACGGCTGCCAGCAGACAAAGTCCGATGGCAGCGGCTAGCAGCAGTGGAAAGGCGGACGGGCGCGGTCGGGTCAAGGCAGATCCAGGCCAAACTCAGCAGCGAGCGGTCCGAAGACCTCCGGCGCAATCACTTCGCCCATGGCCAGCATGCCTTCGATGATATGCGTGTTGGCCAGTGAGGTGGCGTTGTTGTCGATAAAGGCAACCTGCTTCTTCTTAACGGCCGTCACCTGCTCCCAGCCTTCGCGCTTCAGGATGTCGCCAACCGGGTCGGGCTCATAGGTGACGTTGGTGAAGATCACATCCGGGTTCAGGGCAACGGCGGCCTCTTCGGTCACCGGCACCCAGGAGGTCTCGTCAGCCAGAACATTCTCGGCTCCGATCGTCGTGATCATCTGATCGAGATAGCTGCCCGCACCGGTGCTGTAGATGTAGGGTGCCGAAGCGATTTCAAAGAGCACACGCGGTTTGCTCTTCAGCGTCTGACCCAGCTCAGTGATGCGCTCCAGGCGCTCATCGAAGACTTCCAGCAGTTCTTCGCCTTCTTTTACACGGTCAACGGCTGCGGCGATGAAGCGGACGTCTTCGCGTATACCATCAAAGTCGGTCGGGGTCGGCAGGTAAAGAACACAGATTCCGGCATCCTTCAGTGGCTGCATGGGGTCAGTGTCGCCGCCCATGAAGCTCATGTCAGAGGCGATGATGACATCGGGCTTGAGTGCCAGCAGCTGCTCAAGATCAATGTTCATCATGTCGATTCTGGGGATATCCGCGGGCGCGGGGAGATCGTTGACGTCAAGCGAGACGGCGACCAGCCGGTCGTGGCTGTTAAGGTCGTCCAGGATCTGCGTATAGGTGGGCCCCAGACTGGCGATGGTCTTCACCTCTGCGGGAATCTGCACCGCGTTGCCGGCGCGATCGACCTCCGGCTTGGCCGGCTGGGCTTGGGTCTCAGGTGCCTGGGTCGTGGTCGGGGCGGCCGTCGTAGTCGGGGCAGCTGTCGTGGTCGGGGCAGCTGTCGTGGTCGGAGCAGCCGTCGTCGTGGTCGGGGTCGTGCTGCAGGCCGCGAGCCAGACCAGCGTCAAGAGCGCTGTCAACAGCGTGGACAGTCGGCGCTGCCAGATGTGTTTGCCAATGTTTTGTTTCATGATGCTTCCTCCAAGCATGCTCTTTTGCCAAAGTCCCGGCGCCACAAAACAAAAAAAGAACACCCTGCGGTGTTCCCGTGCCGAATACATCCTGTTCGGATCACGCGCGTCTTGCCCGCCGAAAGACGTTTGGCCAGACATCGGCAGGTCTCCTGGCTCACATGATGAGGATCGTCCGGCCTTCCCAGACAGCTTATGTCCAGTGGCATCATCGGGATCCAGCATGCTCACAGTAGCGGGGGCTGCCGCGGATTTGCACCGCGTTCCCTATTCTATGTCACAGGCGTTTGAAGGCCCGTGCCATCACCGAAGTCTCGATTCAATTGTACCTGCCGATTTGCAGCCGGCAGGCTCTCCTAACAGTATGCAAGCCGGGCCCGGCTGTCAAGCATAATCCCGCACGAAAGATACACGCTGAAACGTAAGACGCGGGTGCCAAATGGCGCTGATCGGCGAGGACAACCGGCACGAACTGCTGCGTTCCGAGGAGGACGCTGAAGGCCCATCTGAAACTGGAGCGGAGGGATACT
Organism: Bacillota bacterium; assembly: GCA_030055235.1. GTDB lineage: Bacteria > Bacillota > Clostridia > Saccharofermentanales > Fastidiosipilaceae > JAEZYR01. Next base: position 32,279 of record JASGUW010000106.1, read on the forward strand.
TCAAAGCGAACAATGATACCGGTGTTCGGGTCAGTGCTATGACGAAAAATCGCGTGCTGCCAGGAAAAACTGACACCACTTGAAACGTTGACACATCGAGGAGCCTGGAGGAACTGGAATCTTCAGCCGCCACTCTGGGCAAAACCTTCTCTATAGGATTCATTTTCCTGCCCCGATTTCGGGGCACCGGCGCAATTTTTCCACCCTTGGCTAGAAATCGGGGTTTGTGCCCGATTTCGGGGCACAATCGCAATTTTTGGCCACCCCTGGACAATTTTTTCGTTCCTGCCCTGATTTCGGGGCACCAGCGCATTTTTTGGCCATCTGTGGACAATTTTTTCGTTCCTGCCCCGGTTCCAGGGCACCAGCGCAATTTTTGTCCACCCCTGGACAAGTTTTTTGACATTATCCCATGCAAGGAAGGGAACTAGAAAATCAGCTGTGCTGAGAGCAAGGGAGGATAGCTCAAGGCGAGCTATTGTGATCGTTTAATGACACAGGTTCAAACTGTAATCCATCATCCTGGCGTAATTCGAACAGATTACGATCAAAAAACTCGAGTTCTGCCAGGAAAAAGCGGACACAACACCAATTGCTAACCCTTTGGACTTCGATAAAACGTTCAATGCGGCATAATTCGCCTTTCATATCTCATCATTATAAGGTCTTAATAACCGACATTATCCGCGAATAAATAATTCGCTTTCCATTAATTATTCGAAAACATCTTCACATTAAGAGAAATCTAATAGTCAAAACTGCAAATTTTCCGAATACTCATCCGTTAGTGATAAGTATCAAAGCATTACCATAGGGGTACAGCTTGAACAGACCTGTTGACAACCTGATCTTATAGACGGTTGGCGAAGGAATAACCGTCCGAATATGAACCGCTTCCACATCAATCAAGCCGTTTCGACGTCTGTTAGCTCGAAAAACATCTGAAGCAAAAGAACCGTTGCCTGCCAGGCTTCTCTCCCCCGTCAGTCATCTGCCAGTCATCCGCCCGGTACGCTTTCCCCTGCCCCTAGGGTCCTGATGTGGACGCCCGCTCGCCATAGCGGGCGACGAGCTCACGAAATTCGTCGCCGCGCTCCTCAAAGCTGCGCCAGCGGTGATAGGACGAAGCGGCCGGCGAAAGCAGACAGGCCCTCCCGGCTGCCGTGCGCGAAAAAGCCACGGCGACTGCCTCCTCCAGGGTCTCGACCAGAATGCTGCGGCCGGGAGACTGGGTGTCGAGCTTCGCATGAATGGCGCGCCCCGTATCCGGCAGGCAGATGATGTTGGCGATATCGCTCGCCAGCAGGCGGTCCACGAAGTCCGTCAGATCCAGACCGCGGTCCATGCCGCCGACAATGAGGGTATCCACATTGCCAAGCGTCTGGATGGCCAGCTCCGTGGCTGCCGGGATCGTGGCGATGGAATCGTTGTAGAAGTGGATGCCGGACCAGATGCCGAGCGGCTCGCAGCGATGGGGAATTGTCTCGAAGCCGCGAATGGCACGGCGAATCGCTGCGTCATCGGCACCGGCGGCAGTGGCAAGACAAGCCGCCAGCGCCATGTCGAGGGCGTGGTGAGGCCCCTTGAGGGCGTCATGGAGGCCCAGGTAGGGGGCGCCGTCGGCTGCGGTCAGATCACGGACGCGGCCGCGGACAAGCAGGGTAGAACGGCAGACCAGGTCCCGGTCCGCGCCGTTGCGGGCAAAGAGCCCTTCGGTGTTCTGGAAACGCAGTATGTTGAGCTTCGCATCCCGGTATTCGTCATAGGAACGATAGTGGTCGAGATGTTCCGGGTAGAAGTTGGTGATCGCGGCGAGCTGCGGTGAACCCCAGGCAAATTGCAATTGATGCGAAGAGAGCTCGACGACCGGAACAACTTCCGGGCCCAGGGTCTCCCAGGAGTCCAGGACGGGGACGCCGATGTTCCCGATCAGGGGGGCGGTGATGCCGGCCTCATGCAGCATGGCGGCGGTCAGGGTGGCGGTTGTGGTCTTGCCCTTCGTCCCGGTGATGCCGATCAGGAGACGGCAGGGGTGAAAGCGCAGCAGCAGGTCGATCTGTCCGCCGATGACGGCCCGGGGCCAGGTGCCAAGGCGCCCCTCCCCCAGCCACTGATCCGTGTAGTCACGAAGGCTGATGCCGGGCGACTTGAAGACATAGTCGGCGGCGTGAATCGCGTCAAGGTAGTCCGTGCCTGAGACAAGCCGTGCCTCCGGATCAAGCGCGGCCACGGCGGCCGGGTCCAGCGGACTGCGGTCGGCAACCGTGACGCTCTGCGGCTGCAGCTGACTGCGGTAGCGGGCGATAAAGCGGAGGGTCGAGCGGCCTTCGCGTCCGAAGCCGAGCAGCAGCAGGTGGCGGTGGCCGATGGCGTGAACAAGGGCCTGGGACAGGGGCAGAGCAGTCATGGCAACAAGGCCTCCGAGTCCGGGAAGGCAGCGGCTCCGTCAGCCAGGAAATTCGCGATGGCAGGGCGGAATGCGGCTGGAATGTGATCTTCCGTTGCCTGCAGGCGGAAAGGATGCAAAGAGGCGGAAGAGGACGGCAGACTGCCGGCTGTTCTGGCTCTGAGCCAGCGGCGGATCAGGGCCGGCGGTCGGGCTTCCGGCTCCAGCCAGCCATATTTTTTGGCGGCCAGTTCCAGGGCGTAATTGACCTCTGCGACCGTGCCCACACACTCCCAGGGCTTGGTGTCCTTGAGCCCCACCAGGCCGTCAAAGGCATCCTGGAGTTCCTGCCGCTCCAGGATGTCGGGGGCGATAAGAGCTTTGACCTGTTCAGGGCCGAGGAAGGGCAGCAGGATGAGGGCGACAAAGAGACACTTGCCGCAGTTGCCGCACCAGCGATTCGCGCGGCCGCCGAGATTGCAGGAGAGAAAGACATCGTGGTACTGGGGATGGCGGCCAAATTCTCTGGCGATGGCGAGCTCTGAAAAGGGCCGCAGCAGGCTGAAATACTCGATCGGCCAGGGGTAGGAGCGCGCCTGGTGTTCACGATAGAGTGATTCGAAGGCGTAGGACTTGGACCACTGGTGGTTGACCTGGCTGCCGGCCACCGTGGCGTCTGAGGCGGAGGCCTCGTTCGAGAGCGCCACGTAAGCGCAGCCGTGGAGGAGGGCGGCGAGTTCGGCGATGAAGGCGACCAGGGCCGAAAAGGGCGTATGGCCGTTCAGGAAGCCGCGGCGGTTCAGGTCGATCAGGGCCGGGTCAAAATGGCGGCGGACCAGGATCCGGTCCTCCGGCGGGATGCCGGCGCGCTCCATGGTCGCGAGGGCGGCCTGGGTCGCGTTGATCGCGAAGGCCAGGCGGCGCCGTGGCAGCAGGGCGAGGCGCTCCAGCGTGACGGCCGAATCCTTCCCCCCTCCCACCGGCACCAGCACGCGGTCGAAAGCGAGCCCTGAGGGGATGGCGGGGGGCGGTTCGGGCTTCGCATCAAGCTTCGCATCAAATAGATTGCTGAAGCGAAGCGGCGGCTCTTCCGGCGTGATCCCGTTGCGGTAGAAGAACTCGCCAAGGCCATGGCGATAGACCTGATACCACCAGGCAGCCTCGTCGCTGGAGAGCTGCCAGCCCTCCAGCTGCACTTCAGGCGGACAGCAGCACTTCCAGTAGGAAATCATCTCTATCAGGGCGAGATCACGGGCCAGACGTTCGATCCATTCAGGCGGCAGCCCGGCGGCCTGAGATGTCGCCGACAGCGGGAAGGAAAGCCGGGGAGCGAAGCTCGCCAGGCCCGGGATTTCAAAGTCAAAGTGAATGAGAAGCTCCGTCGCCGTCAACTGCCACCTGGGTCTGTGCACAAGAAAAATCGGGTAGCGGGTCCGAAGCTGTTGATAATTCATCTCCTGCATCAGCTGCTCCTGCCTGAGTGTCGCGCGATCATGCTATAATGCAGTCGCCGCCGCGGCGTATCCTGAAAATCGGGACAGCCGGCGTCCGGCGCTTATTATAGCATCGTAGCCTGAAGTGGAGGCAGTTTCACGGCATGGACTTTCAGACGGTCTGCGAAGGCAGTGCGCTTGGCACCGATCTCGTTCGTTTTTATGTGAACGAGGGACTTGTGGAGCCTCTGTTTACGGCCAGTCATCTGCCCGATGACGCCGAGTATGCTGAGGAGGACTTAAGCCGCCTCCTGGTGATCGCCAACCTTAACCGTCTGAACATGCCGCTGGGTGAGGTGAAGCTTTTTTTTGAGCAGCCGGAGCGGGCGCCCGCCCTTCTGCTGGAGCATCACCAGCGCCTGCAGCAGGAGGCTTTGTACAGTCAGGTGCGCCTGGCTGAGCTCGACAATTTCGACCTGGCTCTCTTCGGCGATGGCTCGCGGGGCCTGGATGCTCTGGCGAAGCTCGAACTTGACCTGCCGTTGAACGACCCCGAGCGGCAGCGCAGCGACCGTCGTCTGCGCAGCGAAACCATCCGTCGCCTGCAGCAGGAGCTCGACGACCTGGCCTACGATCTGACGGCGATGGGCATGCGCCAGCACCGGCAGTTTCTTGTCATTCTGGTCCTGATCTTCCTGCTGCTGCTCGCGCTCGGCTGGATCGTCGGACCCTATATATTGTGAGGTTTTTGTGTTGAACTCTGATTCCCGGAAGCCGGGCCCTAACCGGGGCCCAGCCCGTTTCATCCTGCTCGGCGTTCTCGTGATCGTCATGACGTCGACCATCGTTGCAGCCGCCCGCGGCCAGCTGCCGCTGCCGGTGCCGCCGCAGGGCGACCGGGCGACCGCCAGCCGCCCTGAGAACCCGGGGCACGACGCCGGCAGGGACGGCGATACGGCCAACGGCCAGGCGGACAGCGGCAATGCGGATGGCGGCCATGCTGATGACGGCAATGCGGCACCGGCCTCCGATCCGGAGCGCGGGACGGATGATGCCCCGGCCCCTACCGGCCCGTTCCAGCCCGAGGTCACTACAACCCAGGCCCAAGCGCTTCCGATCGAAAGTGAAACGACCGCAGCCACAGCCGACAGGAGCCGGGTGCGCTATCTGCTCAGCGAAAACAATGATATAGCCGACAGTGAGGCCCGTCCTGATGCCAGCGGCACCTGGACGCAGTGGGCTCCGGGAATTTCCACCCCCTATCTGCTCGATGTCCGCCTGCCCGACTTTGACCCGGCAAAACCGCTGAACGGCATTACCGTCATTCTGGATCCGGGCCACGGCGGCAAGGATCCGGGGACGGCCGGCTTTGACGGCGGCGGTAACGAGCATCCCGAAAAGGTCTTCAATTACAACGTCGCGCAGCGCGTCATCCCCATGCTTGAGGCCCAGGGCGCCCAGGTGATTCCCACCCGCACGGGGGATGAATGGGTCTCTTTATACTCCCGGATCGCCATAGCCGGCCAGTATGCCACATCGATCTGGCAGGCCCTGCTGGAACAGACCGCAGCTGATACGGCCTGGATCGGGGCCATCGAAGGCGGCTTCCAGGTCATGCGTTCCATCAACGAGGACACCGCCGGCAGCGGCGGGCGCGGCATGGCCCAGGGTGTCGGCATGAACGAGGCCATGCGCAAGGCTCTGGACATGCAGCTGCAGCTGACCAACACCATCTATCTTTCGATTCACGCCAACGCCTCAAATGATTCGAGTGTACGGGGTTATCAGGTCTACTATACGCCTTCCGATGCCGTCTATGCCGCCGAAGGCGAGCGGGTGCGCACCCAGCCCGACGGCGAAGACACCAAGCCGATCAGCCCCTTCTATGCACACTATGACAATGACGGCCGGCGGGCTCTGGCCGAAGCGCTGGCCCAGGCGCTGGGAGAAAGCGTGCCGGAGCTCAACAAGCACCCCCAGCCGGTGACCAGCGGCAACTATGCCTATCTGCGCGAAGTTGGCTACAACGCCGTCATGATTGAGGCCGGCTTCATGTCAAACCCCTCCGACCTGGCCCTGCTGCTTGACGAATCCGTTCAGCAGAGGCTGGCTGAAGGCATCATCCGCGGCCTGGCCGCCTATGCCGAGGCACTCGCGTCCTAAAGGACGCCACCTGCAGGAGCCCAGAGAGTGGATCTCAACAGCCAGAACACCCGGCGCATCCTCCTGATCATCACCTTCGCGGTGCTGCTTTTCCTCGCCGTCCAGAACATCACGGCTATCTGGCGCTTCATAGCCTGGATCTTCGGCATCGTGGGCCCTCTGCTCGTCGGCGCCGCCATGGCCTTTGTCATCAACGTGCCGATGGCAGCCATCGAGAAGCGTTTCTTCTCACAGCCCTGGAAGCGCGGCGACAGCTTCCGCCGCCGTGCCGCCCGCCCCACTGCGATGCTCGTCACCCTGCTCCTGATCCTGGCGGCGATCGGCGGCCTTTTCTTCCTGGTCATTCCCGAAATAGCCCGCTCCATCGCCTCTCTGGCCGAGCGCCTGCCCTCCTTTATCCGCGAACTGCAGGCCTGGATCCGGGATCTCAGCCACGATATTCCGGCGATCGGCGAAGTCATCCAGGAATCCGACCTTGATCTCAACAAACTGGGTGGCGGTCTGACCAAATGGCTGACAGACGCCTCCGGCCAGATCGCCTCAATGGCCGTCAGCATCACCGGCCGTGTGGTCGGCGTCATCTTCGACCTCTTTATGTCGCTGATCTTTGCGCTTTACATTCTGTCAAGAAAGGAGCGCCTGGGCGAACAGGCCCGCTCCCTCCTTTATGCCTTCCTGCCGGAAGCCCGGGCCGACCGCATCGTCACACTGACCTCACTGGTCGCCGACTCCTTTGCCAACTTCCTGACGGGCCAGGTGACCGAAGCCTTCATTCTGGCTGTCCTGATGTTCATCACCAACTCCCTTTTCCGCTTCCCCTATGCCCTGATGATCTCCGTCCTCGTAGGCACCCTGAACCTCATTCCCATCTTTGGTGCCGTCATTGGCGCCCTCATCGGAGCTATCCTGGTTCTGATCGAATCACCGATGCTCGCCATCGGCTTCCTCATCGTCAACATCGTCGTCCAGCAGTTTGAGAACAACGTCATCTACCCGCGCACGGTGGGCAAGCAGGTGGGGCTGCCGGCGATGTGGGTGCTGGCTGCGACCGTTGTCGGCGGCGCCGTCGGCGGTGTGGCGGGCATTCTGCTCGCCATCCCCCTCCTCTCCGTGCTCTATGTCCTGACGAGCCACCAGGTGGGCGAGCGTCTGAAGCGCCGGCGCATTCCCCGTTTCAAGATTGATCGCTGACCAAGATCCCTCGTTGATCAAGATCCCTCGTTGATCAAGATCGCTCGGTGATCAAGATCGCTCGCTGATCAAGATCGCTCGGTGATCAAGATTGATCGCTAATAGAAAGGCTCCCCGCGCGTGAGGAGCCTTTTTCTTTGACTGTTTCTCAGAAATCTGGCAGCTTAACTACGGCAGCTTCCGACCTCCGTGTGTGCAGTTTTTGCGTTCAGGACGGAGGCAACCTGTTCTGGAACACCGAAAGTATCCAGAGCGTAACAATTGCTCACCCGGAGCCATTTTCTGTGCAAAATTTACGCTCTGGACAGCCGAGGCCTGGTCAAGACACTGAAATGGTGTCCAGAGCGGAAAAATTGCTCACTCAGAGTCATTTTCTGTGCAAAATTTACGCTCTGGACAAGCGAAGCCCGGTCTGGACACCGAAATAGTGTCCAGAGCGTAAAAACTGCTCACTCAGAGCCATTTTCTGTGCAAAATTTACGCTCTGGACAGCCGAGGCCCGGTCAAGGCACTAAAATGATGTCCAGAGCGGAAAAATTGCTCACCCGGAGCCGTTTTCTGTGCAAAATTTACGCTCTGGACCGGTGAAGCTCGGTCAAGGCACTGAAATGGTGTCCAGAGCGGAAAAATTGCTCACTCA
>JASGUW010000107.1 GCA_030055235.1 Bacillota bacterium
GCACTCGCGCAGGGCCATCGCTGCTGAAATGGAGACGCCACTACGAATGCAAACTGGTAACTCATGTCAAGTGCCTGAACTCCCTTTTGCGCGTTACCGGTTGAGATTCGTGTCGCGTGACAAAGGGCTGCTGCACGGGTACACCGGGTCAGTCTGGCGCGGAGCGCTCGGGCATGCGCTGAAGAAGGTTGTGTGTGTCACGCGTCATTCCGCATGCATGTCGTGTCTTGTATATCGCTCATGCCCGTATCCCTACATCTTTGAAACGCCGCCTCCGCCCGGGGCGCAGAAAATGCGCAAGTACACAGCCGCTCCTCATCCTTTTCTGATCGAGCCGCCCGCCGGGCCCGAGGGCGATGCATACGATCTTGGATTGACTCTGATCGGGCGTGGAAACGGATATCTCTCGTACCTGATCCATGCTCTGCAGCGGGCCGGAGAACAAGGGCTGGGGAAGGGTCGCATATCGGTCGAACTGACGGGTGTCTGGCAGGCGCTGCCTGCGGAGTCGGAAAGATGGAAGCAGATCTATGAGCCTGGCGGGATTCTCGAAGCCGGACCACCCGACGTCGCCGTTGTCCCTGCCGCGCCGGATATGGTGCGTATTACGTTTGAAACGCCGACGCGTCTGCAGCGCGATGCGCATCTTGTTACGCCTCGAAGATTCCGTTTCAGCGATCTGTTCGGGCCATTGCTGCGCCGGGTGTCTATGCTGAGCGCCTTTCACACCGACACTCCGCTCGAAACCGATTTTGCGGGACTCATGGAGCGAGCGCGTCGCGTGGAGGCCGTAGGGGCGAAGCTCGTATGGAAAGACTGGACACGTTATTCCTCGCGTCAGAGGACCACGATGCAGATGGGCGGTCTGATTGGAGAGATCGTGGTGGATCTGACCGAAGGATTTCAGCTCTGGCCGTATCTATGGCTGGGCCAATGGCTGCATGTGGGTAAAGGGACGTCTATGGGACTCGGACGCTATACGATCGGTGCGGCAAGCTTGCCGTCCCGGCTGAATGTCACAACCTGATCCATACTGACGCACATGAAGACGAGACCAAATAAACGCGTGGCGAAAGCGCATGAGATTGGGAAGACCGCCAGGCCGCACGATTTTCCCCGGCGTGTCCTGCTGGCGGTGACCGGGCTGTCTCCTCAGGTGGTCACCGAGACGCTTTATGCCCTGACCCAGAGGGTCAAGCCCGCTTTTGTCCCTACTGAAATCCATTTGTTGACGACGGCTGAAGGCGCTGAGCGAGCGCGTCTGACTCTGCTTTCAGACGACCCCGGCTGGTTTCATCGGTTGCGCAGGGACTACCGGTTGCCGGAGATGAAGTTCAGTGACCGGACGATTCATGCTTTGAGGACTGCTGATGGAGACCTCATTGGCGACATACGTACCAGTGTGGAGAACGAACGGCTGGCGGACAGCCTCACGGAAGCCGTCAGGGAGCTGACTGCCGATCCGGAGTGTGCGCTGCATGTTTCGATTGCGGGTGGGCGCAAAACCATGGGCTTTTATGCCGGATACGCGCTGTCGTTTTTCGGACGGCCACAGGATCGGCTATCGCATGTGCTGGTGAGTGCGCCTTATGAATCAAATCAGCAGTTCTATTATCCCACTCCATGCCGATATGTCATTTACACGAACCCGCCCCAGAGTCGTCCTCTTGATGCGCGTGATGCGGAAGTGAGTCTTGCTGAGATTCCCTTTGTGCGCCTGCGCGGAGGATTGGACGGGCGGCTTCTGGAAGGAAGCGTCACGTTCAGTGAAGTCGTTGCAGCTGCGCAACGGGCGCTCGAGCCTCAGCTGCTGGAGATCGACTTCGACAGGAAATGTGTTTTTGCCGCTGGACAACGGGTGAGTCTGGCTCCGGCGCAGCTGGCTTTTGTGAGCTGGCTGGCTCGGCGTGCAGTAGAAGGAAGACCGGACGTGTCCTGTCCCTCAGACGGCGCTCCCGAGTGCGAGTACGGCGACGAGTATATGCGGGAATACCGTCATCTCGGTGACGACCTGGACAGCCTGACTGCGAAGAAGATGCAGGCCGGGATGAGCAAGACTTTTTTTGAGCAGACCAAATCGCGGTTGCACCGCGCGTTGAAGAATGCACTGGGCCCGGAAGGGGTGCGACGTTACGGCGTGATCAATACCGAAAGGCCGCCCAGGCAATACCGTATTGCTGCGCCGACGGAGAGTATCCGATGGCTGGGTTGGGAGTTCGCGGCAGACGGCAAGCTTGCCGAAAATCAACCACAGACGCGACACAGCCTATGATGCGCGCGATGTGCCGGGGATTCTGCGGCATGTTTGAAGAGAGGATCCAATATGACAATACGAAAGCTGGAATACGAAGTCAGTTTTCTGATACCTGCTTTTTTGGGCAACGCCGAGCAGGCAGGCCAGTGGCGCACCCCGCCTTTCAAAGCGCTACTGCGCCAGTGGTGGCGTGTTGCCGTGGCCGAGTCATTGCAATACGACTTTGCCAGAATACGCGAAGCTGAAGGCAGACTGTTTGGCCACGCCTGGCTTGAAACTGATGATAAGGCCGCGCGCAAAAGCCGAATTCGATTGCGCCTGGATCACTGGAATCACGGGACAATGGGAAGCTGGCCGGACCTCGGTGGAGACGGCAGAGTAAAGCATCCGGAGCTCGGGATGCGCGTGGGCGCCGACTTGTATTTGGGCTTTGGTCCTCTCGTCAACAAGCACGGCACCGTTCTGAAGTGCAAGCCGGCCATCCAGGCCGGCGATAGGGCCAGATTGTCACTGGCCGTGCCTGCTGAGAAGGTTTCCGTCATCCAACACACCCTGTGGCTGATTGACCGCTTCGGCACAATCGGCGGGCGCAGCCGCAACGGCTGGGGCTCATTGAGCATCGTGCCGGTCAACGGAACTCCCACCCTGCAAGGCGACCTGCCGCTCCGTAATTGGGAAGAGTGTCTCACCCTAGATTGGGTACATGCGCTGGGTAAGGACGAGCAAGGATTGCTGGCCTGGCAGACGAAGCCGTTCGACGACTGGCGGATGTTGGTGAAGGAGCTGGCCGAAATCAAGATCTGGCTCCTCACCCGGTTTCCATTTACCGGGAAAAACGCATCCTATCCTCCACAGCGGCATTGGCTCAGCTACCCTGTAACTAAACATAAGATTGCCGAGTGGGACGAAGCGGGCCTCC
>JASGUW010000108.1 GCA_030055235.1 Bacillota bacterium
CTTCTGACCGTAATGCCAAGCAGCATTTGACCGTTGCTCAAATTGCCGACGTGTACCACACGACAGCAACGACCGTGCAGAACGTCAAGGCCTCTTATACGAATGAGGGTCTTGAAGCAACGCTCAAAAGGAAAAAGCGCAATACTCCTCCGGTACCAGCAAAAGTAACCGGTGATGTCGAAGCGCGTATTATTGCGCTGGCCTGCAGTGAACCTCCAGACGGATATGAACGCTGGAGTGTTCGATTGCTGGCAGACAAATGTGTTGAGTTGAATTACGTAGAGTCACTGTCCCATATGACCGTGGCCCGTGTTCTAAAAAAACGAATTTAAGCCTCATCTGAAAAAGTGCTGGTGCATACCGCCAGAACATAATGCTGCATTTGTTGCTGCGATGGAGGATGTTCTGACCGTGTACAGTAGACCATACGACGAAGAGTATCCTGTGATCTGTATGGACGAGAAGCCGGTGCAAATGCTCGCCAATGCCAGAAAGAGTTTTCGCTCGAAAGACGGCAGGATTGAGTATGAGGACAATGAGTATATTCGCAATGGAACAGCGTCTATCTTCATGTTTACGGAACCTCTTAACGGTTGGCGTCATGCTCAGGCTCTAGAACGCCGCACCAGAGAGGATTGGGCAGGGAAGATTGCATGGTTGCTTGATACACAATACCCATCTGCAAAGAAGGTGGTTCTTGTTATGGATAACCTCAACACGCATACAATTGCATCTCTTTATCAGACCTTTGAGCCGAAACGGGCTCTCGAGCTGGCAGGCAGACTGGAGATACCCCCAATTCCCGTGAATTTATAGTATACCCAGCGTAATGCCCCTCGAAAGCATCTAGAACGCAAGAGTTGTCGGCTTTTTCATAGCAGATGGCTCTTGCTTTTTGCTTCTTAAAGCATACTATAATAGTAGTATACGGGAGGTTGTGCGATATGTTGAATCTTGTGCCGTTGCCGGACAAAAGAATCACCTATAAAAAAGGGAGAGGGGATACGCGCTACGTTTACTACACCCTCAGGGCCTATCGAAATGAAAGAGGGCAGCCCACTTCTGACGAAATGAGCATCGGGAAGCTGGACAACGAGACTGGTATGTTAATTCCTAACCGCAATTACTTTGAGCTCTTTCCCGATCAAGCTCCTCCTACTGCGGTACTATCACTCGGTTTATTGGCGGTGTTTAGCGATATTGCGCAACGAGTCGGCTTGACGGAAACGCTCTCCGCCGTTTTCTCGGAGGAACATACGAGGACCATTCTCTCGCTGGCCTCCTACATGCTTGCCGAGGGAAACGTCATGATGGGGTATCCGGATTGGTATGACGCACATGTGAAGAAAGATCTGGTCGCTCTGAGCTCTCAGGAGATCAGTCGCTTCTTTGCCCAGATTACGGAGCATGAGCGCAGTGCCTTTTTTGAAATGTGGAGCCGGAAATACCTGAACAACGACTACATTGTCTACGATGTTACCTCCATCTCTACGTACAGCGAACAGGACGGTCGGGCTGAGCGGGGCTATAACCGCGATGGAGAGAAATTGGCGCAGATCAACCTTGGTTTACATTACGGACAGAACTCACGCATGCCCCTGCTCTACAGGGTCTACTCGGGCAGCATAGTGGACAAATCGTATTTTCCCGCCATGCTGGCCCACTGTCAGGTTCTCAGGCTTGAAAATGTGCGTTTTGTGATGGATCAGGGCATGTTGACGGAAGACAATATCAAATTAGTAGTTGAGGAAGGCTACAGTGCCTTATGTTCGCTTTCAGCGCACCTAAAACTCTATAAAAGCCTTCTGTCTCAGGTCATTCAAACGCCCTTTTCCTCCCGTGAATATCTCAGTTCTCTGGAACTCTATGGACGCAGCATCGATGCCGATTATTTCGGAATACCGATCAAAGTGCATTTCTACTATGATCAGGAGAAGGCGGCCGTGGAAGAGAAGAGCCTTTATGCGGATATCGAACGCAAAAGAGAGGAGCTCGGCTTATTGCAGAAACAGAAGAAACTCAAGCCGAGTCAAAGCAAATATTTTAGAGTTGAGGCGATGGGTCAACGAGAGCTGGATTTTGAGTTGGACTACGAGAAAATCGATGCGCTCAAAACGAAGCTCGGCTATTTCGCATTGTTTTCCACGGATCTGAATATATCTGCGGAGGAAGCCTTAACCCTGTACAGAAATAAAGATGTTGTTGAGAAAGCATTTGACCAGTTAAAAAACGGTTTGGATTATCGGCGCATGCGTACACACCATGTGCAAAGCACCGAAGGAAAGCTCTTTGTCGCCTTCGTTTCCTTAATCGTGCGCTGTACCATGCTGCAGCTGATCAAAGCAGATCCTGAAATCAAAAAGACAACCCTTAAGCAGGCTGTCGGCCAATTGGAAAGGATCCAGGAATTACACGGTAGGAATAAGGCGCAATTGTTGACGCTAACCAAGAAGCAAAAGCAGATCCTGAAGGCGCTGAAAGTAGAGTTGGGCTGACGGCTCCCTGGCTAAAGAGGCGAGTGGGGATCGTATACTATAAAATTACGGGAATTCAGGATGTAATTATATTTGGAGTGCCCTGTGTTGGGAAGACGACAACCGGCATACTTTTGGCACAGAAACTGGCTTATGATTTTTATGATATTGATGAGGAAGTCATAACACAGTTCAATACAACAATCGAGAAATTTATTAACGCATTCGGCAGGTATGAAAGGGATAGAATCAGAGGTGGAATCATAGGGCAGCTTCTTGCTCGAAATGGAGACAAAGTCATTTCTGTAACACCGATGTCTTATTCCAGGTGCTTCAATAAATATATTCAGCGGCCGGATGTAATAGCGATTGAGCTTCAGGACGAACCGGAGAATATTTTAAATAGGCTCATTTTCACGGATGAAAATGACCAGATTTACGAAGATTCAGAAGAGTACAGGGAGGCTCACAGGGATTATTACTTAAACGACATCCGTGAAGATATCAAATTCTACAGTAATTCCTTCAAAAAAATCGAGTTAAAATTTCAGATGAATAATGCCCCGCCTGATCTTGTTGTAGAACGTTTGATTGAACAATATTTTCAAAAATGAAATGAAGACTTTAGAAGTAATTTTTGCATATCTTTAGTTTAGGCAAGGAAACCCACTCCCTTTAGGGGGTGGGAGGAGCGTTTTCTCCTTTCCAAGTCAAGCAGTATGACTTGTTGTACTTTTGTATCGTTGTTGACGATACCTCAGTGATACTGTTGACCCCCTCTCAATAAGAAATATGATAAGTAATGGGAGATAAATACAATTTATAAGGCAATTTATAGGGTAATGAAATGAACAGAAATGATAAAATAGGTATTGTATCTTGCTCTAATGGTCAACTGCTTTCTTATAGAAACAAATTGGAGAAGCTGGATGCAAGAATTAAAGACTTAGGCTTGATTCCTGTATGGGGAAATTATATCTATGAACTGGAAAATGGAATTAATGGATCTCCAAAAGCTAAAGCAAAAGAACTCATGCAACTTTTCCAGGATGAAAATGTTAAAGCTATTTTTGATATTTCAGGTGGTGATATTGCAAATGAAATCTTACCTTATCTGGATTACAAAATAATCTCTGGAACTAAGACGAAATTTTATGGCTACAGTGATCTCACAACCATCATTAATGCCATATATGCTAAAACAAATAAATCCTCAGTTCTCTATCAAATAAGAAACCTGATACAGTCAGACTCAGATAATCAAGTTAAATATTTTAAAAATTCTATTCTTGGGAATGAGTTTGATTTGTATAACTTTTCATATAGTTTTATTCAACAATCTGAGATGAGAGGTGTTGTCGTAGGTGGCAATATCCGCTGTCTCTTAAAGTTGGCTGGCACAGAATATTGGCCTGATATGCACGATAAAATTTTATTTCTAGAGTCATATGGCGGGCTGGTTCCGCAGATGATTACTTACCTGAGTCAGTTAAAACAAATGAACGTCTTTGATCAGGTAACAGGTGTTTTACTGGGAACATTTACCAAAATGCAGAAAGCAAAATACCGGCCAACGATTCAAGAATTGCTGAAAAACTATGTGACAGATGATTTGCCAATCGCATTTACCAATGAAATAGGTCATGGATCAGATTCAAAAGCAATGATTATCGGTAAAGAATATCATTTAACAACAAATACATAATAATAAGCGACCCGGCTTAATAAATATTAGAATTCACGAGCGTTGAAGGAGGCTAAAATCTTCACCTGGGATCGGCGGCTTTTTCATCCGCCGCTTTCGCAGCCCGCAGAATAACGGGAATGAGGCCGTACTTCGCATAAATGTGTAATTGGTGACTCCCGACCGCAGCCATGACGATTCGTGATAAGCTGATGCCAGTCCCATGCATAGGAGGAAGCTGATCATGAAACGTTTGGCTGTACTTGGAGGTGAGCCTATCCTGAGCGCGGGTTCGCCCTCTGTCAGTGTTCCCGTTGTCAATGAGACGGGACGGCGCCTGGTCAATGAAGTCCTGGATTCCGGTCAGATTTCCCTCAATCCGGTGGTCGGGCGTTTTGAAAAGGCCTTTGGCGACTATGTCGGTAGTCCCCATGTCATTGCCTGCAACAGCGGTACCTCATCTCTGCTGGCCGCGCTCTACGCCGTCGGCGTGGAGCCCGGTGACGAGGTTCTGGTACCCTCCTATACCTTCTGGGCCTCTGCAACGCTGCCCTTCCTGCTGGGGGCGGTTCCGGTCTTTTACGATGTCGATCCGGTGACCTGGCTGGCCGACGCCGGGGATATCCGGGGCCGCATCACGCCGCGTACCAGGGCCCTGATCGTGGTTCACACCTGGGGCTCTGTCTGTGACATGGAGGCGATCCTCGCTGTGGCGAAGCCCCGCGGTGTCCGCGTCATTGAGGACGCGGCCCATGCCCACGGCGCCCGCTGGCGGGGACAGCATGTCGGCCTGGCGGGTGATGTCGGATGTTTCAGCCTGCAGGGGACGAAGACCCTGCCGGGTGGCGAAGGCGGCGTCCTGGTGACGAAGGAGCGCGAGCTCTACGAGCGGGCGCTGGCGCTGGGCTTTTACGACCGCCTGCAGGAGCTGCCTGTGGATTCACCGTATCGACAGTACTGGCTGACCGGGCTGGGGAACAAGTTCCGTCCGCATCCACTGGCGATGGCACTGGCGCTCGGCCGTCTGGAGACACTCGATGAGCTGAATCACCTGCGTGACAGCCAGGGTCTGGAGCTTGAGCAGAAGGTCGCCGATCTGGGTTATCTGGTGCCGCAGCGCGGGGTGCCGGGGACGCGCCGTGTCTACAGCTACCACTATATGCGTTATGACAGTGAACAGCTCGGGGGCCTGAAGCTTGACAGCCTGCTGGCGATCCTGAGCGCTGAGGGACTGACGGCGGGCTACTGCGGTTATGGGCGTCTGCACCAGGCGCGCCTCTTCCTGCAGGGTGGCAGCTTCCGCACCTCTTCTGATCCTGTCCCGCCGGTGTCTCTGCCAGTGTCCGAAAGGCTCGGTCGTGAGACCTTCTTCGCAGCGCCTCGCTTTGAACGTCCCTGCCCGGAGGTGGTCGACGCCTATGTGTCCGTCTATCGGGCTGTCCGCGAGCAGCTGGATGAGCTTCTAGTCTGGGAAGAGAAGTACCGGCAGAGCAGTGTGCGGCAGGATGTTCGTTCGAGCAGTCTGGAGCTGGTAACAACGTCTGCGGCGGATGCGGAGGAGGAAGCAGGCGGAGAGGGGAACGGCGCTTAGCGGAGAGCCATAGCTTGAGATGAGCAGTGACTGGATGAGAAACAGAAAGGGCTCGGCCATTCGGCTCGAGCCCTCTTGACTGTCTGTGCCTGGTATCCGCCTGAGCGACCCGGCTGCGAAAAGCGGGTCTGCTGCCGGAGGCGAATTCTCAGTCTTCAGGATCCTCCACAAACTCGTCCACGTCATCTGCGGCCTGCTCCGCCATGGCGGCAGCCTTGGCTTCCTTGGCAGCGGCCTTGGCGGCGGCTTTTTCCGCCTTGGCGGCGGCCTTGGCGCTCGCCTTGACCTCAGCAGCGGCGAGTTCTTCCTTAGCCAGCTCCGACGCCACATCAGGGACAAAGGTCTGCTCTTCGACCGGCGGGCGCATGTAGGCCTTCGAGTCGTCGCGATCCGGAAGTTCGATGTGCGGGCGTTCGATCACCTCATAGGGGATCATGGAGAGCAGATGGGAGATGCAGTTGATGCGGGCATTGCGCTTGTAGTCGGCATCGACAACATACCACGGCGACTGCTTGGTATCGGTGTAGGTGAACATCGCATCCTTCGCGATCGAGTAGTCGACCCAGCGGCGCCTGGATTCAAGATCCATCGGGCTGATCTTCCAGCGGCGGGTGGGGTCGTCGATGCGGCTCTGGAAGCGGCGGATCTGCTCCTCCTCACTTACGGAGAACCAGTACTTGATCAGGATAATGCCCGAGCGGATCAGCATCAGCTCAAAGTAGGGGCAGGAGCGCAGGAAGTCCTGGTACTGCTCCTCTGTGCAGAAACCCATGACATGCTCAACGCCGGCGCGGTTGTACCAGCTGCGGTCGAAGAGAACAATCTCACCGGCAGCCGGCAGGTGGGTGACATAGCGCTGGAAGTACCATTGCGTCGTCTCACGCTCGGTCGGGGTGGCCAGTGCTACCACGCGGCAGACGCGGGGATTAAGAGTCTCAGTGATGCGCTTGATGGTGCCGCCTTTACCCGCAGCATCACGTCCCTCGAAGAGGACGACAACACGCAGCCCCTCCTTCTTGACCCACTCCTGCAGATTGACGAGTTCAATCTGCAATTCGCGCAGTTTTTCCTCATATGAACGCTTACTCAACTTGATCTGATTCGTCATAATCCCGGCTCCTTTGACACTTTTGCACAGAATAGCGATATCTGAACCCTTCTGTCAATGAGCAGAAAACCAGAAATGCTATGTCCCTATGCGCTAACCTGCACAAAACAGCTGTTCCTTTGGCCATAAAATGCTATGGTATCACCAGTCCGGGGCAGCCCGGCAACTGCCGGAAAAGTCAGAAAGAAGGTTACAGCAGCATGCAGATATTTCCTCAGGATTGGATCGAACGCATCTACGCCGGCTGGCTTGCCAAGCTGATCGGAGTTCGCCTGGGCGCTCCGGTCGAAGGCTGGGAGCATGAGCGTGTCATGGCAGCGCATCGTGACACGCCGGGTTTCATAGATCGCTACGATGTCTTCGGCGCAGATGACGACATCAATGGACCTCTGTTTTTCATGCGCGCTCTTCATGACCTCAGCGCGGTCGGTGGTCGGGTGGAGGAACTCACGGCCCAGGATGTCGCCCATGCCCTTTTGAACTATGCTCCCTACGAGCATGGCTTTTTCTGGTGGGGCGGTTATGGCATTTCAACGGAGCACACCGCCTATCTCAACCTGCGCTCAGGTATTCCCGCGCCGCGTAGCGGCTCCATCGAGCAGAACGGTCCAACGGTGGCCGAGCAGATCGGCGGTCAGATTTTTATCGACGGCTGGGGGCTGGTGGCACCCGGTAATCCGGAACTGGCAGCGCGTCTGGCGCGCGCGGCGGCTTCGGTCACCCACGGAGGTGACGGAGTTCATGGCGGTGTCTTCATCGCCAGCCTGATCAGCCTGGCCTTTGTCGAGCGCGACATCAACCGTCTTCTGGATAGGGCGCTGGAGCAGATTCCGGCAGAGAGCGCTTACGCGAAGCTCGTAGCCGCCGTCCGCTCCTACCACCGTGAGCTGCCCGGTGACTGGACAGCTGCCTTCCGCCGGCTGCGGGCCGAGCATGGCTACGACCGCCACGGCGGCGGCTGCCACATCCTGCCAAACAGCGGCATCATCGTGCTGGCTTTGCTCTACGGAGAGGGCGACTTCGACCGCACGATCCGCATCGCGAACCTCTGCGGCTGGGACACTGACTGTAATGTCGGCAACCTGGCCTGCATCATGGGGGTTCTGGTCGGTCTGGACGGTATTGACTACGAGCGTTGGATCGTTCCGGTCCATGACCAGACCATCGCCTCCTCCGTACTGGGATCGCGCAACGTTCAGGATGCGACGGCCTTTGCCGCCTACCTGATCCGCATGGCCGCCCGGCTGGGTGACTACCGGCTGCCGGCTCCCTGGGATCGTTTGCTTCTGTCGGCGGAGGGGGCCGAAAGTGTGGCCGAAGCCGGCCTCTGCCATTTTGAGTTCCCCACTTCGACCCAGGGTTTTGAGCTCGAACGTCCGGATGCACCGGCGGATGCACTGAAAGGTGTGCCGGCGGATGGCGAAGAGAGTTCGCCGCGCAATTATCTCCGTGTCGCCGGTGCGGAACTTGGCAACAGCCGGGAACGGGCTCATACGGGCGGGCGTTCGCTTGGTCTTAGGGTATCTGGTGCCGTGGCAGGGGAGAGGCTGCGGGTGGTGCGTCGCAGTTTCTATGGCCTGGAGGATTTCGCCGGCCGCGGCTATCGTCCAGAGATTTCACCGCAGCTCTATCCCGGTCAGGAGATCAGAGCCTTCGCCTGCACAGGTGTCGGAGCCAGGGTCAGTGCCCGGATTGTCATCCGCCTGCGCTCGTCGGAGCGCCCTGATGGACGTGGTGCGGCAGCACGGGTTTCCTATGAATGGGTCGCGGGTCCCGAGCAGGAGCTGACAGCAGACTGGAGCCTGGTCAGCTGGACGATTCCCGTGGGCGACGATCGCATTGTTGACAGTTTTGGCCTTGAGCTGATTCCGCTGGAGGACCAGGAGGAGCTGGCCGTCTGGATGGATGATATTGCCGTGGATGGCAGTGCCAGCACAAGCCTTCTGTTCACGCAGGAGGCGAACGACTATCGCGGTGTCAACGGCTGGTCGCGCTTCCGCGGTCTGCTGCGGCAGGAGACGGATGGTCTGCACCTTTCCGGTGCTGGCCGTGCCGAAGCTTACTGCGGCGATCATCGCTGGACAGGCGGGACGCTGGAGACAGTCCTCGTTCCGCAGCTTCCCGGTGTCTATCGCCTCCTGGCCGCGGTTCAGGGTGCCGAGCGCTGCCTGGCTCTTTCGCTATATCCCGGTGAACTGCGTCTCGAGCGGAAAATGGGAGAATACGAGACGCTCGCCGCTACGGCTTTCGACTGGGCTGTCGGCGATCGCCTGACACTTCAGCTGGAGCTGTCGGGGGACAGACTGGAGGCTGTCGCCACGAATGCAGCAGGGGAGAGACAGAGTCTGGGCTGCCGGGTGGAGAAGACCTGGCTTGGGGGCTGTGCCGGCCTTGGCAGCGACGACAATGGCCACCTGCTCTGCGAACGTTTTGACGTGAAGGAAGCTCTGGTGCCGTCTCTGCGCATTTGAGATGTTTGATTGGTCGGCGGCTGCTCTTATCACAACAGCAGCCGCCTGCTGACTGGTGTTGGATGCAGCTTGCGGGTGTCCTGGCGTTGCGTAGTCATTCGATCGCTGTGCTGCGGCAGCTATAACAAAGATTTTGGACCTGTAAAAGCGGGCATTTTGTGCTTTGCCCTTCTGTATGGACTGCACCGCCTTGAGCAAATTTTCCGATATTGCCCGCTTCCGGGGCAATATCGACTTTTTTGTACACGCCTCGTGTAATATTTAGAGGGGATAGCTGTGAGATCCGGTACCTCTAGCCTATCCGTGTGCCAACTTTTGGAGTTGTGTCACCTTTTGCTGACACAACAAGGGTTTTTGTCAAAATCGGCGGCAGATTTGCCAACTTTTGGAGTTGTGTCACCTTTTGCTGACACAACAAGGGTTTTTGTCAAAATCGAGGGCGGATTTGCCAACTTTTGGAGTTGTGTCACTTTCTGCTGACACAACAAGGGTTTTTGTCAAAATCGGAGGCTCCGCAGATGACTTTGATGGACACGGCAAAACTGTCAAAAGTACAAATTGAACTTTTCGATCAAAGGAATCTAATCCGGACCATAAAATTCGAATTTGATACGCGTTACAGTAGAAAGACTCTATTTGATGTGTTGTCTGATGTAAGGATGCTGGCATTTCCCGGCTGCCCCCTGAAGCAGCAGGCAAAAATTCGATATTTGCCTGCTCCGTGGGGCAGAATCGTCATTTTTATACACGACGTTCTGAGCACCGCGCCATATACCGCCCGCACAATCTGGCAGCTTTTAATCGATTCGTTTGCCGCCGCTTTGAGAAAAAAAGCGGCGGTGCTGCACCACCAGTTGCTCCAAAGATATTGGGCAGGTTATCTATTCCGGCCATCTTTGCCATTTAGAACGGGATCTTTGGTCCTAAATGAAATTTCAGTACTCGTATCGATCTCGAAACAGATAAAGGAATTACACACGGCGAAGGTGGCAATGGGATAATCTGAGGCTTTTTACAGAAGCAAGCCCTGCGAAATCATCCTTTTCCAAGCAACACCCAGAACTCAAGTAGTCCTTTCTCTGGCGATTGCCCATGAAAAGACCGAAACACTCAAATCTCTATGTCTTGCGACCTTGTGCCTGCCGCTTTGCCCCCGTCGCTTTCTATGAGGCTGACAACACGCGCTTAAAGTACATATTCGAGCAGCGTAAAACTCTCCCAGCCCGTGTCCTTGTAGTAGAGCCTGCTGTTACTTCGTTCCGCGAAGCCTGCGCGCCGGTAGAAGGCGCGGGCCGGCTCGTTGCCGGCGATGACGTCGAGGCGGATGGCCCGCATGCCGCGTCGCCGCGCCAGCTCGACCAGCTCCGCGACGAGGCGCGACCCGGCGCCCCGCCCCATCGCCGTCGGGTGGGTGCCGAAGGCGTGGATGGCGTAGATCTCATCCGGACGCGCCTCAACACCCCAGTCCACTGTTTCATAGCCAGGCGGCACATCATGGTTGAGTCCGCCCGCCGCCAGAATGCGTCCGTCCTCTTCCAGAAGGAAGAGCTCGCCCGCCCGAATGGCCGCGCCAAGATAGTCGGCGGCGGGATAGACGCCGCGGATCCAGCGCGGGTAGTTCGTCGTGGCATCCAGCCAGTCAATGATGTCGTCGTAGAAGGCGACGAGGGATTCGAGATCGGCGGCCCGCGCCGCCCGGAATTCAGCTGACATCGAAGGAAAAGAGACGGGCTTCACGGCAACCCCAACTTTCAAGCAGGCTCAGGCGGACCGCCACAGCCCCTGACCAGGGGCTGTCCGGGCGCAGCAGAACCAGGCGGCGGCTGTTTCTGTCTTCGCTGGCGATGACTGTGGCACTGCCGTCCGGTCTCACGAGCTCGAGCTGCCAGGAGCGGATAAGCGTATGCGGGAGATAGAGCGCCGGCTGATTAAGGCGGTAGATGGACTCCATCGAACGATTGAGGCGTCGCTCGGCCGCGGGCAGAGTTTCGCGTTCAAGATCACTGTCAAAGACCATACGGATCTGATGGATTGTCTCCGGTTTGGAAAAACGCATCTCAATCACGGAACCGAGCGAGCCCGTCCAGAGGTGGCTCGCAGCGGCGTCCGGGCGGTCGTGGCCGTCGCGCAGGACGGCGGGAGAGGTGGCGGACTTCGCATGCATGACAACATAATCCGCCGTCTGTGACAGTTCCGGGATCGTCCGCGTCAGCCCCGGCAGCCAGGCATCGTCCGTCAGCAGGGCCTGCTGCAGCTCGGTGATGTGCCGTTCCCCGATCGTCGCCGGATCGCAGCCGTGGCGGAGGGCCAGAGCGGCGCCGGTGCCGGCGGCCTGACCCAGCAGGGCGCAGGTGGCCATCACGCGGGTCGAGCTCATCGCCGTATGGGTGACGCTGATGTTGCGGCCGGCGAAGAGCAGGTTCGGCACCGCCACGGAATAGAGGCAGCGCCAGGGAATGCCGAAGGGCGAAGGGGCGGGGTGGAAGATCGTCGGCGCGGCCGGGGTGCGGTAGCCCGCCGGATGGTGGTCGTCCATCGGCCAGCCGCCGTAGGCGACGATGTCTGGGAAGCGCCCGCCCGCGCGGACATCATGCTGGGTCATGACATGGGCACCGATGTAGCGGCGCGACTCGCGCTTGCCGGGCAGCATGCCGATCCAGTCGACATCATAGTTGCGCATGGCGTCCCGCCAGGGCTTGCGGTTTTTAATGAAGTTTGCGAAGCCCCAGCCGAGATCCTGCAGCTCGTCGCGGATCTCTTCTGCGTCCGCTATCGTGTCGCGGTCCCCGCCGAGCTCAAGATACCAGAAGTTTTCGCCCTGCTGCCTGGGATCGGCGGGGCGGTGGCGGCTGTTGTCCGCTGTGACGTCAAGCGCCCAGTCGGGGGCGACAAAGAGACGCTTGTCGTTTGTCTCCCGCAGCTGGATCAGGCAGGAGCTGCCCATGGTGCGGCTGTCAGCTGCCGGCGGTGCGATGTCTTCGCCATATTCACTCTGGCCTTCGCGGCCATGGCGCCAGGGAGCGCCCGTCAGCGGGGCCAGGATGGAGTCGCCGGAACAGTCGATGAAAAAGCGGGCCTGGATCTCATGGAAGGTCTGTGTGGTCAGCTGCCAGCAACGGATGCTGTGGATGCGGTCTTCCGCCATCTCAGCGTCGAAGCAGCTGGTGTTGAGGAGATAGTCAAGGCCGGGCTGAAAACGTACTTTTTCATAGAGGATGGAGTCCCAGACCGAAAAGTTCTTGTGCGGATTACGGCGCAGGTTTTCCAGGGCGATCTCTTCCAGGATGCCGGTTTCGCGGTTGCCCGGGCCACGGGCACCGGAAACCCACATGCGTACCTCTGAGGAGGAGTTGCCCCCAAACATGGGGCGGTCCTGCACGATGAGACAGCGGGCGCCGTGGCGGGCGGCGGAGATGGCCGCGGCGATGCCGGCGAGTCCGCCGCCGACGACGCAGACATCGACATTGTGGTATCGGGTCGGAAGCCTGGGATGGGTCATCAGGTATATCTCCTCCTGCTCAAAAGCCCCCGGCTGGGGAGCCGGGGGCCTTCGCGTTTTGTCAGTTATGCGCTAAGGGCGCCGGTGGGATCAGACGTTGAAGCTGTCGCGGCCCAGGTAGGTGGCGCGTCCGCCGAGCTCTTCCTCAATGCGCAGCAGCTGGTTGTACTTCGCGACGCGGTCCGAGCGCGAGGGGGCACCGGTCTTGATCTGGCCGGCATTCGTGGCGACCACGATGTCGGCGATGGTGACATCCTCGGTCTCACCGGAGCGGTGCGACACGACGGCCGTGTAGCCGGCCTGGTCGGCCATCTCCATGGCCTCAAGTGTCTCGGTCAGGGTGCCGATCTGGTTGACCTTGATCAGGATGGAGTTGGCGGCGCCGGTCTCAATACCGCGGGCCAGACGCTTGGAATTGGTGACAAAGAGGTCGTCGCCAACCAGCTGGACGCGATCGCCGATGGCCTCTGTCAG
Source organism: Bacillota bacterium (assembly GCA_030055235.1). Taxonomy (GTDB): domain Bacteria; phylum Bacillota; class Clostridia; order Saccharofermentanales; family Fastidiosipilaceae; genus JAEZYR01. Next base: position 13,302 of record JASGUW010000108.1, read on the forward strand.
AGCCTCCCAGCCCTCCCAGTCATCCTCAGCCAGGCCGTCCTCAATGGAGATGATCGGATACTTGTCGACCATTTCCTCCCAGTAGGCGATGACTTCGTCGCGGGTCATGTACTTGTCGGACTTCCAGAAGTAGTACTCGCCCTCACGGCCGTTGGCCTTCGCCTCTTCATAGAGCTCGGTCATGGCGGGGTCCATGGCGATCATGAAGTCGTCACCGGGCTTGAAGCCGGCAGCTTCAATGGCCTTCACCAGATAGGCGAGCGGCTGTTCGTCGTTCTCAAAGTTCGGGGCAAAGCCACCCTCATCACCGACAGCCGTGCTGTAGCCGTCCGCCTTCAGGATCTTCGCCAGCGTGTGGAAGACTTCGGCCGACCAGCGCAGAGCCTCACGGAAGCTGGTAGCGCCCACCGGCATGATCATGAATTCCTGCATGTTGACGGAGTTGTCGGCATGCTTGCCGCCGTTGATGACGTTCATCATCGGGGTTGGGAGGACGTGGGCGCGTACACCGCCGAGGTAGGACCAGAGGCTGACGCCCTGCGTGATCGCGGCTGCCTTCGCCACGGCCAGCGAAACGCCGAGGATGGCGTTGGCGCCGAAGTTTGCCTTGTTCTCCGTGCCGTCCAGCTCGATCATCTTCTGGTCGATGCCGTACTGATCACTGACATCCCAGCCGATCAGGGCGGGGGCGATGTCGTCGTTGACGTGGGCAACGGCTTTCAGCACGCCTTTGCCGCCATAACGGGACTTGTCGCCGTCACGCAGCTCAACGGCCTCGAAAGCGCCGGTCGAAGCGCCGGAGGGGACGGCAGCGCGACCCAGGGCGCCGCAGTCGGTCAGGACATCAACTTCGACAGTCGGATTGCCGCGGCTGTCCATGATCTCGCGAGCGCGGATCTGTGCGATTTTCGCAGTTTTCATCGTTTCGGGACCTCCCAGTTTCTGTATGCCAGCCGAGCGGCAGGCGGTGCTTGTGCCTCACTGCCAAAGCAGCAAAGTGGATAACTCCTATCATTATAGCGGAAGCTTGTGGAGTAGGGGCAACGTTTATGTAAAATTTCTGTCAGACGCCGCCTATAGCGTCCCGAGCCGTTGAATCTGCACATTTAAGGCCACTTAGTTGTGGAATTATTGTGTTCCGGCTCGGCTGGTTCAAAGTGGGTATGAAGCTGGCCGGGCGTTTGGTGATTGACTGGCGGCGGAGAGCGTGGTCGGGTGCATGGTCGGGTTCGTGGTTGGGTGCGTGGCTTTGTGATAGGACGGGAACGCGGAAGGGACCGAGGATTTTGAACATAACCCGCACCGAGTTTGCTCAGTGAAGTGCGGATTTCCGGTTGTACACACTGCAGGGAAGCACATCATTTTTTGAGTTAACCTCGAATGTGTCACCATGCACCCATCAGAATCTGGAATAGTGCAGTCTTAGAGCGAGCTGGACCTGGCGTGTTGTAAGAGCGTGCGTGCCTGCTTTGTCATGATGAGTAAAGCTTTTTTCAAGCGTTCCACAGTTACCGTGTGACCTGCGCTTGAAGTGGTTGCAGATTACGTCTCCATTTGCAGCAGTAATTTTTGCCGTTGCAATGGAAGGCAGATTAAAGAAAAGAATGCAAAACGGCGGCGAGCAGCGAAAGCTACTGGCATGATCTGACCCGTATCGAGGAATGCCCTGCGCGATCCAGACTCTTTTTACTCTGGATGTTCATTTTGCCCTGGAAAACAAAGAATGCTGCAAATTACAGCACTATCGCATCGGTCTGTGCGTAGCCCTTCTGTGGTCAGGATGACGAGTAATCCAATTTTTTTGGCATTCATCTTGTTTTGACCCTGCGTGTCGTGTTGCGACCTGTACGCCGTGCAGCGGCGTACGCGACCTCCTTCGTGGTCAAGATGAAGAGAAATACAAAATTCTATTTGTAAAACTCTTGATCTTGACCAGAAACAGTCCCTTCGTGGTCAAGATGAGGAGAAATACAAAATCCTTTTTGCAAAACTCTCGATCTTGACCAGAAACCGGTCTTTTGTGGTCAAGATGAAGAGAAATACAAAATCTTTTTTGCAAAACTCTCGATCTTGACCAGAAACCGGTCCTTTGTGGTCAAGATGAGGAGAAATACAAAATTCTATTTGTAAAACTCTCGATCTTGACCAGAAACCGCTCCTTTGAGGTCAAGATGAGGAGAAATACAAAATCCTTTTTGTAAAACTCTTGATCTTGACCAGAGACAGGGCTTTCGTGGCCAAAGTAGGCTGTAATCCAAATCGTTTTTTGGATTACACGCTGTTTTGACCAGAATCAGGCCTTCCGTGGTCAAGATAGGCTGTAATCCAAATGGTTTTTTGGATTAC